>QZJU01000005.1 GCA_003597955.1 Candidatus Parcubacteria bacterium
ACCCGTATTCATTCGGTACTGAAAATGCCGCCGGTATTGTTTGCCCAACGGCTGCTCCCACTCGTCGAAAAAGTGTCTTAATTTTGGGGGTCTTGACACGCACATGAGCGGCAACTGCTATTTGGCCTGGATGATTGCGAGCTTCGTGAATACGAGGGTCATAAGCATTCTTCTCCCCGCGTATCGTTTCAAGTGACAGAGCGGCGGCCATGTCCGAATATTCCAGCAGGACTTTCGCGTCATAGGCGGCCAGAATGGTAGCTGCTAGCATGAAAGTCGAACCATTGGTCAGACCCATAGCTTCCTTGGCTTTCAGGGTAATTGGTTCAATCCCGGCTGCCTTCAGTGCTTCAGGCGCCGTCATTAACATACCTTGGTAATACGCCTTTTGCTTCGGCAGGCCAATCAGCACGGCTGACATGTGAGCTAACGGACAGAGATCTCCGCTCGCGCCGACCGAACCCTTTTGAGGAATACAGGGAATAATACCTTTGTTATACAATTCGAGAATCTTCTCGAGTAAGCACAGGCGCAAACCCGAATTCCCCTTGCAGAAAGAATTGACGCGCAGGATCATGGCCAAGCGAACGATTTCCTCGGGAAAAGGCTCGCCAAAACCGACGCAATGCGCAGGAATGTAGTGAGCCTGATAATCGTCAATCTCGTTGTCAGGAATAATGGTAGCCTTTTTGATTCCACAACCGGTATTGACACCGTAGATGATATCACCAGCCGCCATGCGCTCCTCTAGACCGGTACGAAAAGCGTGAAGTTTTTCTCTGACTTCCCCAGATATTTCCACGTGGGGGTAGGTATGGCCGCCATTATGGTCATGGTGGCCGCGTGCAACGTCGATTGCGTCGCGGATCGTGAGGCTTTCGCCATCGAGTAATATTTTAGACATTACTCTCGACTCCTTGCTGTTAGAGGTTCACCGTAAAATATTTTCATCCGATTTTAACCCTAGCTTTTGAGTTAGTTATCATTTCATTAACACCCTCTACATTATTAGTCGCTACAGATTTAAGAGTGCCTTAATTTACTATTAAACTTATAAATTTTTAAAGAACTTAATTAAGGGTAAATCTTAACACCGCGTTAAGGGAATTGTCAAAGTTAATTTGGTTGACGAAAAGCCTAAAAAGTGCTAGAATTAAAGCATCAAAAATAAAAAGCTAAAATCATGAAGATTGAGGATTTGATGGAGCTGGAAAAACAAGAACGGCAAAAACGGTTGCAATGGTCGGTTGTCATCCGTTATCTTGTGATATTCATTGTTGTATTTTTATCCTGGCTGGCTTCCCAGTTCGGCGCCTCTTTCTTTTTGGCCGGAATTTTATTTTCCGTTTCACTGGCTTTGGCATTTAATCTGATTTTAAGCTATGTCTACAGCCGCAAAGACATTGCTAAATTCTGGCCGTATCTGGGCTTGGTGATAGATATGTTTATCATCACCTCAATCGTCCACTTTACCGGCGGCATCACCAGCGTGTTTCTGCCGCTTTACCTTTTGCAGATTGTCGGTACCAACGTGCATTTTTCCCGTTTGGCCGGACCGATTAATTTTTTCGTCGGCACCACTTTTTTTGCCGCCTTATTTACTTTAGAAGATCAGGGCTGGTTAACGCACTACACGCCTTTTCCTGTGGCGCCCGACCTGCATCAGAACTACGCCTATATTGCAGCGACGGGTTTTACTTTAGTGGTTTTAATGGCGGTTTCCACATACCGGTCGGGTTATGTGGTCAGGAGTTTGGAAAAAGTGGAAAAAGAATTAGCCAAAGTCAATGAAGATTTGATTCGAGCTAACCAGGCTTTTCAGACTGCCAACCAGCGCTTGAAAGAATTAGACCAACTGAAAACCGAATTTATTTCCGTGGCAAGCCACCAGCTGCGCACCCCGCTTTCGGCTATCAAGTGGTCTTTGAAAATGTTAATGGATAAAGACCTGGGTCCTTTGAATGAAGAGCAGCAAGAATTGATTGTCAAAGGTTACCAAAGCAACGAGCGCATGATTGATTTGATTAACGATTTATTGAATGTGTCCCGGATTGAAGAAGGGCGGTTCACTTACTTGTTCGTGGAACAGTCTATTGATCCAATTTTGCGGGAGCTGATTGAAGAGCAAAAACACGTGGCCCAGGAAAAACGCATTAGCTTGGAATATGATCCAGGCAAAATCCCATTGCCGATAGTGCGCGTTGACACTCAAAAAATTCATTTGGGCCTGCAAAATATCGTGGACAATGCTTTAAAGTACACACCTTTTGGTGGTAAGATTTATGTGCGCGTCAAGCCCGAAAAGGAAGAGCTGATTATCAGTATCCAAGATACGGGCGTGGGCATTCCGGTGAATCAGCAGCCTCGCGTGTTTAGCAAATTTTTCCGCGGCGATAACGTAATCAGGATGCAGACTGAAGGCACGGGCTTAGGCTTATTCATCACCCACAATATCATTCAAAAACACCATGGCCGTGTGTGGTTTGAAAGCCACGAAGGCAAGGGCACTTCTTTCTATGTCGCTTTGCCCTTGGTAAAAGACCGCACGCAGGTTTGGAACAAAACAGAAAAACTCGAGCAAGCGCTTCAGAATTTTTAAAAAAATGACGCTCCAAACTTCCACCATAATCGATCTAATCAATGCCGGCGTTTGTGGTTATTTGGCCGTTCGCCTGCATCGAGGCTGGCAACAGGATCCTAGCAGCCAAACCCTGAAGAGTTTCTTCATGACCTATATTTTCATGACACTGGCTTATGTTTTTTTGTTCGTGCCCCGGCTGTTAGCCAGCAGCCAAACTCAATTTTTGGGTGTGAGCTTTGCTTTGGGTAATGGTTTTTTTCTTTTAGCCACGGTCTATTTTGGCAGAATCGTGGTTTTCTTCACGCGGCCGAATTGGGCCAAGCGTTTTTTCTTTGGTTTTCTGGGTTTGGCCGCCATCAGTTTCATCTGGTCATTACTGCAGCCGGCAAAACCTATGGTGGACGCCGCGACTGGCATTACGAGCTGGAATGTTCAAGCGGCAGTAGGCGTTTATACTGGCGTTTTAATGATTCTTGTTTTGATCCCGGGAGCCATTTTTTTCATCCATCGTGGTTGGCATGAAAAAGTCAATCATGTGGTTCGGGTCCGCTCGATAACCATCGGCGTTGGTGCGGCCCTGATTATGGTCACGGCCATTACTTTTTATCTTGCTTCAACGGAAACCATCGCAATTTTGGGCGATTTATTTTCAATCGCCGCCTTGCTGACTGTATTCCTGGGCGTCGTTTATCACCGGCCACAAAAACTACCCCCGCCGGCGATTACCAATAAGCTTAGTTAAGTTTTTATGTCCAAGCATATTTTAATAGTCGAAGATGAGAAGATTTTGCGCGAGGTCTTGGCCAAAAAATTTGAACACGAGGGATTTAAAGTTTCAACCGCCGAAAACGGGGAAGAGGGCTTGGGCTTGATCATCGCTGAAAAGCCAGATGTTGTTTTGCTGGACATTGTAATGCCCAAAATGAATGGTTATGAAGTTCTTCGCAGTTTGCAAGAAAGCCAAGTTTCGATTCCGCCGATTATTATTATTTCCAACTCGGGTCAGCCCGTGGAGGTTGATAAGGCCATCAACCTTGGTGCCAAAGATTATGTCGTAAAAGCCCAAATTACACCCGAAGAGGTGGTAAAAAAAGTTCAAAAAATTTTTATGCCACCCACTGTAAAGTCCGCCACTTCAAAAAAAGAGAAATTCACGGAAGAGGCTTTGGTTGACGCCAAAACCAGGAATTCGGAACACAGGATTTTGTTGATAGAGGACGACCAGTTTTTACGCGAACTACTTAGCGCGAAACTGAAGCGTGAAGGTTTTGCTGTGCAGATTTGCGTGGACGGCCAGGAAGGCCTGCGCACTATCCAAAACACCAGGCCAGAATTGGTTTTATTAGATGTGATTTTGCCGGGCTTGGACGGTTTTAGCGTTCTTCAGCAAATCCGGGCATCTGGCGACCAACGGGTTTCAAAGATTCCCATTGTTTTGCTTTCGAATTTGGGCCAAGATTCAGATGTCACCAAAGGCATGCAATTAGGCGCCAATGAATATTTGATTAAAGCCAATCTCACCATTGACGAGATTATTCGTAGGATTCAGAAATATTTAAAATAATCGCCGGATAAATAAACCGGCTAAGTGAGCGGTTAAAAAATTAACAGCTTTTTAGTAATAGCTAAGCGGGTTACGTTTTGCTCCGTTTTGTATTACTTCAAAATGTAAGTGCGTACCCGTGGAGCGGCCGGTTGAGCCCACCATACCAATTGACTGCCCACGTTTCACTGACTGGCCGGCGCGTACAAAAATTTTACTGGCGTGCCCGTAAAGGGTTTCGCGCCCGCCGCCATGGTTAATGATGATATGAAAACCGTAGCCATAGCGGGCATAAACCACGCTTTCAACCACGCCGCTATCTGCCGCGTAAATCGGCGAAGCATAAGTGCCGTCAATATCAATACCCGTATGCCCGTACCTGAAATACTGATTGATTTTTCGGCCTGGGGTTGGCCATTGCAGCCGGGCGCCGGAAACCGCCCGGGCTGGCGGCGGCACATTAAAGATGGCAAACTGCCGTGAGATGGAGGTTTGTGGTTGCGGTTGGGGCCGAGCGACCGGCTCGACGGTGCCGCCGGGGATAATTAATTCTTCGCCAGCATTTAAAGCCTCATTGCTGGCCAAACGGTTAAAAGCCAAAATTTTGTCCTTATCCGCTTTATATTTCTGCGCGATTTTTTCCACCGTGTCCCCGGCTTTAATCGTGTGTGTCACGCCGTCAACTGGCAAAATGGTCAGCTTCTGGCCGGGCTTGATTAGATCGTTTTCATTAAGGTTATTGGCCGACAAAACCGTTTGGGTGCTGATGCCGAACCTTTGCGCGATGCCGCTTAGGGTATCGCCACCCTCCACGATGTAATATCTGACTTCTTCATTTTCTTTTTCGATGTTGCCGCCACCAATGCCCAAGGCCAACTGCTGTTCAGGATTTATTGTTTCGCCGGAAGAGTCAGTGGCAGTAGCGCGGATGTCGGAATTCTGACTGGGAGTCAAAGCCAATTTTTGGTCGCTTAAGTTAATTAACTGCGCCGGCCCTTCAGTAATTTCTAAATCTTCGGACTCATTAGTAGCAAATAATTTGGCATAAAGGCTGTTTCGGCCAAATGTCGCCGGATCAGAGCTCTGCGCCTGGACATTATTGATGGTAATTAGACCCGCAACCACGGCGATGATGACCGTAACCGCATGCCGGTGCAAAAGGAAAAAAGCCCAACGATTTTTCGCCGGCGTGATGATGCGGTTGAATTTGCTTTTGAATAAGCGGTAGAGCCGATACAGCGGCCGCAGCCAAGCAAACCAAAACAGCCGACCCAGCCACCTTAGTGGTCGCAAAAGAAAAATCAGAATTTTTCCTAAACCTTTTAAAACCGCGCCCAAGGCAGTCAAGATCCGCAACAACGAACTTAAGAAAATTTTAATGACTCGATCGCTAATATTTAAATGATTAGTAATTTAATTTCTTAGTACAGGCTAGTGATTTTAACCCGCACCACTTTCCAGTTAAAGGCTTATTTACGCGCCTACAAGTTAATTAAGCCGGGCAAATTTCAATATACTTCTCTTTAAAAACTTGAATTGGAAAGTGGTGCGGGTTTTACAAAAAATCCCCATGAAAACATAGAGACTGGTGAGCCACAAACATAACATCGCGTAATTTATTTGTCAAGATAAATATGGGCTTCTTTCCAAAAAAAGCAAAAAAACCTTGGAAAAACAGCCTAAATTTGGTAAACTTAGTCAATCATGGTTTCTGAAAAATATAATCCAGAAAAGGTAGAAAAAAGATGGCAAAAAGCTTGGTTGCGGGCCAAGATTTTTAAAGCGCCTGATTTTCCAAAGAAAACTAAAGCGTATGTTTTGGATATGTTTCCCTACCCTTCGGGCGAAGGTTTGCATGTTGGCCACCCAGAAGGCTACACTGCTTCGGATATTTATACTCGCTTTTTGCGGATGCAGGGTCAAGAAGTTTTGCATCCCATGGGTTGGGACGCTTTCGGTCTGCCCGCGGAAAATTATGCTCTGAAAACCGGTACGCCGCCGGCTGAAACCCTTAAAAAAAACATCAAAAATTTCAAAAAGCAAATTCAGGCTCTGGGTTTTTCCTACGATTGGTCGCGAGAAATAAATACAACCGACCCTAACTATTACCAATGGACCCAATGGATTTTCGTGCAATTGTTTAAGCGCGGTTTGGCTTATGAGGCCTTTGCCCCTATAAACTGGTGTCCGAAAGATAAGACCGGCTTGGCCAATGAAGAAGTGGTTGGCGGCAAGTGCGAAAGGTGCGGCACGGAAGTGGTCAGAAAAAACATCCGCCAGTGGCTGGTTAAAATTACGGATTCGAAATACATCGAAAGGCTGTTGAAGGATTTGGATAAATTGGACTGGCCAGAGTCAATCAAGCATTTGCAAAGAAATTGGATTGGCAAAAGCGAAGGCGCGTTAGTTGACTTTGAGCTTGTAACTAAGAACCAAGAACCGGCCGATAAGTTTAAAGTCCCCAGTTTAAAGTCCCCAGTTATTCGGGTCTTCACCACCCGGCCAGACACTCTATTCGGCGCGACTTATCTGGTTTTATCGCCCGAGCATCCTCTGGTTGAAGCCGTCACTACTTCGGAAAATAGAAAAGCGGTTGAGGATTACCAGAAACAAGCCGCAAAAAAATCAGATTTGGACCGGACAGACTTGGCCAAAGAAAAAACCGGCGTGTTTACCGGCGGTTATGCCATTAACCCGGTTAATAATGAAAAAATCCCAATCTGGATCGCGGATTATGTTTTAAGCAGTTATGGCACAGGCGCCATCATGGCCGTACCTGCGCATGATGAAAGGGATTTTGAGTTCGCGAAGAAATTCAAGCTGCCGATCATTCAGGTTATTGATCCAGATTTGTCATCGCGAGAGAACACCGCCAATGCAATTACGGGCGGGGCGAGCGCGGCGATCTTGGATGCTCATTCTGAAAAGATTGCTTCGGTCGCTCCGCTCCCTCGCAATGACAAAGAAGTTTATATTGGCGAGGGAGTGATGGTTAATTCTGGCAAGTATGATGGCATGAATTCAGTGGAATTCAAGAAAAAAATTGTCGAATGGCTGGAAAACCACGATAAAGGCAAAAGGGCGGTTAACTATAAGCTTCGCGACTGGGTTTTTTCCAGGCAAAGATATTGGGGCGAACCAATCCCGATCGTGCACTGTGAAAAATGCGGAAATGTTGCCTTACCCGAAAAAGATTTGCCGCTAAAATTGCCCCAGGTTAAAAATTATCAACCCACGGGCACGGGCGAATCGCCATTAGCTTCGATTAAAGAATGGGTCAACGCGAAATGCCCTAAATGTGGCGGCAGAGCCAAGCGCGAGACTAATACCATGCCCCAGTGGGCCGGCTCGAATTGGTATTTCCTGCGCTATGTCGACCCAAAAAACGGCAAGCAATTAGCCGATCCCGAGAAATTAAAAGCTTGGTTGCCCGTGGATCTGTATGTGGGCGGGGCTGAACACGCAGTTTTGCATTTGCTCTACGCCCGGTTTATTTACAAATTTTTGTTTGATATCGGCGTAGTGCCGAAAGAGTGCGGGGACGAACCATTCGTTAAATTAAAAAACCAGGGCCTTATTCTCGGCGAGGACAATCAAAAGATGTCCAAGTCTAGAGGCAATGTTGTGAATCCTGACGAAGTCATTAAGCAATACGGCGCTGATACAATGCGTATGTACGAAATGTTTATGGGTCCGTTCGAAGATGCCAAACCGTGGAATACTAAGGGAATAGTAGGCATCCAACGCTTTTTAGGCATCAAGGAGGGCAAGGGGTATGTAGATAGAGTATTTACGGTCATTAAACAGGTTGCTGAGGATGTTCAGGCAGGAAAGTTATCATCGAAAAATGGTTTTTCTAAATCAATTCATAGTACTATTAAAAAAATCACTGAGGATATTGAAAACTTTAGGTTTAATACCTGCATATCAGAGTTGATGATATTTTTTAATGGCAAGGATGGAAAACCAGATTGGCGTCCAAAGTTGAATAAAAAAGGAGAGTGGGAGGCTGTCGGTGAAATAGGCAAGGCTGTGGATATGGACGCATTGCGAGCCTTTTTAAAATTATTAAGCCCATTCGCGCCTCACCTCGCCGAAGAACTTTGGCAGAAATTAGGCAAAAAAGATTTTATCTGTCAGCAGACTTGGCCAAAACATGATGAGCAAAGAATAAAAGCCAAAGAAATTGAAATTCCCATTCAAATAAACGGCAAGGTGCGGGATAAAATTCTAGTCGCTTCAGATGTGCCAGAAGCCGAGCTTAAAAAAATGGTTCTGGCGAATGTTAAAATTAAAAAATGGCTAGTCGGCAAACCCATTAAGAGCTTCCGTTATGTCCGGGACCGGATAATCAGCTTAGCGGTTTGATATGGCGCCAAATATTGAAGTCGTTTACGCTTATGATTACGCCAAAAGGCTATACCAGGGCGATCCGGAAAAGATCGCTGATGCTTGGCAAGACCTAATCACCTACGGCGGAATTTTCGAAACAGTCCTGGAACACGCCCTGGAGCCAGTCTTGCGCGTTATGCCCCAGGTCACGGGCTATGACTGGCCTTTGGAAAACCCGAATTTGCCTGTATATTTAGTGATGACTGGAGAAAATTTTCCCGCACCTTTAACTCTGGTGGCTTCGGCCGATACTGAACAAATGCTTTATGACTTTATTTTGATGCTAGCCAGGGTGAACATTAAAACCGGTTTTATCAGCGACCTGGAACGCGATCAGATTCTTCAGAACGTGGCGCAAACGGTTATTGAACTGGCCGGTCTGGATTTAAAAGATGTCATGGCGGAAGCGGACTTGCGCTTAAGAGAAAAGTTCGGCGCCGATTATCAGCATTCTTCGCTGGATTTACAAGCCAAAAGTTTGAAGGATTACTTCGCAAAAGCAAAATAGAAGGTATTAACCTTTGTGGCCTGTGTCGCTCGCATTCGAAACCGTAAAACGAATTCCGAATGCTCGCTATCCTCGGCAATAAAAAAACATGGACATTATTTCCGTAAAATTGCATAAGCCCGATCCGGTCATCATCAAGCGCGCGCTAGGCATTTTGTCGGCGGGCGGTGTGGTGGTTTATCCGACTGACACCGCCTATGGCCTGGCCGTGGACGCGGCGAACGAAGAAGCAATCGGCAAGATTTTTATAATGAAGCAAAGAATTCAAAAAGCCTTGCCGGTTCTAGTCGAAAATATCAAGATGGCACAAAAATACACGGCCATAGACGATTTTGCCATGAAATTCTTAAAGCGCTATTGGCCGGCGGCCGTCACCTTTATTTTGCCTTCGAAACAGAATTTGCCAGCCGCACTGACTTTGGGTTTGGGCACTTTGGGCATTAGGCAATCCACGCAGAAGATCGCCCAGGCATTAGTGGCCAGCTTAGGCCGGCCCATTACCAGCACCAGCGCTAACATATCCGGCGCCGGCGTGTTTTATTCGGGTCAAGATGTTGCTCGGCATTTTGGCAAATACCAGATCAAGCCCGATCTGATTTTGGATGCCGGCGAAATTCCCGAAGAGCCGCCTTCCACCATCGTCGATTTAACTTGCCGCCCGCCGAAAATTTTGAGAAAAGGCCGAGTTAGAATTTTCTTGGGGCGGAGCAAAACCTAAGGCTTTAATTTTTTTTCATGTTCAGGCGATTCCGCGGATATTTTCCGCACTATTTTTCCAAACACCCAACTCACGAATTAAAGGAGCTGTATTGGTCTGTGGGCATAATGGATTTCGCCACCTCGGCCGTGGCTTTATTCGAACCCATTTACCTGTGGACCTTGGGTTTTGGGTTGGAAAAAATTCTGCTTTTCTACGCCGCGGTTTACCTTTTGTACACAATACTTGTGCCTTTAGGTGGTCGCGTGGCAGCTCGGTTCGGTTTTGAACACACTATCCTTTACAGCCAGTTCGCGTTTATCGCTTACTATATGTGTTTGTTTGGAATTTCAAGCTGGCCAGGGTTGGTTTATGTCGCGCCAGTAATTTTTGCCATCCAGAAATCTTTGTACTGGCCGGCGTATCACGCGGATTTCACGCTTTTTTCCGGCAGAGATCAAAGGGGCCGGGAAATTTCCGGGGTCTTAACCGTAAGTTCGATTGCCACTATCCTAGGACCGATTTTTGGCGGCCTAGTTTTGAATTTTTTCGGTTTTCACGCTCTGTTTACTGTCGTGGCCATGCTGTTTTTGGCCTCCACCCGTCCACTTTTGAAATTGAAAGAAATTCATGATTTAGCGCCGTTCTCCTACAAAAAATACTGGGAAATTCTCTTGACGCCAAGGCACCGCCAAAGTGCCATTGCCTATTTGGGCTACGCTGAAGAGCTGATCGCTCTGGTTATGTGGCCGGTTTTTTTGTTTGTTGCTATTCCTCATTACGATCAGTTGGGCTTACTGGTGGGTTTGTCGACTTTTATCACGGTCGTGCTGGTTTTATTAATCGGCAAAAAGACCGATCAGACAGCCAAAAAGCCGGTTTTAACTTTGGGCAGCTTGTTGCTAAGCGGTTCTTGGTTGTTTCGGGCGTTTTTGAATTTCCTTGCTTGGCAGTTGGTGGTTTTGGACGCTTTTGGACGCGTTGCTAAAAGCATGGTTTCCATTCCGACCATGGCCATCACTTACGAACACGGCATCCGTGAGGATCCTTTGGCCATCGCGGTTTTCTTTGAACAGGCGTTAGCCATCGGAAAGTTTTTGATGGCGATATTAATGATCGTCTTGATGCAGTTTGTAAGTCCGTGGTTGGCGTTTTTCGTTGTTTCGGCTTTGGCCAGCTTGCTCTACGCCCGGCTAAAAGATTCCAAAAACCAAGGCCTGGTTAAATGAATAAGCCCAAGACAAATTTTAGCGGCCGAAAATTTATGCCGAGGTTTTTTAAAGGCCTTGGGTTCCGGCCCCAAAAGAAATTTAGTCAGAATTTTTTGGTTGACGAAAAAATTTTGAACCGGATTCTTGAGTCGGCTGGAGTTCAAAAAACTGATTATGTTTTGGAGGTCGGTGCTGGACCCGGGTTTTTGACTTTGGCTTTGGCAAAATCCGTCAAGCGTCTGCTGGCCGTGGAAATCGATCAGCAGTTTTCCCCCCGCTTGACGCAAATCGCCGAAGTATATTCGAATGTTGCGATTTTGCATAAAGACATTATGAAGTTAACCGTGGAAGATTTGCGGGAAAATTTTAAAATATCCAACTCTGTCGCCGACAAATACAAAATCGTGGCGAATTTGCCTTATCATTTAACCTCGCACTTTTTAAAGAAATTTTTGGAATCGGATTTTTCACCGCAGAGTCTAACTTTGCTTTTGCAAAAAGAAGTCGCGCAAAGAATCATTGCTAAACCTGGACAGATGAGTCTGTTGGCTTTGGGTGTGCAAATTTACGCCGAGCCCAGCATTACCGGTTGGGTTTCGAAGAAAGCTTTTTGGCCCGAACCAAAAGTGGACTCCGCGATCATAAATCTTAAAGTCCGGCATAAGCCCTTTGCGTCAAAATCGGAAATCGAAAAAATTTTTAGACTGGCCAAATTGGGCTTTAGCCAAAGGCGAAAAACTTTATGCAATGCTTTGGGCAGCGGTTTACGCGTTCCAACCCAGGAAATTCAAAAAAAACTTGAAAGAATTGGCTTAGAATCAATGGTCAGGGCCCAAGAATTGGATTTAAACGATTGGTTGTCTTTAGCCAGGGAAATGGATTTAACGGTAAGACCTTCAAAAGAGGCTAAGTTTTAGTTGTGGAAATCAGAATCGTTGTGGTTATTGGGTGTGGGTTAAGAATTCCCTAAATCCACAACTACAACGATACCTTTTCTTAAAAGCGGTGCGGGATTGACATAAATAGGTAATTATGTTTTGACAATAGTCGATTTTTTTGCTACAATTAGGGCAATTCCAAAAGACAATCACTCTAAATCAGTCTAAAAAAACAAAGTTTTTTAATCTGAAAGCCCATGGCAATCGACCCACCCCCCGAGGATGTGGGAAAAGTCGCTGGTCGTCCAGAAAAGCCGGAAAATCAGTACTCCAAGCGTGTGCTGTGGTTTGTGTTTTGCATCGGTCTTAGCGCGTTGGTCTTGGGCGGCATTCAATTAAAAAGAAACTTAAGGCAGCCTTTTAATCTTTTGGCTACCCGGAATCAAGCTGGCGCCAACTCCAATCAACCCCAAGATCAGACACTGCTAACTCTGCAAGCTAAGGATACGGATAAAGACGGGGTTTCAGATTATGACGAGCTGTATCGCTATGGCACCAGCCCGTACATAGCCGATTCAGACAGTGATGGCGCATCGGATAAAGATGA
Organism: Candidatus Parcubacteria bacterium; assembly: GCA_003597955.1. Taxonomy (GTDB): domain Bacteria; phylum Patescibacteriota; class Patescibacteriia; order PEXW01; family PEXW01; genus PEXW01. The sequence continues at coordinate 12,418 of QZJU01000005.1, forward strand.
AATTAATAAGGGCTCTGACCCAAATTGTCCCGAAGGCAAGAATTGCGGGGTTATTAGCGGAAACTCGAATGTAAATACGGACTTGAATACAAATACTCAAACCCAGAGCTCGGGTCAAGTGACAATCAGCCAGTTGCGGCAAGCTTTATTGGCCGCGGGGGTATCCCAAACGGATTTGGACGCCATTGATGACGCCACGCTTTTGCGGCAGTACCAGCAGTTGGTCGCTGAAGAGCAAGCTCAAAATTCGAATTCCAGCGCGACTGCTAATGGCAACATTTCGAATGTCAATCAGAACACGACAAACACTAATGCGGCCGCAGGCCTAACGGTTGAACAGTTGCAGAATTTAACTCCGGCTGAAATCCGGACTTTCCTGAAGCTCGGCGGTGTGGACGAAGCAACTTTAAATACTTATGACGATGCAACCTTGCGCGCCGTCTATCTACAGGCTTTGCAAGAAACGCTTCTAAACACAAATGCCAATACTAACATCAATAAATGATGCCAAGACTTAAACCTACAAATCGAAAAAATTTGCGGAAACTGATGAGTTTGAATTCCAGCCGTTTTAAAGTTCAATCTCAAAAAAGAGTTAAGCGTTCTTTTTGGTTGGGTTTGTTGGCTCCGATCATAATTTCTACCTCGGTATTTTTGGCATTCAAGCCCACGGCCACGCAAGCGCAGTGGACGGTTTTTGATCCTTCGGTTTGGCAGCAAATTTTTCAGCAAAATACCCAACAAACTACCCGCTGGATTTCCGACGCGGCTAAAAAAGTCTGGGAAACCATAAAGAAGAACGCTGGCGATGTGGCTTTTAAGAATGCTTTGCGAGTATTTTTGGGCAAAATCGCCGAAGATACCGCCACGTGGATTGCTTCCAGCGGCAAAGGCCAAGGTCCGCTTTTTCCGGACACCGCAAATTATTTTAAAGATCTTGGAAAGGCCGCGGCCGGCGATTATTTGGACACTTTATCTAAAGAAACTTTTGGCTTCAGCCTTTGTGATCCAGGTGCGGCAAAACTGCAAATCGACATAGCTTTAAGAGTAAATTTGAATCCCAACTGGTGCCAGGAAAGCTGTCAAAAAAATTATGAAGATGGTACCAGAAATCTGCAAGTAACAGTGGGCGATGCGAACGTAAATGTCAAAACAACTTTGGCTACGGCTAAGGAAAGAGTATCGCTGGTGCAAGAAGCAAAAACTAAAGGTGGGAGCGCTTATGACAGCTTACTAACAAACGGTATCTGTCGAACGCCCTGGACAGTCGATCAATGTTTGGGTTTTTACCAGTCGGCCATTGCCAGCGGTGATGAAAAATTGCTGGCCGACCTTAAGCTTTGCAATAATCTTTGCAGCGCTCAAAGACGAAAGGCCAGTTGTACTTTGGATCAAATCGGCCAGAACTTGCAATCCGGCGTGATTTCCGTGAATGGCTATAGCGTGACCGGTGAAGCCTTGCAGGAAGCTTTTGAAAAAGGCAAATTGCCGGAAATTTTTGAACCCGAAGGCAATCCTCTGGGTCAATTTCTCGTTTTGTCGCAAGAACGCGATACGCGGGCTTTTGAGAAAGAACAATCCGAGAAAGAAATTCGGACCGAGAGTTTTGGCATCGGCCCAGTCCGCTCCTTAATTAGCGGAGACATCAAAACTCCGGCAGACATTACCCGGAGCGCAGCGCAAGAAGGACTTTCCACTCAAGCGGCAGGCAGCGCCTTTGGTGTGTACACCGGTTCGCCGATAGCCGACGCAATTGGAATTTTTACCAACACTTTAACCAGCAAATTAATTGAAAGGATTTTCAGCCCCAGCAAAGGCATTGTCGATCCGAAAGCTAAAAGTTTAGTTTTTAATCCCAGTAATGCGGGTTCGACCGGCGGCGTGCAGGCGGCCAAAGAAAGGTTCGCCAGCTTGGCGCAAATTAATTTTAGCGCCGGCGGCCCCATCGACATATTAAATGAATTGAGCGCTTGCCCCACGGATGTGGCTAATGTTTCGGCTACGGCTCTGGGCGCGGTTTCTCCGAATAATTGCGTTTTGGATCAGTCTTTCCGTCAAGCCATAGAAGGCCGTCTAACCGTCCAAGAAGCCATTGATCGAGGACTTTTAAGCGATCAAAAGGTTTTTGGTTTTGACGCCAATGGTCGGGAACCGGATTTCCGGAATGGCTATCCTTACCGCAGCCTTAAAATTTTAAGAAAATATCGGATTATCCCTGTGGGCTGGGAATTGGCCGCCCAATACATACGGGATTTCGAGCACCAGAATGTCAGCATCAGCAACCTCGTCAAACAGTTTGATGATCCGACTTCGCCATACTTCCGCCTCCTTGACCCGTCCTGGGTTTTGAAAGCGCCGGAAACCATGTGCGCGAAAACCGGCTTTAGTGAAGAAATAATTTCCCAGGAATATACTGATACCGACGGCGATGAGCGCGGCAATAAAAATCTGAATTATAACAAGCGTTATTGCAACGGCGATTCGGAAAAAAACATAGGCAAAGAGTGCGGCTGCACTTCGGGTCAGGACACAGATAACCCAAACAAGCCTTGTATTTCAAAAAGTGACGATCCGCGAGTCGGTTGTTTCAATCTTCATTCAGATCTAAACAATCCAACAAATCAAAATTTAATTCCTGACACCGAATCTCAAAAAACTTGTGCTTTTATCACACCGCGCGAACAGCAGGTGCAAAGGCGCGAAGTTTGCGTGGATGAACAAAGCTGTATTTTGGAAAACGATGACGGTTCGTGCAAACAATTCGGCACTTGCGTGGAAGAAAAAGACACTTGGCGCTTCAACGGCCAAAGCTGCAGCAATCAGTACGCTTCCTGTCAGACTTTTGCTAACCCCGCAGGCCAGCAAGTGACATATTTGCAAAATACCCTGCAGAATAGTGTGTGCTCAGGCTCGAACGCCGGCTGTCAGCAATACTGCACAGGTTATGATTTCAATACCGGCAAATGGACATGCAATGCTTCGTTGGCCAACACAAAGCGGTTTGATCGGGATGTTGGCTCTTGCGAATCCACCAGCGACGGCTGTACGCAATTCATCCGGCAAACCACCGGCACCAACTTGGTCAAGAACTCGAGTTTCGAACAGTCTCGCTCAATCAATGTGGCGGGCAACACGGAGTTCTCTGGTTGGACGACGGGCAACGGCACGCAGACCTGCGGCATCCAGACTTTTGTTTCCGCCGCAGCCCTGTCTGGCTCCCAAGCCGCTCGTATCCAAGATCTACCCGATTGCGCACCGCCTTCGGATGATTTCTTGCAAACTGTAAACACGGGCTTGCCAATCGCCAATCGAAGTTTCACGATTTCTTTTTACGCAAAATCTGAAGGCGCGGCGTGCCAGCCCGTCACCCAGCTTCGCGCCGGAGGATTTTTGACCCCCGCGCCGACGATTACCGTCACGCCCGATTGGCAAAGATTCAGTTATGCCTATACTTGGGACGCGGCCAGAACAGAATCGGCCTTTGATTTGTTCTTCCAGCCATCAACCGAATGTGTGTATTTGCTGGATAATGTTCAGGTGGAAGAAGGCGCAAGCCTGACAGATTATAAAGATTACGGTACGACCAATTTGGTCCATCTAAAAAAACCGCCGTCTGAAGCAAATTATAATTTGGGCTGCACCGGCAATTTAGCCACGGATCCCCCGGCTTGCAAAAATTACATTGCCAAATGCACGCAAGCCGATGTGGGTTGTGATTTGTTTACCCCGGTTTCGGGCGGCATGAGCGTGCCCGCAAAACCCGGCACGACTTGTCCGGCTGACCAAGTGGGTTGCACTTCTTTCCGCGAGCAATCCACGGAAGGCGGTGTTTTGGTCAATCACCCAACGCGGACTGGCCGGTATTGTCAGTCACAATTACGCTCGCCGAATTTTACCTTTGTTTCTTGTTCAACCGATGCTGAATGCGGCGGCGTTGCCGGCGATTGTCAACCTTTAACTTCTTTCATCGCTAAAACCGGCCAGACTTGCCAAGCGTCGGAAGTCGGTTGCGAAGCCTTTACAAATCTGGATGAAGTGGCGGCCGGCGGCGAAGGCAAAGCCCAGTTTACCAAGCTGCAATTATGCGTCCTGCCAAATGATGCGCAACTGGCTGATTATTATTCTTGGGTTGGCAGCAACGAAACTGGTTACCAACTTAAACAATTCCGATTAAAAAGAAGTAATGTTGACGCGGGTCCTTGCACAAACCTGCAAGTTTCCGGCACGGCAAACGCTGCGTGCATTGACAATAATCCCAACCCGCAGGCTACTTGCACCGCGGCCGACTTAACCACCAACCCAGACTGTGCGGAATTTTACGATGCCGGCGGCACGGTTTATTACCGCTTGCGTTCGCGTATCATTGAAGGCACGGAAAACTGCCAGCCCTTTAGAAACGCGGTTGACAACAATGTTTACTACGCCGATTCGCAGAAATCTTTAAGCTGTTCCGCTCAAGCCGTAGGCTGCCGGGAGTACATTGGTAATTCGGGCAACAACACGCGGACAATTTTAACTAGTGATTTTGAAAATGGCACTTACGCGCCCTGGACTTTTACGGGTGGCGCAGCTAATCCCAGCACGGAAAGCATAAATTACGGCGGACACTCTTTGCAGGTTAATGGCACGCCAGCCCAAGCCCAGGCTAATATTGACGGGAATTTACGCCAAGGCGCTTCGTACGCCGTAACCTTCTGGGCCAAAAGCCAAGCCGGCGATATCAACCTGGAAGGCATATTGAACTCCTTTGGCGGCCAGCAGAGTTTTGGCACGGTCGCCATCAAAGCCGATTGGAATCAATTCACGCTTGGGCCTTTGCAATTCACCCAAGGCGTAGATGGCACCAATGAAAGACTGATTTTACGAGCGGCCGCCGCCGGTTTCTTTGTGGATAATGTGGTTTTGACTGAATTGACTGACAGCGTTTACCGGGTCAAAGCTTCCCAAACCGCTTGCGGTGGGTTTGAAGGTTGCCAAGCCTATCGAAACCGCTCGGGCTCAATTCAAAATCTTTCTGACTTTGCTCGGCTTTGCAAGAGTGAAAAAGTCGGCTGTGAAGCCTTGATTAATACTCAAAATTCCACCAATGCTTTTGCGGAAACTATAACTTTGCCGAATTTGCGAGGTGACGCTGACGGCAACGGCAAATTAGAAAACGCGGACGCCGACTACTTGAACAACTATATTTATAAGAACGGTCCGCCGCCTCGACCACTAGAAAGCGGTGATGTCAACAATGATGGTTCAGTCTCCATCTTGGACATCAGTGCGCTTATCGCATACTTAACGCGCGGCACTTCATTGCCTAGCGCGCCTTACTCAGGTGACACGATTATCACTCCGGCTGATTCGGTTGAGTATTGGGTGAATGATCCGGAAAAAGCCTGTCAGGCCGAAGCCAAGGGCTGCCGGGCTTTCGGTCGCGAATCTTTTGGAACCAAATTTGAATTGCTTATCGCCGAATCGGTTTACCTTAAAGACAACCCTGATGATTACGGTAAAATTTTGTGTGGCCAGCAAGCTTTGTTCTGCGACGAATTTACCAAGCCCGACGGAAGCAAAGCCTACTTTAAGAATCCCGGAGGCCGAAACTGCACATACCAGGAAGGCACTTCAACCCAGACGGCCGGCTGGTACATTACCGGCACGCAGGAAGTTTGCCCAACCTGGAATTTAAACAACATACCGCCGACCGTCCCTTATGGCGGTTACGCCGGCTTATGTCCGGCAGATCAAAGCGGTTGCGGCAACTTCTTGGATCCCGTTGGCACGGGCCAAAGCCTGGCCGCGAATAGCAATTTTGAAATTACCAATGATTTGGCTGGAGGTGTGGAGCCCAAGAGTTGGACGGACAACTATTGTTCCAACAATACCCAAAGAACCTGCCAAGTTAACTCGGAATGCGGGGGTGCGGGGATTGGCTGCGTGGGCGGCGGGGGCTTGCTTATTTACAACAGCGCCTCGGGCGAAGTCTACACTTCGCTGGTGGGCACTGGCAACCTCCGGCAAACCATCACCTTGAGCGCGGACACTTACTATGTCTTGAGCGCGGAAATCAAGTCCGGTTATGACCCGGCCCTGAACATTACCACCGACGAATCAGCGATTCTTAAATTGGAAAACTGTCGCACGGCCCAGGACAGCTTAACCCGAGTGTATTCGCCTGACAACAGCATGATATACGCTGTGGATGGCGCCAGTTTGGTGATTCGGCCGGATCGGCTAAGCCGAGATGACTACAAGCGATTCAGCGGCAGATTTTACTCAGGCAACGCCGTCACCTGCAATTTAGCATTCGGTTCGGAAAACTTGGCTGGCCCGACGGGTTCCTTGGCTCATTGGTTTAAAAATGTGGAAGTCAAGCCCACCACCAATTCTTCGATCATCCGTCAAAGCGTGGATTCGACATCTTGCAACGGCCAAGTCGGAGACAAATTAGGCTGCCGATTATTCAACGATATGTCCAACCCCAGCCTGGCTTATGATGTTGACCAAAGTCCTTTGGGTAGCAGTCCCGCCAATCCAGACGCGTCAGGCGCGCCTGCGGGCTGCACTGGTCAATCCGAACTTTGCGATAGCAACATTCTGCTTAAGGTCAGCCGCGACCGGGTCTGCAGCAAGTGGCTGACCCCCATCAGCACAGTGGAAAGCACCAAGACCATTGGCCAGAAAGAAAATTTAACTTTAGCCGTGGCCACTTGCGACAGCTTTAGTCCGGGCGGCCAGTGCAATCACTATGTGGACGAATTGCGGTGCTCGAATAACCCCAAGAAAATCTGCGTAGCCGACAGCGATTGCGGTACGGGCGCGACCTGCAAGCCTTTCCCCATCACGGGTAATACCCAGGCTTATTCGCGGGAAGATTTACGCAACAAAACCGGCTTGGTGGTTTCTGGCATGCAATGGTCAAGCACCCAGACTGTCAGGGGGAACTATCCGTTCGGGGTTGCTCCGCAAATCGGCGATGACGGTTTGCCAGTTGATGATGAAGTGATCGCGGGAAATTTCAGCGGTGCTGCTGATTTGAACGAAGCCGGCTGGGAAGTTTCGCTCCAAGCGGCGAGTGAAGGCACCAAAGCGGAATTAATAACCAGTGAAATATTGCAATCAGGCGTGAATGTGGCGCCGGTGATGATTGATCCTTATGTCAAAGTCACGCCTTCGCCCGGCGGTTCAGCGCCAGCGGCTTTAAGAACTAAAACCTCAACCCTGGCCGGCAAATTGAGCAAAGGCAGCAGTTATATGTTGACTTTCAAAGCGCGTTATCTTACCCAGCCCACGGTCACTGACCAGACTTTAACTGCAGGCATTGCTTCAGGCTTGGAAAATCTAAACACTTTAGCCAGCAGTTTCGTTCCGCAATACCACTGGTCTGGCAATATTCAACCCAGCACCAATTGGCAGCAATTCATTGTCGGGCCTTTGCGGTTGGATCCCACGGCTACAAACGAAGAGGGTAATACTTACAGTGGCACGCATGTCCCCTTCGACCCCGCCACCGGCTACATCGCCTTTGCAACCTCCAGCTCAAACCGAACGCAATTTGCGATTGATGAAGTTTCGCTCTTGCCAGCCTTGCAAGTGGATGACGCGGGCAATAAATACATTGCCCGGTCCTGCCGATCTTATCCTGAACCCAATGCTTTGACTTGCAGTTATCGCGATGACACAGGCAAAAAATTCGATGGCTGGCGGGGTTATTGTTTGGAAAAAGACCCGCGCAATCCCAAGGTGTGCTTAAGCTGGTATCCGGTGGATTTGCTGGCCGGGGAGCGGAACATTTTCGGCCGGGTGGAAGCTGCAGGCTATGCGGATAAAGCGCCATTGTTTATGTGCATTCGCGCCATGGGCAGCTATTCCACCGGGACCTTTGCTTCCCCTTATGTTGATTGCGGAGGAACACCATCAGCACTCTGTGATCAAACTCGAGGATACCGCCGATCAATAGAGACATTTATGGGTCGAGGCGGCATAAGAATAAACGGGTTGCCGGATAACACAAGCCTTCTTGAAAGCACTGGGGATTGTGCTGAAGTTTATGCAAACTGTAATTCCGATCCAAACAACCGACATGGTATATGCGCTTGTAGCTTTGAAGACTTTGGTGATCCCTCAGACCAAAATTTCTTAATTGATGAGTCGCCTGGTGATAATATAAATAATCCGGTCACTTATAGAGCAGTAAGCGCGGATCAACATTATGAATATCAAATTGAAAGAATCGATTGGATAATCCAGACTGGTTCGCATGAAAATGATGATTGGCAGAGGAACGATGGGTTTACCATGGATGCTTCGAACCGTGTTGACAATGGCAATGGCACGGTAACTTGGTATAAGGACTATCATTTTCGTGAGATATCTCCGGACGCTGGACCAAATGGCTTAATTGTCAGGATAAATTTTGATACAAGTAACAGGATTGCCTCATTTAGTATAAATTTAGCCGACGGGACGGCCGGTCAAGGCGGCGCCTGGATTGCCGGCATTGTGTATTTGCGGGAACTTTGTGTCCAGGTCGCGCAGGTGGTGAATTCCGCAGGCGAAAACGCGGCTTGGTCGGAAAACCTGCAGTCATCGGCTTTTGCTCTGCCGAATTACAAATACAAGCTGACCCAGGATGACAAGCCGTATGGCAGCATTGCCCCACCTGAAGAGAATTTTGATAATCCACTGCTCTGGGACGGCAATTCAGCCTTGCCAAATTACCAGCCTGTTCAGGTTAAGCAAAATACTTCTTTAGCCCGATCTGGATCGGCTTATATGTCAAATGCTGGTTCACCACTTGGTCTTTATGGCAGGACTTGTATGGGTTTGCAGGGCTACACCTTGGAACAAGCCAGCGTGCCATACAATTGCAACAATGTCAGTGATATCACCCAATGTATTCGTGCCGGCGGTTATTGTAATGGCGTGGGCCCGGCCAAAGTCTGCGTGGCTGGCCCTTTGGTAAACACAGCTTGTTTTTCGGACGCAGATTGCGGGGTAAACGGCAAATGTGATTACGGTTATAACCAATATTACTGTTCAGTGGTTTCCGGATCTGGGCATTCGTATGGTGACGCTTGCGCGCAAAACAGTGACTGTGGCACTGGCGGAACGTGTACTTCAATCAATAACCCTAGCGGCGGCGTTTACGCCACCCGGACATCCGAAACTTATCCCGCACAGATAACCCGCGCTCTTGATCGGCTGCAAGTTTTATTCGCCAATGTCTACGGCATGTGGCAGTGGAATTCCACCACGAACGCCTACGAAGTTTTCCCGACCACGGATGCGTTTTACAGCAACTATGTCACCAGCTGGCAAGCCCGCTACAACAATATGTCGAGGTGCGGCACAAACGGCACGGATCGCAGCTTGATTCAGACCAATCCCAACTTGGCATATTGCGGCAACACGCCCAGCGTTTCAAATGTGGCAATCGGGGCGCAGCCCGACGGCGATGTATTTATTACTTCAGGCGAATCCATCCAGTTGCGCTTTAATACTCAAGTGGACAGCCAGCAGCTGCCATTAAAGAACATTGCCATTGACTGGAATGGCGATTTCCAAAGCGACCAGCTTCTGCGCTGGGGCTTTGCCCCACGGACTGACCCCCAGGATCCACACTCGGTTTCTTACACTTACCGGTTTGGGCAGGGTTTTGCCAGCGGTCAGTGCTACGATGTCGACCAAGGCCCATACGCGAATAATACCAATGTCCGCGGTCACGCATATTGTATTGCCAAACCTCAAATTCAAATCCAGGATAACTGGAGCTGGTGCAACGGCGGCCGTTGTCTTTCCTATCCGGTTAACGGCACAGCCGCTTATTGGCAGCCCTATAGCGGCAATGTCATTGTCATCCGCTAAACTTTTTTAAATGAAGAGTTTCCGAGAAATCTGGCTATGGCTCAAAAAACATCCTGCCCGAGGCGGGCTGCTTGGGTTGTCCATAAGTTTGCCAATTATTTTCCTTTTAACACCTTTGCCGGCCCGGGCCGATCTGGATGACGCCATTATCACGATTTTGAGCTGGATCTTTAGCTTTTTTGTTTTTATCCTGGGCAACCTGCTGGTGAAGTTCATCGACCTTTTGGTTTGGGTGGCGCAGTACAATGACTTTATTGACGCCGAAGCCGTGAAAGTCGGCTGGACAGTGGTGCGCGACATGGCCAATATGTTTTTCATTGTGGCTTTGCTGCTCACTTCTTTCGGCACCGTCTTTCGCTTCCAGGAATACCGCTACAACCGAATGCTCTCCAAGCTGATTATCATGGCGATTTTGATTAATTTTTCCAAAACCATCGCCGGATTCTTCATTGATGTTTCGCAGGTGATAATGCTGACATTCGTCAACGCTTTCAAGGATTTGGCCGCGGGAAATTTAACCTCGGCCTTTGGCGTGGACAAAATTGTGCAGTTTTCACAGACAGCCTCTGCCCAGGGCGGCGACATTAACACTTGGTCAATTGCCGGCGCCATGTTCGCGGCCGTGATAATGCTGTTCGTGGCCACGGTGGTGGTGGCGATCTTCGTGCTGTATTTGGTGCAAAGAATAATTATGCTCTGGATTTATGTCATTCTTTCGCCCGCGGCCTACATGCTCTCGGTTTTCCCTGGCAACCTGGGTTCGTTTTGGGGCACGTGGTGGCGTGATTTCACCCAGTATGTGGTGCGCGGGCCCGTGATCGCGTTTTTCCTTTGGCTGGCGTTAACCATCGTGTCTTTGTCCCAAGCCGTCACCAGCGGGAGCATTTTGGGTTCCACCCCAGCCGAATCCCAAGTCGGCCAGCTTGGCGGAGCGCCTTCCGGCCAACAAGATTTGTCCGCTTTTGCTTCTGAAGCCACGACCAGCGCGAATGTTTTGAATTACCTTGTCGCCGTGGGTTTGCTGGTCGCCGGCTTGATGCAGGCAGCCAAAGCCGGCAGCGCAGCCGGCGGAGCGGCCAACCGAATGATGGGCAACTTCCAAAGATGGGGCGGCGCCATGGTGGGCGCGCCAGTGGCGGCCGGTTTGTTTCTGCCCAAGAAAATTACGCGGGAACTGGGCGGCGGCATGGTCAAGCGCGCGGCTTATACCATGGCGGATATGGGCCTGGCCGTGGGTTCAAAAATTCCGCTTCTGAAAGGCTACATGGGTAAACAGCGAGGTAAGCTAAGGGAACTGCGACATACCAAAGATCAAACTGCTTTGGAAAACACAGATTTCAATTCCTTGATGGCCATGCAGGGCTTTACGCCTACTGAGGCGGGTCGGGCCAACAAAGGCGGAGCTTCTGGTTTGATTATTACCAAGCATGGCAAAAAGTACGCCAAGCTTTCCATGAAAGACAAAATGAAGGTCTGGAAAAATTTTGCCCAGGATAAGGGCTTCAAACTGCATTACGATGAACAAACCGGCAATATTTCAGAAGAGTACCAAAGCGCTCGTGGCCGAAGCTTGTTTAATGAAGCCGTATCAAAAAACCCTGCGCTTTGGTCGGTTATGATCAATGACCTTAAGCAGCAGGAGGGCAAGGCAAATCCAGAGGATTTTTCTGCCGCAGGCAAAGCGAAATATGATCGGATTTTGAAGAAAGCCCGCCAGCAGGCCGACAAAATGACCAACCAAGGAATCAATGAGATGTCAACTGATTTCTTAACTGAAAAACCAGGTGAACCAGACTCAGCCCAAAGGGCTCGTTATAACGAAGACTTGGATGTTCGAAAAGCTTTTGTCGAGGGTATGGCCAGGCGCTTGTCAAATGAAAAATACCAGGACACCTATGATAAAAATGTTATTCGCGATCAGCGCTTGGATATTATGGAAGCATACGAGAATCTTCAAGAGTCTGGTGATTGGGATTATCCTATCGAGCTTTACAGATCTCCGGATCTTGCAAAAGAAAGCAAAAAAGAGGGGGTTATACACGAAGGCCTCGACGCGGAATATCAAAGAGACATTGACAAAAAACGCCAGCAAAGAACCGCTGAACGCGTGGCTGCTTACAAACAGCGGGGCTTGAATTTTCACGAATCCGGGGAATACCTTAATGCGCCCAAGGGCTTTTATTATGATTTGGATAACTACACTTTAAATGAGCGCCAGCGCCAGCGCGTGGAAGCCAGGGCCAAAGCCAAAGAAAGCGGCGAAGCGGATTATCTAAGCGGTTTAAAAACTTTTTCCACCGGCGCGAGCAATATGCTGGCGGCTGACAGGGAATTGCTGGAAAAAGCCGGCGTGAGGTTGTCTGCCGGCGGTCATGTGACCAATAAGCAAGCGCTGGCCAGATTGGCCGGGCTGATGAGCGAAAAATTGGCCACAGATATTAAGAATGTGGAAGATCAGATAACCAACATTGATCAAGAAGAAGCAGAATTACGGAAGCCAACTGGCATGATTGACGCATCGGGCCGACCCTTAACCAGGGCTGATCAAGATCCGGAAAAAATTAGAAACATTGAAGCTCAGCGGAATGCCTTGCAAACCCAGAAAGACATATTTACCCAAACCCAAAAGCGCTTGCAATCCGAAAAAGGCCTTTCCGACATTCAGTTCATTAATAAAGACAGCTATGTGGGCAACCGTTGGAACCTGATTGCCGAAGAAGCCACACACAAAAAACTTGACCAAATCGATCCTGACCGCAGTTTCAGAAACAGCTTGATGGAAAATATGTCCGCGCAGGAATTGCAGGGCATTGCGCAATATATGCGCAAAAAGACGGGCGATCAGAGCTTGAACACGGAAAGGGCTTTTGAAGAATACTTAACTAAAGGCTTGGTGAATATCCGGGGCGAGAAATACGCAGACAAAGCGCCAGACGCGGTTAAATTAAAAGAAGGCCTGGCCCTGGCGGTTAAGCGTCAAGCCGAAGCCAAAGGCGTGAAATTGAATTTGCAAGATTTGGAGCCGGAAGAAATTGAAGCGCCAGCCAAAGTCGGCGTGGTTACTTCAGTTGCCGGAGCGGTTGGCAGGAAAGTGGCCGAGCCATACCAAGCTGTTAAAGCCGGCAAACAGTTGGAGGAACTAAGCCGCGGCGACAGAATTGCGCAAACCCGAAAAGCCCAAGTTAGCGAAGCGCAAGCCCAAGTCAAGTCGGCGCAGGAAAAATTGACCTATGAGAAAGGCGTATTGTCAGAATTGCAAAAAGCCGCCAAGCCGGAAATTGAAAAATTAAATTCGGAATTTGAAAGGTTGGAACAGGTTAGAAAAACTACGATTGACCCGGATTTAGCCGCGGAAACCGCCAAACAGATGAATGCCATTAGAGGGCAGATTTTGGAAAAACAGGCCCCAATAAACGCGCAAAAATCCAGGGTTGACCAAAGCCAGCAAGCTTTGGAAGCTCAAAAATCCCAATTAGGCGAGAAAGTTGAAGAAAGTTTGCGCCAAGAGAAGTCACAAGAAGCCCTGCGAGGCAATATACCGGCCAGGCCCGCGCCGCCAACCCGCGCGAGTGTTGCCCAGCCATCGGCTGCGAAGATTCAAACTGAAGCGCCAGTCCCGTCACCAGAGCAAACCGCCGAACAGGTGGTAAACATCACCAACAACATCCGTCAGGAAATGAAAAACATCCTGCCGTCAACGCCGGAAGCGTTCCGTGATATAATCAAATTAGGCTCCGCTTCGCTTGACAGCGCTTTGAGGAACAGTTTGGTTATGCGCTCGCTGATGAACAATTTGCGTAACGGTTTCAATGAAGTCGCGCAGACTAAGAAACTTTCGAGCTTAGCCCAAACTGAAATTAATAAACGCATTGGTAATTTACAGAAGCATGTCGATAACAACGACGGCGAAAGCTTTAAAGATGAATTTAGCTCCTTGCAAAGAATGATTGGCTCCAGTTCCGAAGGCGCGGGAGAAGGGGAATAACTTTATTTCCGTCATTGCGAGTCCCTGCCCTTAGGCAGTAACGAAGCAATCCTTAAACAATTTGTCATTTCGAGCGGAGCGCAAGCGTAGTCGAGAAATCTCCTTAAAAGATTAGATTCCTCCGCTCATCCCGCTTTTGCGGGATTCGGTCGGAATGACAATAAAAAAAATGCCCGATTCCTTATTACTAAAATTTCAAAAATTGCCTGACGCGTTGAAAGCGCGCGCTTCAGACCCCCAAGCCATGCGCGCTTTGGATTTGCTGGAGAAAGATTTCAGTTTGAATTTGGCGGAATTGGTGATGCGCGTTTTGGTGGGCGAAGTCAGCCCGGAAAAATTAGACGAAGCTTTGAATTTGAGTTACGGCGCACCCAAAGAAAAAGCCAAAACTGTCGCTCAGGCAATGTTGGATCGGTTGTTTTTTCCGCACCATTTGCTGGAAGTCCCGGAGGTCCCGCAGGAAAAACCATTTGCTGCCCCGCCCTTAAAACCGCAAGCCGGCGCTGAACCGTATTTGGTCCATCCGGATGACCAAAAAGATTTGGTTAAACATACGCAAAACCTGCAAACCGCTCCCCCGCCAGCCATTGACACAAACTTTGAGAGCGTGGTGGCTAGATTAATCAAAGCGGAAAATTTACAGCTTGACCCGATCGGCCGCCGACGGTTTGAAAAAATCGTCGAGTCTCGTTTGGTTGAGGTGCGGGACAAGCTGGAAACCCGCGACAGCCTGATGCGTTCCTCAAAGATCGGCGGCATGGGTTTTGATGAGATCCGGGCGGGAAGAATCGGTTTGGAATTGGAAAGAATCGTGGAAGAGCTGCATCGCCGGCCCCGCCCGACCCCACAACCGAAACCCGCGCCAGTGCCGATTATTCCCAAACCAGTTGCGCCCAAAGTCGCGCCCGTCGCTCCGCCACCGCCAAAAACTGTGTTGCCGCCCCCGCCCGTCAAAGCACCAATTTCATCGCAACCCGTTGCTACTCAAATTTTGCCAAAACCGCAAACCTCACCAGCGCCACCCAGTCCAGCCAAAGTCGCGCCCCCGCCGTGGTTTCGGCCCTCGGGCGTACCGCCGGCCAGGCCGGCGCCAATAAAACCGCCGCCGGTTCCTGTTAAACCCAAAGTTAGAGAGCCCCAGGTGAGCTATCAAGAAATGGTCACGGATGTCAGGGCGCCGGCAAAAGTTATGGGCCCAACCGAAGTTTTAGCCTCTCTGGATTTGCCGGATTTCAGGCGTTTGGGTGAAAGCCCCAAAGAACGCGTTGAAAAAATCCGAGATGAAATTGAAGCTTTGGGCAGAGATTCTTTCGCCTTAAAAACCTCGGGCATTCAGGCTTGGCGTAATTCACCGACCTTCAAGAATTATTTGGAAATTGGCCAGCAAGCCATGGAAAAAAAGCAAGATTTGATTGATGTAATTCAGCTGCTTAAAGCCCAAGGTAAGCCTGCGCTGGATCAGGAGGAATTTGAGGCCATTGGCTGGCTTATGCGTCAGTTTCGTTTTTAAAACAATTTTATGCTGCAATTCGTCGTGCCACAATTCATTGATGTCGAAGATAAAATTTTAGGCCCACTAACCGTCAGACAGTTTTTGCAGATTTTGGTCTGGGGCATTGTTATGTTTTTAAGTTTTCGCGTTTTAAACTTCATCGCATTCATCTTTTTTGGAATTTTTTGGTCGGTTCTGGTTTTTCTGCTGGCCTTCATAAAAATTAACAGCCGGCCGTTTCACTATTTTATCCTGTCCATCTTGCAAACCCAGCGCCTACCCAAGCTCCGAGTCTGGCACAAAGAAGAAACCGAATACGAATTCCGCTTTGGCTTTGCAAAGCCCCAGAAACCCAAAGCGCCAATTGCTCAAAAGCAGGCTTTAACCGCTTCCCGCTTGACCGAACTTTCTTTAGTGGTCGATACGGGCGGCGCCTATGACGAAACCGGCGAAGTGGTGGCCGAATCTTTAAAACAAAACCATGCCTAATCAACCTGTGCAAATCCGACCCAAGAGCCCTTCCACCCAGAAATTTTTGGATGTCTGGGAAATTAAGGACGATGTGGTGATTTTAAAAAACGGCACCATCCGCAGCGTGCTTTTGGTTTCTTCCATGAACTTCGCTTTAAAAAGCGAAGAAGAGCAAGCAGCCGTTATCCAGGCCTACACGCAATTTTTGAACACTCTGGATTTTCCTCTGCAAATCGTCATTCAATCCCGCAAGCTGAATATCGATCCATATTTGGATAATCTGAAGCTGATTGAAAAAACTCAAGCCAATGAGCTTTTAAAAATGCAAACCCAGGAATACATAACTTACGTCAGGGAGTTGGTGGAGTTGGCCGACATTATGTCCAAACGGTTTTATGTCGTGGTGCCTTTTGAAGCGGGCGCCAACAAACGCCAAGGGTTTTTTAAGCGTTTGGCGGCCGTACTTTCGCCTACCAACATTATTCACATCAAGCAAAAGCGATTTGAAGAGATGCGCGACGAGCTTTTGAAACGGGTGGATTTTGTGGCCGAAGGTCTATCCGCCATTGGCCTGAAAGCCGTGCCTTTGGACACCCAAGGTTTGATCGAACTTTTTTACACCACTTACAACCCCCAAACATCGGAACAGGAAAAACCCGGAAATTTTGGGGAATTAAGCATTGAACGTTAATGGCCATTAATTTATCCAAAAAACCAAAAACCCTGCCGGCGGAAACCCCGCCGCCAATGCAAGTGCTGTCTGAAGAAGAGCGGCAGCAGCAGGCGGAAATGGAACTGCAAAGGAAACGGGAGCTTTTAGAAGCGGAAAGGATTTACCGCCGTGGCGTGGTTTCAGTGCGGGATTTTATTGCTCCGGCTTCATACAGAGTCAATCCGCGGGATGTTGAAATTGGCGGCAAGCTTTGCCGGACCCTGTTCGTGGTGACCTACCCGCGCTACATTGCCGTGGGCTGGTTCGCGCCCATAATAAATTTGAACGTGCCTTTGGATATATCCATGTTTTTCTATCCTGTCGGTTCGGAAGTGGTTTTAAAGCAGCTGCGGAACAAAGTTGGCCAGCTGGAAGCGCAGATTTTGGCTGATGCGGAAAAAGGCGCGCCTCGCGACCCGATTCGGGAAACGGCCTTAAGGGACATTGAACAACTGCGGGATAATCTGACTCAAGGCACGGAAAAGTTTTTCCAAGTGGCGCTGTATGTCACTTTGTACGGCAACGATAAAGACAGTTTGGATAAATTGACCGACCGGGTGGAGGCGATGTTCGGTTCCAAGCTGGTTTTCAGCAAACGGGTTTTATACCAAGCCGAACAAGGTTTCAATTCGACCTTGCCGATTGGCCGAGACGAACTTCAGGTTTATTTCAATATGAATTCTTCGCCCGCGGCCAGCAGTTTCCCCTTCATTTCTTCGGATGTTTCTTCAGACAATGGCATTTTGTACGGGATCAATCGTCACAACAATTCTTTGATTTTGTTTGATCGCTTCAGCCTGCAGAATGCCAATTTCGTAGTTTTTGCCACTTCTGGCGCCGGCAAAAGCTACGCGGTGAAATTAGAAATCTTGCGTTCCTTAATGGTGGGCACGGATGTGATCGTGATCGACCCCGAGCGCGAATACAAATACCTTTCCGACGCTGTGGGCGGCACTTACATAAATATCTCCCTTAATTCCGAATCAAAAATCAATCCTTTTGACCTGCCTCGGCCGACGAGCGGCTCGGAAAAACCTGCGGACATTATTCGCGCCGCGGTGATCACTTTAAAAGGCATGATGCGGCTGATGCTGGGCAATTTGACGCCCGAGGAGGATTCGATTGTTGATCGGGCGTTAATAGAAGCTTACGCAAAGAAAGACATTACGGCAGACAGCGATTTGACTAACATCGAGCCGCCCCTGATGGCGGATTTCCAGGAAGTCTTGGGCGGCATGGTTGGCGCCGAGGGTTTGGTGGAGAGGCTGAAAAAATTTACCGAAGGCACTTTTGCGGGCTTATTCAACAGTCCCACCAACATTGAATTGAATAATCAGCTAGTGACTTTTTCGGTGAGGGACTTGGAAGACGAATTGCGGCCGATTGGCATTTCCATGATCGTTTCGTACATTTGGAATGTTGTCAGGTCACAGCTGAAAAAACGGATTCTGGTGATCGACGAAGCGTGGTGGCTGATGCAGAACGAAGATTCGGCCAAATTTATTTATGCTCTAGTCAAGCGGTGTCGCAAATACTATTTGGGAGTCACCACCATTACCCAAGATGTGAATGATTTTTTGCGTTCACCTTACGGCCAGGCGATTGTCACCAACTCGGCTCTCCAACTTTTGATGAAGCAGTCGCCAGCCGGTATCGATATTGTGTCTAAAACTTTTTTGTTGACTCAAGGCGAAAAATATCTGCTTTTGGAAGCCGCCGTGGGTGAAGGCATTTTCTTCGCCGGCCCCAAGCACGCCGCAATTAAAGTCGTGGCCTCTTACACCGAAGACCAAATCATCACCTCGGATCCCCGCCAGCTTTTGGAAATTGAAGCGGCCAAGAAGGAGTTTAACGAAAGCCAACAACCCGAATAGTAAAAATTTTAAAAAATATGTCCAAAAAATTACTTTTTATTCTCGGCGGCGCAGTGGTTTTGACCCTGGTTGCTTTGGGAATTCTGGTCTATTGGCAGCGGGGCAAGCCTTTGGCTAATACCAACAACAGCAACACAAACGCGGTATTGCCAAATGTAAACACCGTCGTGGCGAATGTGAATCAAAACCAGAACCTAAACCAGCCGCCTTTGGATCCGAATATTAACGACAAAACCGCGGTGCAGCAGATCGGCCGGAGCTTTGCCAGCATTTACGCCAGCTTTTCCACGCAGAACGACTTCGAAAACATCACGGATCTGTATTTTTACATGACGCCGGAATTAAAGAGCCAGCAAGAAAGTTTTGTGGCGGCGGAGCGCACCAAGCGCCGGACAGACATCCTTTACCACGGCATAACTTCCGAAGCCAGGATTGTGGAACTTTCGGAATTTGACGCTAGCCAGGGCTCGGCCACGGTCAAAGTGACCTTGCAAAGGGTGGAATCCACTGGCACCACCAGTAATAGCGAAACCTATTATCAAGATTTGACTTTAAGCTTGGTAAAACAAAGCGGGGTTTGGAAAGTCGGAAAGATTGTTTGGGGGCAAAAGCAATAATCAACACATTATTTATGGCCCAGGCCGTGAATTACCAAAACGAATTGGATCTGGCTAGATTTCAAGCCCGCCAGCAGCATAGCTTGCAGGGAAACTTGGGCAATTTTCAAAATCCGCAATCCGCCGGCAGCTTGGATGCGGTTCAGGCAAATGCCACAAGTCAGCCAAATCTTCGCGAGGCCGTTCAAGAACAGAAAACTTCGGGCGGTTTAACCGGCCGGTTGAAGCAATTGCAAGAAATCCGCCAGCGGCGTTTGCAGGCTTTAAGCCTGACGGGTACGACCGCGACCGCGGTCCAGGCCGCGAATTTTGCCTGGGCAAGGCAAGTGGACATTTGGCAATCCGGTTTGTCAGCCGGGGTTTTTAGTTTTGATATTGTGGTTTCCAGCTGGCTTTTCATCGTCATTTGGTTTGCCCGGATAATCTCGCCAGTTTTGCCAAAACCTCGCGGCCTGCAAATTGTCCCGCCTTATACTTTAAAGACCATGTCCGGCATTGGCGTGGCGATTGCGCACGCAGGCACGGCCTTTTTTGCCATGCTGCAATATCTAGTCATCTTCTTTTTGGTTGCCGTGATCGCTTGGTTCATCAATCTGCCGCTGTTTGAAAAAATCCAAGTAATCAAAGATTTGGCCAGCGGCTCCTTAAGCTCATTGTATGAGTTGGTTAAATAAGAATTCCAAATCGGTTTTGCACCACCAAATTTTAAAAGCCCTGTGCCTTTCAGTTTTGGTAATGCTTTGTTTGGGTTTTGCTCGTCCCACCAGCGCGGCTTTAATTGCTTGCGATGAGAACGCCAAAGACAGCCAAGGCCAGCCGGTAAGCGCTGGCACAGTGGAAGAAAACTGGATCCGGGTCCAGGTGCCTATTCCCGGTGTCACCGCGAATTGCCAAGATGATCAGGGTTTTGTCCGTGCCTACATTCAGGACTTGGGCGCGTATATCGCCGGTATCTATCGCTGGTTTTCCGGGGCGATCGGCGTGTTTGCCACAGTAATGATTTTTTACGGCGGCATTGTCTGGCTGACCGCGGGCGGGAACCGAAGTCGGGTGCAAAGCGCCAAAGAAGTCATTTTTAGCTCCTTAATCGCCGTGGTAATCGCTTTGGGTTCGTATTTACTGCTTTATACCATTAGCCCAAGATTGGTAAACTTACGACCCCCAGCCTTAAAAGTCACTCAGCGAATAGACCAAGAATTTGTGGAATTTATCGGGCTCTGCGGTGAAAATGTAGACGGTGTTGTAATTGGTAAAGCCGACACCCCCTGCGGCGAGGCGTATATTCTTGAATCTGGAAACGATAATAATCCGCCAAAAGCTTGCATGGGCGTGAAGTGCTCTACTGGCGTATTGCCGCCAACTCCAAAAGTCTGCCAGATAAACAGGGACAGTAATTCCAAATTAACCAGCGGGACTTGCCGTTCGGAATTTATTGGCTATCACCCCAGCGACACGAATATCCAATATAACTTTGATAATGTTTCCCCCAATGACAGCTGCGGAAGGTATTTCCCGCTTGGTGAAAATTATACCGTCGGCCAAACTTGTTCAGGTGATGCGGAATGCGTACTTGATGGCCAAAGGATTATAATGGAAAATAATATCGGCTTGTTAACTGACAGCGGTCAATCGCAGAATGTTATGTGCTCAAACAAATTTGAACCCTGATATTTACTGTTTTTAATGATTAATCCTTCATTTTTGAGAAATTTATGAACAAACGGGTGCTCTTAATCATCGCTTTCGTCATCGGCGTCATTGTCATTGGTTTTGTTTTATACTTGGTGTTTTTCAAGCCCTTGCCGCCGGCGGGCAACCAAAATCAGAATGAAAATGTGAATGCGGTTTTGCCAAACTTAAACGGCAATGTCAACCGTCCGCAAGCCAATGTCAACGGCGGCTTGCCGAACATCAACGGCGCGAATGTTAATCAGCAGGTCTCCAACATAAATGCCGGCCTTTCGCCCATAGCCAACGGCCAGGACACTCTAGTAAAGACTTTAGTAAGCGCCAATGCTTCCAACACCATCGTTGACGCCAGCGGCAACCTGAAATTTTACGATAAAGTTTCGGGCCAGTTTTTCAAACTCGACGCCAACGGCAATATGGTGGCATTAAGCCAGGTAAAGTTCCCAGACGCGGAAAGCGTCGTCTGGTCGCCGACCGGGAATAAGGTGATTGTCAGCTTCCCCGATGATTCAAAAATATATTACGACTTTGACGCCAAACAGCAGGCGACCTTGCCCAGAGAAGCCCAAGGTTTCAGCTTTGATCCTACGGGCACACAAATCGCCTTCAAATACAATTCCGCGAATGTTAACGATCGTTTCCTGGTAATTTCCAACCCGGACGGAACCTCAATGTCGCCCATAGAACCTTTGGGTGAAAACAGCAATAAAGTTCAGGTGAGCTGGTCGCCGAATAATCAAGTCGTCGCCACTTACAGCGAAGGCTTGAATGAAAACAGCCAGCAGGTTTATTTGGTGGGCAAGAGCGGTGAAAACAACAAATCCATTTTGGCTCCGGGCCGGGGTTTTGAAGGCAGTTGGTCGCCGGACGGCCAAAGAATGCTTTACAGCGTATACAACAGCCAATCCAACTATAACCCGGTTCTCCATATCGTGGACGCGCAGGGCGACAGCGCCGGCGGCAACAACCTGTCTTTGGATTTACAGACCTGGTCGGATAAGTGCACATTTTCAAAAAGCGGAATTCAAGTTTATTGCGCCGTGCCCCAAGCCAATTCTTTGCCGGCCGGCAGCGGTATTTACCGCGACCAGGCCAGGAACGCCAGCGATGAATTCTACGCCGTGGACCTGACCACGGGCGCCAAAACCAAGCTGGCCGTTCCGGTCGGCTCGGACGGCAGCCGGCAGTTTTCCGCAGTAAACCTCAAGCTATCCGCAGACGGAAAGACTTTATATTTTACGGACTCGGTCACGGGCCGGATTTTGCAAATGCGCTTGCAATAAGTTTTTTATGCTTAAAAAGGAAAATCTTTTTTTCTGGGTGGTCGGCGCTTTGGCCGCAATTGTTTTAGTTAGCCTGCTGACGGCCACGATTCGGACTAATTCCCGAGTAAAGGATTTGCAGCCGCAAGTTTTTGAAACCGATCCGCTTTTAGGCAAAACCAACGCCAAAGTCACCGTGGTGATTTTTACGGATTTTGAGTGTGAATTCTGCAAAGCCCAAGTGCCGATTTTAAAGAGGGTTTTGGCTGATTACCAAAATGAAATTCGCCTGGTGTACAAGGAATACCCACTGCCCAGCCACCAAAACGCCACTTACGCCGCTTCAATCGCCCGGTGTGCGCAAGCGCAGAACAAGTTTTGGCAGATGCACGATGTGATTTTTGACAATCAAAGCGATTTGGGAAATTTGGATTTGGCAAAACTTGCCCAAGAAAGTCAAACCGACCTGAATACTTTGAAAGCCTGTTTGGACAGCAAAAGCGAAACTGCAAAAATCCAGGAGAATTTGGCAGAGGGGCAGAGATTGGTCATAACCGAAACCCCGACCATATTCGTGAATGAAAGGCGGCTGACTGGCCTGAATGACGAAACCACCATCCAGAATTTAATTGAGGAAAAACTAAAATGAGAATCTGGAAATTTTTTAGAATTGCTTTGGTCGCGGGTTTTTTGGTTTTTGGGCTTTTCGCCAAACCCAGCCTGGCCGGGTGCTGCCAAGTCGGAAATATTTGTTATTCCGATTCGGAGCTTGGTTACCCGGATATTATGCCGACAAATGAATGCATTGCCCGTGGCGGTACATATAGTTCTAGCTGCACTTGTCCAACCAATAATTCCGGATCAACCAGCTCTAGGGATGAAAACGCGATTGCATGTTGCAAATACCAGCCCGGCAATTGTTTGAATCCTTATGCCAGCGGGATGTGTCCGCAAATATCAGGCTTGCCCACCCCGCAATATGAAGCCAAGCCCTGCAATGAATTGCCTTATTGTACGGGCTTGGGCAGCGAAACCAAACCGGAAATTTCCGCAACAGACGAAAGCGTGGTTTTCCGGCCCCAAATAACCTTGCCCGGTTCCAAGTTTGTCGCCGGGGAAAGCATTACGGTCACCGGCAGCACCTTGGGCGAATACATCGCGGCTTTTTACGCTTTTTTTGTGGGCGCCATTGCCATTTTGGCAACGGTAATGATTTTTTACGGCGGGGTAATGTGGCTGATGGCCGGCGGCAATCGCGGGCAAGTTCAAAACGCCAAAGAACAAATCAGCTCGGCTTTGATTGGTTTGGGCATTGCTTTCTTGGCTTACCTTTTACTTTTGACCCTTAGCCCCCGGCTGGTGAAGTTTTCCAGTTTGAATTTAAAATTCGTAAAACCGGTCGAGCAGGTGATAGTCGGCGCGGAAGTCGCTTTTGGTTTCAAGGGTACGCCGCCCAGTACTGCGACTTTAACGCAAACCTGGGTTGATGAGATGAAAACTAAATACGATTCGCAGATTTCCGGCCTGGCCAATTCGGCCGTGCCCCGGGATTTGATCTACGCCATAATTTATGTGGAATCCGGCGGCCGACCCGATGTCATTTCTTCGGCCGGCGCCTGCGGCATAATGCAATTACTGCCAACCACAGCCGGCAAATCTTGCACCGAATTATTAAATCCCCAGATTGGCATTCAGGCGGGCGTGAATTATCTGCAAACCCTGGCCGCGCAGACCTGCCCGACGCAGGCGACCAAAAGAGACGGCACCGTGGTGCAGTGCAATCCGGTCAGGACCAGCTGCCGCAACGGCGACCAATACTATATGGCCGCAGCCTACAATGGCGGTCAGGGCGCGAACTGCGACAGCCGGGAGACTTCTTGTCCAGGTCGGACTTGGTGGGAATGCCAGGTCAACACCGGCTATCAAGAAACCCGGAATTATGTCATTAAAGTCCAGCAAGCCCGCGACAAATTAAGATGTTTTCTCAATAACCAGTCTTATCCGTGTTAGACAAAATGAAGACGCAAACAACCATTTATGTTTGTTCCAATTGCGATGCCCAGTTTCCCAAATGGCTGGGCCGCTGCACCGAGTGCGGGAGCTGGGGCACTATCGAAGCTTCCGGGCCTAAACCCGCCACAGCCCACGCGGCGCCAAAAGGTCGGCCAGGCAAAGTTCAGAATTTTGAAAGCATCATCCACGAAAATATTCAAAGATTTAAAACCGGCATTGGGGAGTTTGACCGAACCATCGGCGGTGGAATCGTGCCTGGGTCGGTGTTGTTGTTAGGCGGCGAACCCGGCATCGGCAAATCCACTCTGGCCTTGCAGGTGACGGCCAAGTTGGACCAGCCGGTTCTGTATGTTTCAGGCGAAGAATCCTCCAGCCAGGTGAAATTGCGGTATGAGCGCCTGAAATTGCGTGCCGAGAAAGTAAGTTTTTTGCCGGCCACGGATCTGCCCACGGTTTTGGCCACTTTGGAAGCAGTCAAACCAAAATTAGCCGTAATTGATTCCATCCAGACGATATTTGATCCGACCTTGCCTTCCGAGGCCGGCTCAATTGTCCAAGTGCGGGTGGCCTGCGTGAGACTAATGGAAGTGGCCAAACGTCTGCAAATCCCTTTAATTCTGGTCGGCCATGTTACCAAGGAAGGCTCGATTGCCGGACCAAAGGTTTTGGAGCATTTGGTGGACTGCGTTTTAACCATGGAGGGCGATCCTTATCACGCTTACCGGCTTTTGCGCACCACCAAAAATCGGTTTGGCCCCACGGACGAAGTCGGAGTTTTTGACATGCTGGAAAGCGGGTTGGCGGAAGTACCGAATCCCTCGGCGCGGTTTTTAAGCGAACGGGATTCCAAAATCAGCGGTTCAGCCGTGGTGCCGATTATTGAAGGCACGCGGGTTTTTCTTTTGGAGATTCAGGCCTTGGTGACGACCACAGTTTTTGGCTACCCCCGGCGCGTGGCCTCGGGTTTTGATTTGAACCGGTTGCAGCTCCTTTTGGCGGTTTTAACCAAACGGGCGGGTTTGGGTTTGGGTAACCAAGATGTGCATTTAAATGTCGTGGGCGGTTTCAAGATTGACGAACCAGCCGCGGACTTGGCCGTGTGTCTGGCCGTGTTTTCGGCTTTTAAAAATCAGCCCCTGCCTCCGTTGCTGGCCGCGGTGGGCGAGGTAGGTTTGGGTGGTGAAATCCGCAGCGTGGCGAATTTTGAAAGGCGCGCAAGTGAATGCGAAAAATTGGGTTTTGGGAAATTAATGTGCCCAGCCAAGTCGAAAATAGAAAATCAGAATCTAAAGCCGGTGCCAGTTCAGAATTTAGCGCAGGCTTTAAGCTCGTTAAAAAAATAGGCAATCTGTTAAGAAACAGACTGCCTATCGCTTGTGGTAAAAAGAAAGAAATTCCTAATCCAGATCGTTTCAAACGCCTTGAGATAAAGCCGGGATATACCGGGAATCAAAAGTGCCTTCGATGAAGCCCAATTTTCTGCCGCACTCATTTAATTCAACCCTGGCGGTTTCGCCGTTTAAGAGCGCTTTTTGGACATGGCCAGTTGGGCCGCAAAAGACGCTTTTTTCGCCGTCTTTATCTTGTGGCATGCCGCAGACCCGGCAGGCGTTTAATTCGAGTATTCCTTCACTCGGCGTGATAACGCGTCCAATCGTGATTTTGAATAGTTGGCACCGGTGGGGCAACTCCGCTTGCCGAGACTTGAAATCTGGATGCAATTTGATAGAGGAAATCAAATTGCCTTTTTCTGAATTTCTAGGGATCTTACACATCAAATTCTCCGAAGAAAAAAGTTAGTTAGTCGGGTTTTTGTCTCACATTTTTCGGAGAACAGCGGTTAGGGTGAAAATTTCATCAATTACGCCTCCTTAAACTTTCCATGTTTAATATCCCCCCTGCAGCTTCTTTTTGAAGGCAGGATTAGAAGTTAAAAGTACGGCTCTTTTTTTGTGCTATCCGGTATTGGGTTTGCCTTTAAAAAAGGCGAGGATATGTTTAAAAAGAGCAGTTTTTTACTGTTTTCATTGTAAATCGTCAGCTTAGCTCGAGTCAAGCCTAATCGCAGTTAAGAAATCAAACATTTTTTTATCATTGTCATTCCGAACTTGTTTCGGAATCTTATTTGTGCGAGGGATGATGCAGAGCAAGGTTGCAATTTCTGGCGAGGCGAGCAAGCTCGCCACCTACACAATAATCATCCAAATGGTGCGCTGGCGCAGTGTAGAATACTTAGGTGAAGAGCTCCGCCTGCACCCGCTGACGCGGGGTTCGGTGGGCAGGTTGCTCGCCAGAAATCGCAAGCACAGAGCTTGCTCAGCGGTCGAATACCAATTATTCAGGATGCAAGGCTCGTCTTTTGGTCTCAACGATTTTTTTGAGCTCGGGCGTTTTTTGCAGTTCCGGGTCAGTATTTAGAGTATTTTGAGCCGCGGCCCGGGTTTCTTCAACCAATTTTTGATCGTTAAGACGGGCGACTTTGAACGGCTCAAAGCCGCTCTGCCTTTCGCCCCACAATTCGCCCGGGCCGCGGCGATTCAAATCCTCTTCGGCCAAGGCAAAACCATCTGCCAGTTTTGTCAACATACGCAAACGATCCAAAATTTCCGGATCAGTCGCTTCAGTGCTCAAATAACACACGCTCGGTTTGTCGCTCCGCCCAATCCGGCCGCGAAGCTGGTGTAATTGAGCCAAGCCAAAGCTGTCCGCGCCTTCGATTAACATTACTGTGGCATTGGGGACATCAATTCCCACTTCAACCACGGCCGTAGCCACCAAAACTGAAATTTTGCCCTCGGCAAAATCTGCCATGACCCTTTCTTTTTTTTCGCTGGAGAGCTTGCCATGCAGCAAGCCCACCGGAGTTTGGCTAAAAGTTCCTTGGGTTAATTTTTGATATTCCTCAACCACGGACTTAGCGCCGGTGGGATCAGTTTCAATTCGGGGACAAATGATAAAGGCCTGTTCGCCGGCTCCAACCCGCTCCAAAATTTTGGCGTAAGCCACCTCGCGGTTACGGTTGTCCAAAATAACGGTTTCAATTTTTTTGCGTTCTTTGGGCAAATGCGGGATTTCCGAGATGGCCAGGTCGCCCCAGACAGTCAAAGCCAAAGTCCGGGGAATGGGCGTGGCGGTCAAAGAAATAAAATGCGGAATGCCCATTGGGTTTTTGGAACGGAGAGCTTTTCTTTGCTCTACGCCAAAGCGGTGCTGTTCATCCACGATTACCAAAGCCAATTTGGCAAAAGTGACGGCTTTGGCGATAAGTGCGTGAGTGCCAATGACCAGATCAATTTCTCCCTGGCTAAGTTTTTTTAATAAAGCCGGCTTGCTTAAAGGCTTGGTTTCCAGGTTAGAAAGTCGGCGGGTGCGCGTAAAAAGCGCGACGCGGGTTTTAAACGGCGCGAGCAGTTTTTTTAGCTTTTCAAAATGCTGTTGCGCCAAAATTTCTGTGGGCGCCAAGTACGCGGTTTGAAAACCGGCTTTGGCCGCATTTAAAATGGCTATGGCCGCCACCACGGTTTTGCCCGAGCCCACATCGCCCTCCAAAAGCCGGTTCATGGGCTGGGCTTTGGCCATATCTTGCAGAATTTCCCAGGCCGAGCGTTTCTGCCCCGGGGTTAAAATAAACGGCAACTTTTGGACAAAACTTACAGTCTCCGGCTGGTTAAAAGGGATTTTAACGCCCGGACTTTTGGTCAATTTGGCTTTTTCCTGCAGAACCGCTAAATGCACGATCAGCAACTCCTCAAAAGCCAAGCGCCTTTTGGCCAGGCTGATGTCGGAAAAATTTTTGGGTTGGTGAAGTTTGGCTAAAGCCGGCGCGAAATCCAGAAGCCGGTGCTCATTTTTCAGTTCAGCGCTTAACAAATCCGGGAAATCCCTGACATTCGGCAGGGCTTGGTTTATGAAGTTGCGCAATTGTTTTTGAGTCAAGCCGTCAGTCAGAGGGTAGATGGGGATTAGGCCGGCGGCGTTTAAAGGGTTATCGCGTTTTTCCCAAGCCGGGTTCATTAAAGTCGTACCAAAGTAGTTGTGCTCCACCTTGCCGGCCAGCCAAAGCACATCTCCCGGCTGCAGAATTTTTGCCAGATAGGGTTGGTTGAACCACACGACTTTTAAAGAGCCGGTTTCATCAGCCACAATGGCTTCCACCACCAGCATGCGTTTTTTCCTCTGTGCGCGGCGGGAGCTAATCAGCTGCAATTTGCCTTTAACCGACACGGTGGAATTGCCTTTGATGTCGGAAATTTTTTCCACGCGCGTCAAATCTTCGTAGCGGAAAGGCAGGTGCCATAATAAATCCGCCACGGTTTGAATTTTCAGGCGTTTTAAGCGACTGGCCACAGCAGGGCCCACGCCCGCGAGTTCCATTATGTCGCTGTGCAAGGTTAGCATTATAATTTTTATTGAATTGATGCAGGATTGATGAAGGTGACAGACCAGAAGTGAGTCCCGCAGCGTGGCGGTGGGAGAAGGATTCCCCGCCTGCCTCCCGTCCACTACGAGTCGCGTAGCGAATCGGGCTGGGCGCCAAAGCGAGTTCCTACCCGCCGTAGTACGGCGTACGCAGGCGGGCGACGGGCAGGGAACCTACGAGACCCGTGAAGGTCTAACGGTTTTTCCCGCGTCTAAAAAATTTATTTTTAAGAAGACGGGATCCCGCACCGGGCGGAGGCGGGAGGATTCGGACCTCCGATACCCTTGCAGGTATAGCAGTTTTCAAGACTGCCCGATTAAACCACTCTCGCACGCCTCCGCCCGGTGCGGTGACAAGACCAGTGCCATAAACCACTCGGCCATCCCACCATGAGATTATTGTTTTCCCGGCGAAGCCGCCAGCCTTGCCGGCTAGGCAGGGACCCGGCTCTGCCGGGCAGACCGTCACTTTCAAACACTCAGGCACGTCTCCGTGAATTTAACGAGCCGCCGCCATGAACCATTCCGCCAACTCACTTATTTTAATATTGTTCGTTTTGTTGTATCGCAAAACTCTACTTACAACCTACAGGAAAAGCCAAAGGGTAGTCAAAAGACTTACTTTTAGAGGTAAGCCTTAAAACCAGAGTTTTAATTTAATCGTTTAGTTTATGCGGAACGGTTTCTAAAAATATAAGACGCCGTCGGAATCGCAAAAACGATAAATCCAGTGCACCAGATAATTGCCAGCCAGGCGTGGTTGCCAACTGGCAGACCGAGCATCAAAGCGCGTATTGCTTCAATAACATGAGTGATGGGTTGGTTTTCTGCAAATACCCGCAAACCATGAGGCATACTAGCAGTCGGGACAAACGCCGCGCTTGCAAAAGTGAGCGGAAAAACGATGAGAAAACTCATCCATTGCACTGCTTCAACGCTTTTTGCCAAGAGTCCCATGATGGCTGACAACCAAGAAAAAGCAAATGTGAATAACAAGACAACGCCGACAATAATTAGCCATTCAATAAGTGAAGCCTGTGGTCGGAATCCCATAAGCAAGGCAACTCCAATCATGATTGCCGCAGAAACAACATTGCGTGCTAAGTCAGCAGTCACATGGCCAGTCATCACCGCAGAGCTTACCATCGGAAGAGACTTAAAGCGGTCAATGATACCGCGTTTGATGTCTGTTGCGACGCTCAATGACGTGGTGGTTGCGCCAAACGCAGCCATTTGGATTAAAATGCCGGGCACAAGATAGTTGATGTACTTAATCCCACTGGTTTCAATGGCTCCGCCAAACACATAACCAAACAACAACATGAACATAACCGGCTGAATCGTCAGTCCCAAGAGTTGGTCAGGATTTTTAATGATGTGCTTTAAGCTGCGGACTATGAGAATGCTGGTATCAGCTAAAGCGAGATACAATCCAGAATGTTTTTCTGTATGAAGTTCCTGCTGCATAGGATTATTTCTTTTTTTCTACTTTTTCTTCTTCTTTTGCGACCTTGTGGCCGGTAAAATGCATAAACACATCATCAAGCGTCGGCTTATGAACAGACATGGCATCAATTTCTATTTTGGCAGCGCTTAATTTGTCTAGTACATTTTTTATTTCATTGACGCTCCCACCGGTGGGAACGCTGACGCTTCGCTCTTCTGTATTTTTTTGCAAACCATCCCGTTGCATAATCTGAATCGCTTGTTCGAAATTACTGTTTTGTTCAATCACCATTTCAATTCGTTCCGTTCCAACTCGCCCCTTGAGTTCGCTTGAAGTGCCCTCGGCAAGAATTTTACCCTGATCGAGAACGGCAATCCGATCGGCAAGCTTGTCAGCTTCATCCAAATATTGTGTGGTAAGCAATATCGTAACGTCTTGTTGTGTGAGCTTGGTAATGATGTCCCACATGAGCATGCGGCTTCGAGGGTCAAGTCCAGTCGTTGGTTCATCAAGAAAAATAATCGGTGGAGTTGCTATGAGACTTAAGGCAAGATCAAGCCTGCGGCGCATACCCCCAGAATACGTTTTCACAGGCCGGTTTGCCGCTTCGGTTAGATCAAATTGTTCAAGTAATTCTTGCGCCCGCTTTTTTATGGCGGCCTTTGGTACATGATACAAACGGCCCATCATCTCTAAATTTTCTCTGCCGTTTAAAAATTCATCCACCGCTGCGTATTGTCCAGTTAATCCAATGAGGCTACGGACTTTTTTGGGTTCGTGCGTGACGCTAAAGCCACCAACCATTGCTTCGCCGCCGTCAGGTTTTAAAAGAGTGCTTAAAATGCGAATAGTCGTGGTTTTACCGGCACCGTTCGGGCCAAGCAAGGCTAAAATCTCAGCCCTTTTTACAGTCAGATCAATTCCTTTGAGAACTTCCAACTTTTTAAAAGATTTTTTTAGATTATGGATACTAATTGCGTCAATACTCTCCGGCATAGGTTAATATGGAGGTAAATATAAGAACATGCTTAACTATTACTACTTTGGTGTAGGTTTGGATATTATACGGTTTTTTTGGGGCCTGGCAAGACTAACTGGATTACTGAGGTTTAAAAGCATTTCCGCCCAGGCGCCCCAATGTTCTTTGGCGCCAAGGCTTTAGCCGTGGGGACTCCACTTAAAAGTTATTAATTTTTTTGACAGAAATAAAGACGCTTTCTGTAAAAAAAAGCGTCTTTTGGCAATGTGCTTACCAGTAAAACTCTTCTAAGTAGCCTTTGTCTTTTTCCCAGGCCACATGACTGAATTTCCAATCCAGAATCTGGGCGCCGTTCTGGTCGCCATTATTTTGCAAGTCAGGCGTTGACCACCAGAAAGGGCCGCTTTGGCCAATTTCATAAATTACTATCCGTTTAAGTCCCAAGGTTTGCTGGTTGTTATGGGGATTTATTCCCGGGTAATTATGCAGCTTGACTGAAGCAAATATTAAAGGTGCGGTTTCGCCGGCTGAAACTATGTGCCGGGCGGCACTGCCGTCTACAAACTCCAGCTCAACCAGCCGCAAGTATTTGGCGGGCTGTTCCAAGATGGAAACTTGATCAGCCGCTTCAGTTTCAGATGCCTTTCCCATTGAGGCGCCTTGGGACTTGAGCGTGGATTCGCGATAACAGTTGAGCGAAAGCATTATGAGAATGAATACGGACATCAGCGCGCAACCACCCCAATTTTTGTTTGTTGATTTAAACACTTTTAACCTCCAGTTTTGGTTTTTGGTTTTAAAAAAATTTATCAAAAAAGCTTAGCATGAAAAACTAAGCGTGTCAAGGGTAATTTGACCAATATTACACCGTAGGCTAGGATATTATGATTGCAAATAAAGATCGTATTTTGAAAAAATCTTTGGAGGTATAATGTTCATCCGAATTCTTGAAAAACGCATTGGTGATGATTTGGCGCTAATTAATTACGCCGCTGAAACCGTCTGCATTCTTGACCAGTCAGGCAGGCAGGTTTGGGAGTATTTCAAAAAAGTTGGGTCAATGGAAGCAGTCCGTACTGGCGTTGAGGTGCCTTATCATTTGCGCGCCGGTTTCGACACTTTCTGTGACGAACTAACCACATTCCTAGATGGGAATATTCGCCGTCCTGAATCCGGGACTTCCCTACACACATTTTTTATGCAGCTGCGGGCCCCTTTGGTTGTTGGGTTGGAAATAAATACCGATTGCCAAAATAGGTGCCGCCATTGCTACAACCCGCTTCGCTCGGAGCTCAAATGCACACCACCACCAAGTGAGCTTCCCCTTCAACTTGTCGAGCAACTTGCAGATGATCTGGATAAGTTAGGCACGCCGTTCGTCATCATCACAGGAGGTGAACCCACGCTCCATTCACAATTCCTGGAGATCTGCCAGACAATCGCTAAACGGAATATCGCCCTGAAGATCTTCACCAACGGCAAGTTGCTGACAGAAAAGATGGCTATCCAGCTGCGCCAGAGCAATGTTTTTCTGATCGGATTCACGCTCTTCGGGCACGCGCCGGCATCCCATGATTACTTGACCCAGATCCCCGGCTCATTCGAGGAAATCACGACAGGAATTCGCCATGCCCAAGCCGCTGGCCTACCGGTCGATGTCACTTTTTTCCTGATGAAGCATAATTTCCACGAGCGTGAAGAGATGGCCAAGTTCGCTAAGCAGGAATTTGGCCTCAAACCCTCGTTTTCCTTCTCGCTGACACCGCGGGAGAACAACGACCTCGAGCCGTTCAAGTTTGAGATTTCTGCAGACCAAATGTCCACCTTCTTCAAGGAATACGGGATCACGCATGACAGCCTGCAGTGCGGCGGCGAGTCGTATATTCCTTGTACGGCAGGGAAAACACTCATCGCCGTCAAAGCTGACGGCCTGGTAACGCCATGCGTTTCTCTTATGTATCCGGCCGGTGATCTGAACAAGCAGAGCTTTATCGACATCTGGAACAACTCTCCCGAATTGGCAAAATTCCGCCAGGCCGGTATTGCGTTAATTGACGGATGCAACCAGTGTGAAATGAACTCGTTCTGTCTGCGCTGCTACGTGAACGCATCTATGCTGGGCGGCAATGTATGGGGAAAAGACCCGCATGCCTGCAAAGTATCGACGGCTTTACAAAAGTCCAAACGGAATGCATAATGTAATCAAATAAAAATAGCCCACTAAGGAGGTGATCCTAACTTCATGAAACTGACGGATAAACCGACGGTCAAGGTACTCAGTACCGCATCCAGTTTCTGTCGCGAACCGCGGTATCAGGCTCCGTTCTGGAGAGTATTCTGTAAGATCGATCGCTAGACCATAAAACACCTAGCAAAAACACAAGTGGCTCATCTGAGCCACTTTTTATTTACCCGCTTTTGCCTGAAACCCCAGCCTTCAGACCGAATGGTTTCATTGAATTTGCTTCTTCAGCCAGGCTGAATATTTTTTGTTGGCTTCAACTGTAAGTTTGATAATGCAGGGAGTCGAATAAGGATGAATCTTTTCAACAAGTTTTACAATGTCACGGTATTTTTTAGGCACGGTCTTCGCAATGAGTATTACCTCGGTTTCTTCAACAAGTTTGCCTCGCCAATAGTACAAGCTTTTTACTTTAGGATAAATATTGGCGCAAGCGATTAATTTTTCCTTAAGCAAAAATTTGGCAATCTTTTTGGCGACGCTAGGTGATGGATTGGTTATATAGAGAAATGCGATTTTGGTCATGCTGTGTCGCTTAAATCCCTGGTGCGCTCGGCAGGAGTTGAACCTGCGACCTCAAGCTCCGCAAGCTTGCGCTCTATCCAGCTGAGCTACGAGCGCGCATAAATAAGCACTTAATATTTTCGAGTCTTTTTTCTAGATTTAACTTTTTTGTTCTTGTTGCTCACGCCGTAGGCGTAACGGAACTACGAGCGCGCAAAATCTAGCCTTACTTTAGTATCATAGCTCAAAAATTCTCGCAAGGCTTCAATTTATAATTTGAAAAATCTTCCCAAACGGTCGGTCAAATCTTCGGTTTCCCTTTCCAAATCTTCCAAAATATATTTTTGCAAAACCGTCCGAACCTTTAGCGGATTTTGATCCATCAAAGGAATCGAGTAGTTTGGCCGAAAGCCGCGTTTGAATTCCAAGTACAAAACTTTTATTGTGGGCGGTTCGTAGGCAATCCAAAATTTGTCAAACTCCCGGAAACGATAAAATTTATCATCGATTGTAATTCCATCTTCCGTGACCAAAAATGACACCCTTTGGGGCTGGATGAATTCTTTAGCCGTCAAAATCACCGCCAGCAAAAGCACGATTATCGCCAACAAAAAATTTTTTTGCACTATTGAATATATCAATAGAAATAAGCCAATTGCCGGCGCGACAATATACCAAACGGGCCCGCGCCGATGCTTTTCAAAAGACGGAAATTCCCAGTTTAAAAGCTTTTGGGCTTGAACTGAATCGGATTCATTGGTACGCTGTTCCATACTGGGTTAATTATAGCACTAATTGTTGATTTTTTTGTTAATTTAAATTTTGGGATTGTCTAAGGTTATATCCCTACCTGAGCAATATTTCATCGCGAGGGACTGGTCAGCAAAGAGAATTATTAAAACAGAGATTGCAAAATTCAATGTTAGTATGACTTTAAGGAGAGTTGGCCGAGCGGCTTAAGGCAGCGGTTTGCTAAACCGCGGGGATCTAAAAAGTCCCGCAGAGGTTCGAATCCTCTACTCTCCGCCAAGTTTTACATTCAGCGAAATTGAAAGATGTTGCCTCGGCGCAAAGCGCCTCGGCATGGTATTTTTCCGCAATTTTGAAGGCATTTTTGAAATC
>QZJU01000021.1 GCA_003597955.1 Candidatus Parcubacteria bacterium
CTTCAAATAATCATTTACCCCCTTAACCGACGAGGCCTCATGACCCCAAAAAGAAACCCCGGATGCAGCGAAGCGGAATCCGGGGAGTAGGTCATTTTATCAAATCTGAAAAAAATAACCCGAGATTTTTCATCTCGGGTTTTGGGGAGCCAAATTATTTTTGGTTTTTTGCCGAAGGTGTTCCAAGGCATCAAATGTATCGATGCCTAAAATTTCTTCAGCCGTGCCGATTTGGAAAGTTTCCGCTCCATATATATGTGCGGCAGCTTCAGCCGCCACATAAACATGAATTTCACCTTCATGTTTTAGGGGCAGTTGCTTTAAACACAGCTGCAGCCACTTGGTATTGAAGCAGTAGGGGCCCGCATGGAGCTCCTGGGTTTTTTTGGCCGGAATAGGGGATTTCACGATTGCTTCAAAGAATCCATTGACATCGCGACGAATGATTCCGCATTTTTTAAACCAGGGGTGATTGCGGTTGCCGTAAAAGGTGCTGATGGTCACCAGTTTCCGGTTTTTACGATGCCGAAGCATGAAGTGATTCAGCTTAGCAGGATTTAAATTCGGCTGGTCACCCATTAAAATCAGCAAGTGTTCGCAATTCGGCAAAACCCTTTGTTCAATGGCGGCACGCAGGGCGTCTACCGAACCCGTGGCTTGGCTTTGGCCAGCGAAGCGGATGACGGGCGGCACGGCAGCGCGGAAATGCTCGGACAATTCCGGCTTTATCACCAAGGTGATTTGCTCGGGATTTAACCCGGCTTTGATGGCTTTGTCCACGACCCAAGCGATTACCGGTCGACCATTGAAGTCAGCCAGGTTTTTAGCTTTGGTGCCTAAACCCGGATCCTGCGGATGTTTGCGATCACCGGCAGCCAAAATCACGCAGCCAAAATCATTTAAAATTTCCATTTATTTCCCTTTTCAAAGAGTTTTTGATTTTCACATAACCCTAACAAAAAACCCGCAGGCAGTCAACCCCGCACCACTTTCCGCATTAAGCCTTAAATTTAAGGCAAAGACATTTGCTCGGCCGAATATCTTTGCACCATTGTAAACGCTGCGCCGGAAAGTGGTGCGGGGTCAACCCCCGTAACTAAAAACCCCCAGTCTTTAGCCGGGGGTTTTAAATTGAACTTAAATTTTAGGTTTCGATTTCGGGGCTGGATTCAAACATTTCCGCTTCGTCGAAGACTTCTTGAAAATCAATTCTTTTGACTCCGCCTTTGCTGCCGCCCTGTTTTGTTAGCAACTCTTTCATGGCGCCCAGCCGTCGAGTGAAGGCGTCAGGCTCCAGTTCATCGGCCGCTTCAGCCACGGCTTCTAATTTTTCAATTTTTGGAAAAAGCACCGGCTCTTGGTCCTCCAGGTCTTCCAAGATTTTTTTAGCTTCAGCCAAATCTGAAAGGCATTCGCGGATATTGCCGATCATCAAGGCGCTGGCGGCCTGGCCGTATTTGGCGCAGGCGGCCGGGCCCCTTTCTTTGTTCGAGATCTCGCCGCGCTTTTCAAATGCATCGGCAAAGGCTTTTTCCGCGGACGCATAATCGCCGGCTAAGAACGCCAAATCCGCCATTCGATCCGTGCTGTGCAAAAACTCCGAAACTTCACGGGTAAGTTTAGCTTCAGGCACCTCCTCCAAATTTTCCGGAAGCTTTTCGCCCGCGCGTTTTTTGGCCTGCTGATAATAAGTCAGGGAAGTTTCCAGTCGGTCATTTCCTGCATGACCGCCGTACAAGAGCGCTTCGCCGAGTTTTATTTCTAATTGGTTTTGCAATTCCGGAGGCATTTCCGGGATCTGTTCAATCAGTCTCTCGGCCAGCTGTCCAGCTAAATCTGGATCAGCCTGTTCGCCTTTAGTTAGTGAATTAACGACCTCGGTGAACTTATCCACCCCGCTTTCGGGCGATGCCTCAAAAGCGCTTTGGATTTCCATGAAACTGGATTCCAGTCTTTCTTCCGGGGAAACTTCGTTTTCAGAAAATGCTGACATAATTTTTTTAAGTTAATTTGGAAAAGTTAGTTTTAGCCTAAAGGCATTGGAAAAGAATGTCAATGAACCCCGCACCACTTTCCCCAAAAACACCGCCTATATTAATAGATATTCATTCGGAGAAAATATCTTCAAACCAAATTCTCAATTGATTGGAAAGTGGTGCGGGGTAAATAACAAAAAACCAATACTTGTGTATTGGTCTAATTATTTTTTGAAGTATAGAGTACTTGGCACCGGCCTACTCTCCCCCTGAAGGAGTACCATCAGCACTGACTGGCTTCCCGCCAGAGGCGGGTCCGCCTATGTCGGAAACTTCTGAGTTCGCCCCGCACCATGAAAAAATTAAGCGTATAATACCTGGCACCGGCCTACTCTCCCCCTGAAGGAGTACCATCAGCACTGACTGGCTTAACTTCTGAGTTCGGGATGGGATCAGGTGTGGCCCAGTCGTTTGGGGCACCAGGAATTATATTCTCAATTTTCAGGTGCGGGGCAAGGGATGCGGTCCCGCACTCGCACTGCGTAGTGCGGGAGGATCAGGTGTGGCCCAGTCGTTTGGGGCACCGGAAACTCTATACTGCAAAATTTTTAAAGGCGACAAAAAAATTATTGGCCAGCAATGGTGGCCGGGCTTAAAAGCAGGACCACGGCAATTGCTACGCTGGTTAAGATTAAAGCTAAAATTAAAGCCAAACCTTGGCCGCGTTTTAAATGCAGAGACATTTTTTCAAATTTGTAAGGAATTATTAACCGCTTTTGGAAACGGATGACTTTATTTTACCCTCCTCCGCTAGTAAAATCTAGCGTCGAAAGGCCAAACCATGGCGGCTTTTTAAAAAGCGCGTCCCACGGTTGCCGCTGGCTCGATTAGTACGCTTCGGCTCAAACCCTTTCGGGTCTTACACCTTGCGCCTATCAACCTTGTAGTCTACAAGGGAGCTCATAATGATACCTAATCTTGAAGGAGGCTTCACGCTTAGATGCTTTCAGCGTTTATCCCGACCGAACGTAGCTACTGGGCAATGCCGTTGGTACGACAACCCATCCACCAGAGGTTCGTCCTTCCCGGTCCTCTCGTACTAGGGAAGAATCTTCTCAAGTATCTGCGCCCGCAATAGATAGGAGACCGAACTGTCTCACGACGTTCTGAACCCAGCTCACGTACCGCTTTAATTGGCGAACAGCCAAACCCTTGGGAGCTTCTCCACCCCCAGGATGCGATGAGCCGACATCGAGGTGCCAAACCGGGTCGTCGATGTGGACTCTTGGACCCGATCAGCCTGTTATCCCCAGAGTAACTTTTATCCGTTGAGCTTCGACCATCCTACTATGGATCGTCGGATCACTAACTTCTACTTTCGTAGCTGCGCGACTTGTAGGTCTTGCAGTCAAGCCGGCTTGTGGGTTTGCCCTACGCGCACGGTTTCCATTCGTGCGTAGCCGACCTTTGTAAACGCCTCCGTTACATTTTAGGAGGCAACCGCCCCAGTTAAACTACCCACCAGACACTGTTCAGATCCCCGGTAAGGGGAAGTTGTTAGATGACGCATAAACACAGCGTGGTATTTCATTGGCGACTCTGTCCCGCCCAGAGGCGGAACTTCAAAGTCTCCCACGTATGCTCAGCAGCGCATACCCGTCAACAATGTCAAGTTGTAGTAAAGCTTCATGGGGTCTTTTCGTCTAATTGCGGGTAACGAGCATCTTTACTCGTCTTGTAATTTCACCGAGTCCCTGGTTGAGACAGTTTTCAAGTTGTTATGCCATTCGTGCAGGTCGGAACTTACCCGACAAGGAATTTCGCTACCTTAGGACGATTATAGTTATCGCCGGCGTTCGTCAGCGCTTCGGTTCAAGGCTTGCACCTCTCCCCTTAACGTTCTGACACTGGCCAGGCATCAGCCCCTATACTTTGCCTTTCGGCTTTGCAGGGACCTGTGTTTTTGGTAAACAGTCACTTGAAATCATTAGTTGCACCCCGAACCACTCGCTCCGTTCCACTCCGCTCGGGTACGGGACAGGCCCCTTTTGTCGTGCTGGACATTTGGGGGCTTGCCCTGTATCCGAACGCAGCAAAGCGAAGTGAGTGGTACAGGGAGGCCTTATTGCTAACTTACGGCCACTTTTTTGCCGAGTTCCTAAACCAGGGTTCTCTCGTTCACCTTGGCGCTTTTACGCCGATCCACCTGTGTCGGTTTACGGTACGGTCAGCAAACAACCAAAAACCGGCTAACTTTTCTAGGCGAAATGCATTTGCACATTGCAGTCATCTTTCGACTTCCGCTGCCCCCGTCTTGCGACAGGGACGCACATAACCAAATTACGTGCGCAAACTTTTTTCGCGTCCTTAAACCGGATAATTATTTGCTGGTGCAGGAATATTAACCTGCTGTCCATCATCTACGCCTTTTAAGCCTCGACTTAGGACCGACTCACCCTGGGACGACTTGCGTTGCCCAGGAAACCTTGGATTTTCGGTGCGCAGGGTTCTCGCCTGCGTTTTTGTTACTTATACCAACATTCGCACTTCCCGCCGCTCCACGAGAGTTTCCACTCTCACTTCATCGCAGACGGGAACGCTCCTCTACCACCGTGCACCACTCGCTATGCTCGGATGCACGGCTAGCGCCCCTTATTAAAAAAGGACACTTGCCGTGTTACCCGAACGCAGTGAGTGGTACACGGTTCTCAACTTCGGTAGACCGCTTGAGCCCCGATACATTTTCGGCGCAGAGCAATTTGACGAGTGAGCTATTACGCTTTCTTTAAAGGGTGGCTGCTTCTAAGCCAACCTCCTCGTTGTCAAAATCGCTCAACCACCTTTACCACTTAGCGATCATTTAGGGACCTTAGTTAGAGATCATGGGTTCTTCCCCTCTCGTCCAGTGAAGCTTAGACCTCACGGACTGACTCCTGAATTAAATTTCGCGGTATTCGGAGTTTGGTTGGATCGTGTAGGCTTTCGCCATCACAATCCATTCAGTAGCTCTACCCCCGCGAAGTATCATTCAAGGCTAGCCCTAAAGCTATTTCGAGGAGAACCAGCTATCGCCGAGTTCGATTGGAATTTCTCCACTACCCACAGCTCATCCCAGAGTTTTGCACAGCTCACGGGTTCGGTCCTCCTCCCGCCTTTCGGCGGGATTCAACCTGGCCATGGGTAGATCACCCGGCTTCGGGTCTTGTCAACAGAATGTTAAATATATGAAACGAAATTCGGATTTATCCGAAAATCGTTTCAAATATTTTTTCGCGCTAAAATTAACGCTCGCTTTCACTGTGGCTCCGGCCTTTTCGGCCTTAGCCCACTCCGTTGAACAAACTCGTTGGTTCATTCTTCAATAGGCACGCCGTAACCATGCACCAGTCGCTGTGCTCCGGTTCATGGCAAGTCCCCGCAAACCTCGATTTTATTCGAAGTGCAGAGGCCTGCCGAGTTACCCGAACGCAGTGAGTGGTACACGGCCACGACTGTTTGTAAGCATACGGTTTCAGAGACTATTTCATCCCCCTTCCGGGGTGCTTTTCACCTTTCCCTCACGGTACTTGTTCGCTATCGGTCACAATGTGTATTTAGCCTTGGGACGGTAGTCGTCCCGGATTCCTATAGGATTTCACGTGTCCCACAGTACTCGAGAGTATATGTCGTAGAGCTAAACCAGTTTCGCCTACCGGACTATCACCGTCTTTGGTCTGCCGTTCCAGGCAGTTCAACTACTGATTAAAGAAGCAATTCTCACTGCTCGGGCCTTGCGGCCTGAACAACGAGAAAAACTCCGTATGTCCCTACCTCAGAGTCGCAAGCTCTGATAACACAATCTCGCAACGCCTTCCTGACAGCCGCTTGCGCGTCTCTCCCTGCCTTGCGGCAGGGTACATCAGAAAGATTTTGGCTGTTCCCGTTTCGCTCGCCACTACTCAGGGAATAACCACAACGATATGAACTTGTACACCAAAAAGATGTGCAGTTCATATTGTTGCAGAATTTTTTTCTTTTCCTCTGGGTACTAAGATGTTTCAATTCCCCAGGTCTGCTCACTAACCCTATGAATTCAGGTTAGCGTTTCTGTCCATTCCGACAGAAGGGTTGCCCCATTCGGACATCTCCGGATCAAAGGTTGCTTGCCACCTCCCCGAAGCTTTTCGCAGGCTGCTACGTCCTTCATAGCCACATTGTACCAAGGCATCCACCGTACGCCCTTATGCGGCGACCATGGCACGGCTCTTAAATCAAGCCGCACCCGGATCGTCATCCGTCTCCAAAAGTTGTTCACTTGGTATAAAAAGTGATATTGGAGACAATAAATAATTCTTACAAATTAAAAATTTTGCGTTTAATAAAAAATTATGTTCTTTTGTTCGTTACCTTGGTATTCAGTTTTCAAGGTTCACGCTTGGCTTTATAAATGATGCTTCTCTGCAGGGGAATCCCTTTGTTTTTTTACAACGGGACAGGCTCTATTGAGAAACAAAAAACCCGTGCTAGGCCGGGCTTCAAATCACCCTTAAAAATAAGGCAATGACATTAGCCAGCCATGGTATTTAAGTTAAGGGTAAGTTCGCTCATTTGCTTGGTTTCTTGAAGAAAATTAAGGATTTTCGTTCGAATAAAAGTATAACCTCATCCCGAACTATTGTCAAGAGGGGGATTAAAAGATAGTTTGAAAATGAGCCCAGGTGGTGAAATTGCCCTGAACCACTGAAGGGTTCAGGGCGACCCAGCACCCTTAAGTGGTGCCGGGTGGTATACGCGCATAAATATGCATTACGTTTATATCCTACAATTATCGAATAAACAAAATTATTGCGGCACCACAAGGGATTTGAGGAGGAGACTTGCCGAGCATAAAAACGGCAAGAGTCCATTCACAAAAAACAGGTTGCCGGTGAAGCTGATTTTTTATGAAGCTTTTTGCAACAAATTAGACGCCGAAAAAAGAGAAAGATATCTTAAAGGCAGTAAAGGCAAATACACTCTGCGGGCGATGCTGAAAAATACTTTACAAGATAATTAATTTGTTTGCCGCCGTGGTGAAACTGGTAGACACGCAAGGTTTAGGACCTTGTGGGGGCAACTCCATGTCGGTTCGAGTCCGACCGGCGGCACCAGTAAGAAAAGGATTAATATAGGGTAGTGTGACGATTTATCACTCCCTGGCAGGGTAAGTACTGTTATTGGCACAATTATTTAGTAAATTTTAATATGATTTTCAAAATTTTAACAATCGTAAACTTAATCATACTGATCTATATTATGTTTCGAATGAGAGACTATGATAAGTTAGTGAATGATAAAAAACAACGAGATTTTCTTGAAGGAAAAAAGCGTCAACGGGGAAAGAAATAGTTAAATTTTTTGGAAGCGAGGAAGAAGCAAAAAAACATTATGAAAAAGAAACCTTGGATGATCTTGATGAAGCTTATAAGCAATCTTTGGAAAGAGGCGGTAAACCGATTGAAGGCTATGATGAATTTATAAAAAAAGAATACTCAAAGCTTGATAATAAAAATGACAAAAAAGAATTCGCCGATAAAGAATAATTATAGTTATTAAAACATGATTGACGCTACAAAAAATATAAGATTTACGATACCTCCTTTTATTTTTGCATTATTTGTACTCTTGGCTCAATTTTTTATTCCTGAAAAGCTTGATTTTATACCTGAAAAATTACATTTTCTCTTTTCAAAAACAAGTGAATTAAACACATTAATAACAAGCGCATTGGCAATTGTAGCCATAGGCTTTATTTTTTCGAGTGTTGCAACCTTAATAACAAGACTCGGGGGTTGCTTACAACCAAAGTGGAAAGAAAAATATAGGATTAAATTAAGAGAACTATCCGGTCAGGAAATAGATGCCGATAAGCCAAGTTTTAAAAATGAATTTATCGAATGGTTGTCTCATAATGAAGCGCCAAATAATATCAAAGATAATATCCAAAAAAGGTGGGAATGGTTTCAAATTAATATTAGTTCTGCAATTGCTACAACCGCATCAGCGTTTTACTTGTTAATATTGAATAGCGAAATTATTTATAAGAATTCTGATATAAGCCCATTTTACTTTTTGATCATTGTTGTTTTTATATCCATTTTTATTCAAAATGCAATTGATAATTATAAAGACGTTACTGAGGCAGATAATTTACTAGTTGAATTTATCACAAAGCGGGTTAATATAAACAAGATAGAAAGTCCTTCAAATCAGGTTAAATGTAAGTATTCGAAGGACACTTAATTAAAAATGTCCTACCAAGGAGTAATAATTGAAGAAAGTTTGGAATCTACGAATTACGAATAATCCTACGAAAATACGAATTAATACGAATGTACGAATTATTACGAATTTCCGAATAATACAAAATAACGCCTTTATCCCGTAACTTGCACTACACCCTTCAAGACCGTGGAAAAAAGCGCCCAGGAGGTTAAGACTAAAAACACGCCGACCACGGCGCCGGAAATTATTTTTTTGGCGTGCTCCAGCCGATCTTCATTGCCGCTGGCCGTCAGCCAGACCGCGCCGCCGTAAATGACCATAATCACGGAGATTAACCCAATCAAGCCCAAGACAAAACTAATCGCATTAATTAGCAGCGGCTTTAATTCCGTGGCGGCCAAGCCGGTTTGCGGCCCGAGGTCTTCAATGGTAAAAGCCCATACCGGTTTGGCAATTAAGCCAAAAGCTAAAAAGGTTAGGGAAAACAAGCCAGAAATTTTATTTCGCATCTTTAAATTTTGATTACAAAAAATCCGCCAAGCCTCCAACCGGCTGATTAACGGCCTTCCTTAACTCGTCACTTGGGTGGCTGATTTAAGCACAAAGTTGACGATTGCCCAGGCGAGAATTATCACAATTAAGCCCACCAAGGCGCTGACTATTAGTTTTTTCGCCCGTTCGGCCTTGTCTTCCTTGCCGCCCGCGCCGACTAACGAAAATATGCCGAAAATAATCATGACCAGGGCAATCAAACCCAAAAGGCCCAGAACAAAGCTGATGACATTCAAAACCGTCTGCTTCAGATCTGTGGAAGTAAAGCCGATTGAGCCGGCAAAAGTGTCATCAAAAGAAAGAGCCAAGGCCGTGATTGGCAGCAAAAGTGCAAATGAGATTGCGCTGGCAAGAAGGAAGTTTTTGGTCAATTTCATAAAGGCAAAAAAAATTAAAGCTGCTTAAATTTTAGCAAAAATTTGGAAAAACTAAAAACCCCTGGGTCTTTAAACTTCGGGGTTTTTAGTTTAATTAAAATTATAGTTGTTAGCTGGTG
This sequence comes from Candidatus Parcubacteria bacterium, assembly GCA_003597955.1. Classification (GTDB taxonomy): domain Bacteria; phylum Patescibacteriota; class Patescibacteriia; order PEXW01; family PEXW01; genus PEXW01. The sequence goes on from QZJU01000021.1 coordinate 9,268, forward strand.
ACTTGCGCCGTGGTTCTTAATACGAAGTTGACGATTGCCCAAGAAATTAAGACAACCACTAAGCCGATTGCGGCCGAAGAAATGATTTTTTTGGCCGTGTCAACCTTGTCTTCATTGCCGCCCGCGGTCAGCCAGATAAAGCCGCCGTAAAGGATCATGATGACTGCGATTAGACCCAAGAGGCCCAAAACGAAAGTAATAATGTTAAGCACCGTTTGCTTCAGATCTGTGGAAGTAAAGCCGATTGAGCCGGCGAAGGAGGTGTCAAAAGAGAGAGCTAAGGCGCTCATTGGTAAAGCCAAGACACCCAGTGTCGCAGCCGAAGCGATTAAATGTTTTTTGGTTAGTTTCATATACCCACCCCCTTTCTGATATTGCTTTATATTATTTTTATCTATTTAAAGCCTAACTGATTTTGCTTAAAAGTCAATGTTTATGGCGGTTTAGTATAAGCTTTTTAATAAAAATGTCAAGGCCAAAGGTTAAAATTCGATAAGTTAGTTCTATTATATGGGTGACCCAGCGCCGTCGCGACGGCGCTGTTTTATCGTGGATAACTCGGCCTTTTTTGGCGTTTTTTCGTGTTAGGCTTAATTCAGAAGAGAAACGCCATTCATTTAATTCCTGGAAAGGAGGTGAGTGGCAAAAACCAATAATGTTCTTTTAAAAAGGAGGATCCTATGTACAGGATTCTTATGCCCGTGGCGTTGCTGCTTGCCTTGGGGTTGGTCGGTTGTAGTAATGACTCAAGACAGCCGGTCGAGCCTAAAAGTGAAACCGAGGGAGTAGCTCTTGATTGTCCTGATTTCCCTGAGGTGTTACCTGCAGGTATAACAATTGAGGATGTTAAGGGCTCTCTGGATAAAAAGGCTATTGTCCCTTTCCAAATGCTCATTCCTGAAGTGCTTGAAGAGCTGGGCAGCTCATTTCGTCCAGAGGAATATTATATTGATACCTCAGGTCTTCATTGGGGACATCCCAAAAATATTGCGGAAAAGGTGTCGGGTGATTGCTACCACCCATATGGTTTGAGTATAGTCGGGGGTTTTCATTTTGTTTATTGGTTTTCCTACCGACCGCCAAGTTATAATGCATACATGGCGTGGATACCAATATATGCGCAACCCTACGGTTCGAATGGGATTCTTGTCCAAAAACGTGATATCTGCTGGATTTGCAATTGCAATCCATGGTGCGCACTTTTATGGACATGGATTTGCGCGAAATGATCATTTGGATGGGGCGACTTAATTTCAAATCGTCCCATCCATACAGTATTTATTTGCAGGTTTTATAATATGAAAGTTCAAAAAAGTATTCTTTTTAGTCTAATAACCATTATATTCTTTGGTGTTATCGCCTTCCTGATTTTTTGGGTACCAAGTTTTTTTGTTGAAGAATTTAGTTATGTAAATATTAACTTTACTAATAATATTTTGAATGTTTCGACTGTTCCAGACGACCTTTTTGAAAAGTCCGTCAGCAGATGGACAGACGTATCGGCAAATTTCAGAAATGAAAGCCAAAACACGTGCATTGTCGTTTTAAAGTCTGCCAAATTAGATAAGAATTTTAATCTAAACCCAGGATCAGAATACGGAATTATTCTTCCAAAGAAAGAAGATATTATTATTACATTCTGCGAAGTTCAGAAAACCATCCGGGTAAATTAATCATTATTAGTATGACTTTCAAATTTTACAACATTTTAAAACTTACAAGTTTTGCTTTAGTCGGGGCATGTGCGCTTTTACGCTGGATTTTTTCGGCTCTTTATATCTCCCAGTCAGTATCTCTTCTTCCTTGACTTTGAATATTGGCACTAGAGTTGTTGCCTTGTTGGGAGCAATTGCCGCCCTGATTTTTTTGAAAAACCCCAAAAAAATTCCAACCTTTTTATTTTTGCTCGGCTTCGTGTTTGTTAATAAGTTGTTTGAAGGCTTGATAGTTGAATTGTTTACCTAATTTAGCATTCTAAGACATTACCTAAAACAATGAGAAAAATTTACCCAAGAAAAATAATAATTATCTCCTCTCTCACCGCATTTTTTTCTATATTGCTTTTATTAGTTCGAAGTATTTTTAATAATCCAGATTTATTAAGAAGTTTAGGTTATTTTATTGTGCCAATTTTACCGGTTTTAATTGTAGTTTTCAAATCTAAAGACTTTCCGTTATTGATAAAAAATCTAAGTTTATACTTTTTGATTTACGAAATAATTTTAACCGCGGCCGAACCGTTTGTTTATAAATTTTGGGTGCGCTATATGACCCCGGCCGGTGAGTCCTATTCCAGTTATGAATTGCACGCCCTGTATCCGCAAGTTGGACTAATGTTCCTGGTGGTCCTATTTTTGGCCGCGTTATTACTCTTTGTGCTTTATCATTTTATTTTAGCAATAATAAAGATAAAGCTAGTAAATAAACCAAAACCAAAAATCGAGGGTATTCAAAGTAATTAAAATCTGGAAAGGCTTTGAATACACCTCACTAAATCACAGTAACTGCTTGTTCTTTAAAACCAAAAGTGAGGTGATGAGTTTTGCCAAAAGATTTGGTTGGCAAGCCAAGACATCAAAGGGGCTGGGGCTAAAAAGTCGTAAACTAAATCATTGTTAACTGAAATGTTGAAAAACTTTCTTACTTTATCTTTATGTAAATGAAGATATTTAGGAGAAAAGGTCGTGAAAACTTTAAAGTTTTTCTTGAGTCTGGCCTTGCTGTTTGGCTTGGCCATGGGCAGTCTAATGTTTATGCAGGGGTGTTCGGAGGAGAAGCCGGTTGAGCCGATTATTCAGGCGGATCTTCCAGATTCTAATATTGACATGCAGGCGGAAAGGGTGAATGGTCCAGCCTGGGAAAATAATGTTTTGAGCGAGGTTTGTTATGCTCTTTCTCAATCCCGTTCTGGTTACTCTACAAAAAGCTGGAATGGTTATGCCATGGGCGATTGGCCGTATCCTTGGCAAGGCGACTGTTGCAACGCCCTGGGAAAAGTAACCAGCTATATGTATGGTGGCTGTACAAGCTGTCGTGGTAGTCTGGGACTGTGGTTAGGCCAGTATCAGCAAGGCGGTGAGTGCAAGTTTTTTGTGAATCTGGTGCTTTATCGTTCTTCGTATGGTTTTCCTGGCGGACATTTGATTTTACCTGGCGGTACCTACTCATATTATGGAGCACAAAATTGGCGCAATGCCGGTCCTGGCTGGATAATACAGAGCGCTTCTATGCCGCATACAGCAATTGTTGTCGCGAATTACGGTTATGGTCTTAGTGTGATTGATGCCAATTGGGTAGGTGGCAGAGGAAGTTATGCCATTGCCAGACATATTATTTACGCTGGCACTCTCGACGCTAATGGTTTTGTTGCCTATCGTCCAACCGACGCCTGTGTCTTAACTCAGTAATGTATCACCTCTAAATCGGGAAAGGGCTACAAAGCCCTTTCCCGATCGATCTCAAAATTTTTGATTTGATAATGCATAATGAATCCATGACGAAGTTGTTAAAAATATTTTTTATTATATTAGTCATACCAATAATTGCGATATTAACCGCAGTATTTTTTGTAATTTATAACAATAAGACAACAACTCAATTAATTAAATATGCCGACACAAAAAATCATTACAGCTTTTTAATGCCGTCTTCGGTAAAGCCTATTGCCACAAACCTGACAATTTTTGAGGACTTTCAGCAATTCACCGTACCCTTTTATTTATCTGAAGGCGGAGAGTTGATACCAATGATACAAGCCCTGGTCATAAACATAAAAAACTCAAGCGATCCAACCAAGAAAACCCCATCCACATTGGATGAATTTGTGTCTACACGATTGGCTGATTTTGGCAATAATCCCGTGAAAACATCTTTTATAATAGATGAACACTCTGCTCAAAAAGTTTGTCGCACTGACTCGCATCGCTATTGCGCTATATTTGTTATGTTAAAGGACAATCAAGATGTTCTTGCATTGTCTTTGACATACCCACTCCAGGGCCTAAGAAGTAATAGACCAGATATTGTTATGGAATCAGCTTATAATACAATGATTACCTCGTTAACATTTTTAATTAATCCGAAATCGTCAATTAATTCAGCTAACACCCTAAATACTAATAAAAATATTCCAGTTACCAGCGGTGATCCTTGGTGGTATGGAATTGGTACCTTTCAGCAAGGAAAATATTATAATTCGGAATGCAATCTAGCGCTTAATATTCCCGCTGGATGGTATCTGCAACAGCAGCAATATTACCCCGCCGACACTGAGTCGACTGATTCGACGGATCTGCCAAGATGTTTTGCGCAATTTGGCGATGATAACAAAGATTGGAAAGTTCAGATTGTGAGTCAAGCGAACCCAACAAATTTGAGTTTAGAAGATTGGGAAAAACAGCAAATGCAATTTGACACGCCTTTCGCGCCAAAGAATTTTGGCGAGGTTAAAACCCTATTTTTACAAAGGAGCCCTCGCGATTTGATTGAAGAAAGTTATATGCAAATTGCCATCGCCGCTACCAAAGACTGGGTACACACTTTGCAGTACCTTGATCATCGAAGTCAGCAACCCAACCATAGCGCCTTTACTTCACTTATTGCTACGCTTCGAGTCTATGCCGATACCCTTACTCCATAATAAACCTAAACTCCGATTTTAAGAAAGAATGAATGTCATCATAACGAGTTAAAAAATATAATATTCCCGATACTATGTTACAAACCCTAACCTTTTATTAAACCCAAAACCGAACACCCGGGTCTTGGAAAGGAGACACCCGCGTGCTCGGCGATTTTGTCCGGACACCTACAAGCTTTTACGCTTTTTCGGCATCCAGAATAAAAGTATGAACTTCCATTTAAAAAAGTCAACCCCGCACCACTTTCCATTAAAAACACCCTTTAAATATGGGGGTATTTACAATAAACGAACATCTTTAGTAAAAAGCAAATCTAATTTGGAAAGTGGTGCGGGGTCAAGCAAATTTATGAATTTTTTTCTAAAATTAGCCATTTTTTACAATGAAAGGGGGTGCAAATTATGAACTTAAACAAAGCTGTTTTGATGGGCAATTTAACGCATGATCCCAAGGTCAAGGCTTTAAGTGGCAAACAAAAAGTCGCCACTTTTTCGGTGGCAACTAATCGTGCTTGGCGGGATTACAAAACAAAGGCGACCAAAGAAGCCGTGGAATTCCACCCAATCGTTGCTTGGGGAAACTTGGCCAGCATCATTGAAAAGTATTTGAAAAAAGGCGACCGAGTTTATGTGGAAGGCCGTTTGGCCACTCGCAAGTGGGAAGATAAAAATAAGTTGAAACATGAACGCACAGAAGTGGTTGCGCAAAACTTAATTATGTTGGGCTCCGCCCGGAAAGGCGCGAAGCCCCAAGCAGTCGCAAACGCGGTTGCGCCAGAAGAAGGCGCGCTGGAAGAAGTTCCGGTCGCCTAATTTTGGTTGGTTCATTTTTAATTTAGTCATTAACTTTTTTTGATTTCGTCCTCTTGTCAACTTTCCGTCTAAAGAAAACTTAGGCGGAAAGTCATAAAGGGAAGAAAAATATGCCAGAAAAAAATATTGAGATCGGCGACATAGTGGAATTAACAATCAATGATCGGCAATTAAAACTTCAAATTGTTAACGGTCCAGGCGACATCAGCCAGGGCGTGATCAGCGCGATCGCGCCTCTGGGTCAGGCAATTTTAGGCCGAAAAGCCGGCGATGTCTGTTCGGTGACTGTACACCCGCCAAAGGTTCTGAAAATTGAGATTAAGAAAGTAATATGAAAAAATATTTATTTTTATTGCCTGTATTTTTAATATTTTGCCTGGTTTCGGCCCAAGCTGAATCCGCAAATCACATTGTCATCAGTGAAATCCAGATTGGCGGCGCCACTGGCTTTAGCACGGACGAATTCGTGGAGCTTTATAATCCGTTGGATACGGCGGTTGATCTGGGTGGCTGGCAATTGATCAAAAGAACCGCCAGTGGCGCCGCTTATCCTTTGCTTGAAAATTTTGAAGCCATCCAAATTCCTGCGCATGGCTATTTTTTAATCGCGCATCCTACTGGTTATCGAGGCTCGGTTGCGCCCGACACCAGGTACTCCACGAACAATTCCATTTCCGCGGATAATAGCGTGGAATTAGCGAACAGCCAAGGTATCGTTGACCTGGTGGGCTGGGGCAAAGCCAGTAATTTTGAATTCGCGGCAGCAATTCCGCCTGGCCCAGCCAAGAGTCTGGAAAGAAAAGCTCTGCCCGGTTCCACGGCGGAAAGCATGCAGGACGGCGGCGCGGATGTTTTTCGGGGCAATGGCGAAGACATGGATAATAACGCCAATGATTGGGTGGTCAGAAATTTGCCCGAACCTCAAAGCGCGAATTCAGAATTGGAATTCATTACTGCGCCAGCGCCACCAGCAGCTGACCAGAATTTGAATCAGAATTCAAATCAAAACTCAAACCAAAATTTTAATCAAAACCTCAACGCACCAATTGCAAACTTATATGCCGGCCCGAAATCCGTTTTAATCAGCGAGATTTTTCCAAACCCCAAAGGCGATGATGCCAAATCGGAGTTTATCGAACTTTTTAATTTTGGCGAAACCGCGGTGAATTTAAAGGATTGGAAACTTGAGGACACGAGCAAAGGCGCATATGTTTTGCCGGAAATTGCCTTAGCGTCTAATGGTTGGCTGGTTATCAAAAGGAGCGACTCGGGCATTGCCCTGAATAATTCAGGCGGAGAGACGGTGAACTTAATAACGCCCGATGGCGCAATCGTCGCCAGCGCGCATTACCCAGAAAGTGCGCCGGAAAATCAAACTTACGCTTTAATTGATAAAACCTGGGTTTGGAGCGGAAAGCCGACGCCTGGCGCGGAAAATTCGTTTTTAGATCCCAATCAGGCGCCGGTGGCGATTATTAAAGAGCTGGAAACTAATTTCAAAATCCGAGAGGAAATAAAATTTTCCGCAGCCGACTCATATGATCCCAACAAAGACGATCTGGACTTTCAATGGGATTTTGGCGACGGCCACAAGGCCGAGGGCGAGAAAGTGACGCATAAATTTTTAAAACCCGGCAAGTTCACCATAACGCTTTTGGTAAAAGACTCGAAAAATAAAACCGGGGAAAAGAAAATTTTTGTGCAAGTTTCCGATTATCAAAAAAGCCAAGCCGTGACCATTTCTTCGCTTTTGCCCAATCCGAGCAATGAGGAAACTGAGTGGCTGGAGTTTTTTAATGCCGACAAACAAGCCGTGGATTTGACGGGTTGGGCTCTGCGTTCGGGCAATCGGGTTTTAAATTTGACCGAAAGAATTCCAAGCCAGGCAATTTTGCGTTTGACGGAAACGGATTTAAATTTCGCTTTAAAAAATTCCGGCGGCTTAATCGAACTCCTTGATCCAGACGGCAAAATCATAAGCCGCGCGAATTACCCAGCGGCAAAACCCGGACAAATTTTAAGCCGGAATTCCAGCGGCGATTTTTTGCCCCGCGGAAGTTTAGAAATTACCGCGGCTTTGAATAACAATGTAAACACGGCCTCAGGCCAGGTTGCTGGCGCCGTGACCCAGAAAACCGATTCTGCCTCCACTCCGGAAAAAATAAATTTAAGCGGGGAAAACCAAAATTCATTGCCCTGGTGGACCTGGGTAATAATCGTCGGCGTTTTGGGATTGGCTTGGCTGGGCTATGAATTATGGCGCCGGCGGCAGAAAGCCGACGCCGCTTAAGCAATCAGCGCAATTGGTGTATAGTTTAGGGTATTATGGTTTTAATCGGCAAGAAAATCCCCAAACGCAAAATCCGGCCGCTGATTTTAGTGGTGGAAGACGAATTGTCCGTGGCCTCGGCTTTGCGGGAGTCACTGGAAGAGAAGGATTACAGCGTGGCCGTGGCCAAAGACGGCATTGAGGCGATTGAAAAAGCGCGGACTTTAAAGCCCGCGGCGATTATTTTGGATTTAGGCTTGCCCAAGCAAAACGGCCTGCAAGTCATTGAACGGTTGCGCTCCACCAAGGCGGATTTCACCACGCCGGTCATCGTGCTTTCCCAAGTGGAAAGCAGCGTGGTTTTGCAGAAGTGTGAAGAGCTGGGTATGGCTTGCTATTTTGTCAAAACCCACACCTCGGTCCAGAAAGTAATTGATACCGTACTAAAGACGGTGCCGGTTAAATAAATCCAGCACCTTCCCGCGAGGCATTCTTTCGAAGGTGCTGGATAAAGTTAAGGAGAAAAGACAAGAACGACGAAAATTCGTTTCTTTTTGATTTTTAATTTATTCGAATTTTTTTATAAAAGACAGATGCACCTCCAAAAAAAATGAAAAAATTCAAATATCACGTTTACATAATGGCGAGCAAAAGCGGCACAATATACATTGGCGTTACTAGCAATTTGATGCGTCGAGTTTTTGAACACAAAAATGGTTTACTTGAAGGATTTACCAAAAAGTATAAATGCAAAAGATTAATCTACGTTGAGGAAACTAACAATATTTGCGATGCAATCGCCAGGGAAAAACAACTAAAAAAATGGCGTCGCGAAAAGAAAGTTAAACTTATTAATAGCCTAAATCCCGATTGGAAAGACCTAAGCGAGGAATAAGCATTTGTCATTCCGACCGGAAGGAGCCTAAGGCGACTGAAGCGGAGGAATCTCGCAATATTTGTTGAGATCCCTCGACTACGCTCGGGATGACAATGCGATAGAATAGGATAATGCCAGCGAGTAATACATAAATGGCTAAAATTAGATAGTTGCGTAGATTCTTAAATCATCCCCAGCCGGGGTGCCTTGACATTTTACCAGTTTGATGTATACTGGATTGTTCATTGTTCTTCAAAAAACGAGGGCAAAAATGTCCTCAAGTGTGGTTCCGACAGAATTCGGACAATTGTACTTAAATGGAGGTATGCGATGTCGAATCGTGAGCTTTCAGTTCATCAAGAACACGAATTTCTCGGTCGCTTAGAAGAAGCTGGTCTGGACAAAGCGTCTGCACAGTCGGTTATTGACAACAAAGAACTTGCCAGGCAGGTTGTTGGTTTAATAAAGTCCGGTGGTCAAGCCTCGGGTACAGCAGGCGTCCCAGTCTGTGCCTTCCCTACCTGGAAGACCATCGAGCTCGGCACCCATAAGGATGTCAAAGCGCTCCGTAAGGCAATGGAGAACGCGGGCATCAGAGTCGGTGACTATGCGAGTTCGATGCTTAAGCACTCGATGTTCACGCTCGCTTCAGCACTTGAACTGGTACGTGTTTCGGTAGCCGATCTCGGTTTCCCCAGTGGTGCCACTCGCGCTCAGATCTACGAGGCCGCCCTGTGCAATGGCCTCTCCCTTTGTCCCGCAGAAGTCGGTCCGCAAGTGCGCCTGCAGTACATGGATCAACCGAAAGGCGAGCGGTTTTTTATCGCTATGGAGCCAATTCCCGACTCTGTCGGGAACCCGCTCGTGTTCTATGTCGAGCGCGCTGACGTTGCTCGTTGGCTCATCGGCCGCTGGAGCAAGCCCGACTACGTCTGGTATGGCGACGACCAGTGGGTGTTCTGTCGCAGCAAGAAAAGCGCTTAGCACTCATAACTTTCCCTTGCCCTTTAATTCTTTCCCCTTAGCCCTTTCGAAATCCCTCTGGAACTTCCCAGAGGGATTTTTAATTTGCGCCTGATTTTCCGCCAAGGTAATCTATATTCATGAGTTCAGCCAAAGTTTTACTCGTTGACGGCAACGCTATTATTCACCGCAGTTTTCACGCTTTGCCGCCTTTGACCACCAAAGACGGCACCATGGTTAATGCGGTATATGGTTTTGCCATCGCGTTGTTAAAAGCCTTGAAGGAAATCAAGCCCAGCCATGTTGTGGTGGCTTTTGACAAAAAAGGCCCGACTTTTCGGGACGAATTGTACGAACAATACAAAGCCACGCGCGTCCAGGCCGCCCAGGAACTTTATGACCAAATTCCATTAGCCCATGAACTGGTGGCGGCTTTTAATTTTCCAGTAGTGGAAGCGGATGGCGTGGAAGCCGATGATGTCATTGGTACTTTAGCGCGCAAGATAACCAAAACCGGAGACCGGGCGGTGATTCTGACCGGTGACATGGATACTGTGCAATTGGTTTCAGACAAAGTTTCGGTTTTCAGTTTGCGCAAAGGCCTAAGCGACACGGTTTTGTACACGCCTAAAGAAGTTAAAGAGCGATACGGCTTTGGCCCGGAACAAATTATTGACTACAAGGCCTTAAGAGGCGATCCTTCGGACAATATTCCGGGCGTTAAAGGCGTGGGCGAAAAAATCGCAACGGATCTGATTTTAAAATTCCAAAGCATTGATAATTTGTATCGGATTTTGGAGCACCAGCCCAAGAAAGCAAAAAATTTGCCGGAAAAATTAAAATTAAAACTGCTGAATGAAAAAGAGCAGGCGTATTTAAGCAAAAAGTTAGCTACGATAAAATTGGATGTGCCTTTGGAATTCGACTTGGCCGCGTCAAAAGTAAAAAATGCCGACGCCCAAAAGCTCCACGATTTGTTCATAAAATGGGAATTCAAAAGCTTAGTCGGCAAAATCACCCAATTGGTCAATGAACCCGAAGCTGAACTGGCCGAGGTCAGCCGCAAAACTTCTGACCAAGGAGTTTTAATCGGGCGAGCCAAGGAAAAAGTGGATTATAAGCTGGTTGAAACCGAAGCTGATTTTAAGAAACTTTTGAGCGAACTAAAGGCGCGGGATTTTTTGGTTTTGGATACGGAGACTTCCAGCCTGAATGTTTTTGACGCGAAATTGCTGGGCATCAGTTTTGCCTGGCTGCCGAAAAAGGCTTTTTATGTGCCAGTGACCAACAAGAAATGGCTAGCCAAACTAAAACCGATTCTTGAAAACCAAAAAATTAAAAAATGGGGGCATAATTTGAAATATGACGCCAAAATTTTGGAATTGGCCGGGATTAAACTAGCCAATCAGGATTTTGATTCCATGGTGGCGTCATATTTATTGAACGCGGGCTCGCGCAGCCACGATTTGGATACCCTGGCTTTTACGGAATTCGGCCACCAGATGATCCCCATAGAAAATTTAATTGGCAAAAAAGGCAAAGGACAGTTGAACATGAGCCAAGTTCCGACCCCGCAAATCGCGGAGTATTCCGGTGAAGACGCGGACTACACCTTGCGTTTGTGTAAAAAATTCGCATCAGCGCTTGAGCAGCAAAAGTTAATAAAATTATTTCAGGAGATTGAAATGCCTTTATTGCCGGTATTGGAGAAAATTGAGCTTAACGGCGTGAAGATCGATTCCGGATTTTTGAAAAGTTTAAGCCGGAAATTAACCATCCAGCTAAAACAACTGGAAGCCCGAATTAAAAAAATCGGGGGCGAGGATTTGAATGTCAATTCGCCCAAACAATTAAAGGAAGTTTTGTTCAACCGTTTGAAGCTTTCTGTCCAGGGCATAAAGAAAACTAAAACCGGAATTTCTACGGCTGCCGGGGAATTAGAAAAACTCCAAGGGCTGCACCCGATAATTGATTTAATTTTGGATTACCGGGAGCTGCAAAAACTTTTGTCCACCTACATTGACGCCTTGCCGGCATTGGTTCAAAAACCGACTGGCCGGGTGCATACAGATTTTAATCAAACCGTCGCGGCCACTGGCCGGCTTTCCAGCTCTAACCCGAATTTGCAGAATATCCCAATTCGCACTGAACTTGGCCGACAGATTCGCAAAGCTTTTATCGCCGAAGATGGCTACAAGCTGATTTCCGCGGATTATTCCCAAATTGAATTGCGCATTGTGGCTAGTTTGGCCGATGAAAAACAGATGATTGAAGCTTTCAAGGCCGGCGCTGACATTCATCGCGCCACGGCCGCGGAAATTTTCGGCGTGCCCCCGGAAAAAATCACCGATGAGCAGAGGGACGCGGCCAAAGAAGTGAACTTCGGCGTGCTTTATGGCATGGGCATCTGGGGCTTGGCCAGCCGGAAAAAAATCAGCACCCAACATGCCCGGGATTTCATCGACCGGTATTTCGCAACCCGGCCGAATGTCCAGAAATTTTTGGAAGTGACTAAAACTTTGGCGCGCCAGACCGGATATGTGCAAACCCTTTTCGGCCGCAAAAGGTTTATGCCGGAGATGAATTCTTCCATGCCCCAAGTCCGAGCCGCGGCCGAAAGAATGGCGGTTAATTTTCCCATCCAAGGCACGGCCGCGGATTTGTTGAAACTGGCCATGATTGAAGTTGACAAAGGCCTGGCTAAAATTAGCCCCCGTACCAAAATGATATTGACGGTTCACGACGAACTGGTTTTTGAAACTCCAGACTCAGAGGTAGATAAAGTTGCCAAATTCGTTCGTGGAACCATGGACAATGTTTATAAGCTAAAAGTTCCGATTGCCGTTGAGGTAAAGGCGGGGGAGAATTGGGAGGAAATGGAAAAATTAAGTCTTTAAAGAAAGTTTTTTATTAATGTCATCCTGAATTTATTTCAGGATTTATATATAAAACAAATACGACTTAATCTTTGAGTCAGATTTTATTGTTAAGTCACGATTTATTTTATTAGGGGCCAGGGGCTTCCCGCAACAAGTGCGGGATTAACTCCGTTTCGAAGGCCGCCCCCTAGGCCCCTAATAACCCCTACCCCGCCGCGATTGCTAAGCGCAGAGCTCCCTCGCCCGTTCCTCGACTTTGCTCAGGACACCCTCTCGAAATGACAGAAAAAAGGCGAACCCAAGTGGCTCGCCTTTAAAGATTCATTAGTCAATTTAACTCCAGAGTTGAGAGTCAGCCGGTTTACTGGTCAGCCAAGCATAGTGCCTGAGAAGTTCCTTGAAAGACTCTTCTCTGGCTTTTGTAACCTTTGATAATTGATCACTAGCTAAGCCTACTGCTCCCTCAAGTTGTCCAAAGATGTTGTTTACATATTCTCGTAGCCGATCATCTATATCAATGTTTTCGGCGTGTTTTTCGGTAAACACTTCAGCAGTATTAAAATCAAAACCTGCTGGATGCTTGTCATTGTACCAAACTTCAATTCCCTTTTCAGTGAAAAAAATAGTATGACTTTTTCCACCGCCAATATACCCCACAAAGCACCCAAGACGCGTGGTTCCATCGGAAAAGCGTTGTTCTTTCTGAAGCAAAGCTATTGCGGGCTTGACCAGATGACGCAGAAGCTGTATTCTTTGAAATTTTTCTTGAGCAGTTAAATTTTTTTCGATCATTAATAACCTCCTGAATTTTACTTTAGTCTTTTTTAAGTAGCGATATTTTTAACCAGCTTAATTGTAGTAGATTTGTTTGTCAACTTAACAAAAGATTACCGCGCCTACCTACGGTAGATTCTCAGAATGACAACAATAAAATTCCATTCGTAAGGGGAGGAGTTTCGGTAAAACCACCCCCTTTACCAAGAAGGGGATTTAGGGGAGGTTAATAAAAAAAGACGAACCACAGTTAGCGGTTAAGTTTGTAGGCGTGCTAAAATGCGCTTATGGATTTGATTATTCTCCACGGCGCAGACACTTTTCGCTCTAAAAAGAGACTGCAGGCTTTGCGCGAGGGCTTTAAAAAGAAGTATGATCCATTGGGCGCGAATATCACTGCTTACCAAACCCCTTTTGATTTGGCGCAAATACGGAACAGCCTAGGCCAGACCGGGATGTTCGCCAAAAAACGGCTGGTGGTTTTGTATGACTTTTATTCTACGGCAGCGTTAGTAGAGCAGGAAAAATTTAATGACTGGTTGGCGGCAGACGCTTTTCCCGACGCGGTTATTTTGTGCTGGGAGAGTAAAGACCTGTCCGCCACTTCGAGCAAAGCGAGACAAGCGGGTTCAGGCAAGTCAGAAAAAATTAAAAAATCAAAATCAACTTTAAAAGCAAAAAAATTCAAAACCCCGGCCGTAAAAGTCAGTTGGCCGGAACACGCCAAAGTAGAAGTTTTTGAGCCCTTGGCCCAAGCGCAGTTATTGGCCTGGATCCGGCAGGAAGTTAAACGGCTGGGCGGAAGCATTGCGCCAGACGCGGTAATGCAGCTGGCAAATAATCTCGGGCCAGACTTATGGGCTTTGAGTAATGTTTTAGCCCAATTAGTGGCCGCATCCGCCACGGCTGCGCCTGGTGCTGACGGGCGAGCTGCTGCCGGCGACCGACCTATAGATTTAAAAACCGTGAATGCCTGGACCCAGCTGCCAATGGATGAAAATATTTTTCATTTTACCGACGCCTTGAGCGCCCGGAATCTGGCCGAAGCCCTGACGCTTTTCCAATCGCAATTGAATCTGGGTGTCCACCCGCTGGTTTTGCACTCAATGTTGATTCGCCAGGTCCGGACCTTGGTAATGGTGGAAGAGGGCGTGAAGCAGGGCCTGGCTCCGGGTGCGATTGCCGAGGAAAGCAGTTTACATCCTTTCGTCGCTCAAAAGGCAGTGATGTCGGTTAAGCGTTTCCAGCCAGGTGAATTGAAAAAATTATTCATCCAGTTGACTGAATTGGATATAGAGATGAAGACTGGAAAGATTGAACCCGAAATCGCCCTGGCAAATTTCATTGCCCGGGTTTGTGTGGTTAGTTAAAAAATTACTTTTTGTTTAAGGCTCTTGCCAGCCGGGATTTTTTGCGGGCGGCCGTGTTTTTGCTGATGATATTTTTCCGCGCGCCCTTATCCAACAGTTTGGCGACCTTTAAGATTTGAGTTTTGGCCTCGTCTTTTTTACCGCCGACAATCAATTTCCGGGCTTTTTTCAATTCCGCTTGGAGCTCATTTTTAAGCTGGCGGTTTGCCGCCGTGCGTTTAATTGTTTGCCGGGCGTGTTTGATGGAAGCTTTCTTGATGGGCATATTCAGGTTTGAATTTTTAGCTAATTAGATTTAAAAAAGTTATCATGCTTTTTGCTTTTTCGCAAGCCTTTTAAGCAACCGACTTTTGTATTTTTTGGGCTGAAAAGCCGGCAGGCGGACGACCCGGGTTAGTAGTTTTCGTTTTTTTAGTTCCCGACGGAGGTTTTGGGTGAAGGCCCTTTGGTCATAGCCCAAGGCTAAAATATCGGGCTTTAATTCTTTGATGATTTTCAGCTTATCTTTGGCTAACTTGCCCAGCACGGCGCGATCAACCCATTTAACCCTTTTGACCATTTTCAAGCGGAAGCGCTCTGGTTGCCAGGGCAATTTACCTTTTACTTTTTTTACGGTTTTGTCACGCGCCACAACCACGGTCAAATAATCGCCCAAAGCTTTGGCTTTTTTGAATAGGAAAAGATGGCCTGGGTGGAGATGGTCAAAAGTTCCGGTGACAACGATTTTTTTCATAATTCACCTTTTAAATTTTTTGCGCCTGGGTCGGCGCCGGTTCGCTTCCTCGGGTTTTAATAACCTGATCTGATCCCGGATATTCGCGGCTTTTTCAAATTCCAAATTTTGCGCGGCCAGACTCATCTGGTTTTCCAAATCTTTCAACACATAAGGAATTTCTTCTTTCGGAACTTTTTGCGGATTAAAGATTATTTTTTCCTCCTCGGATTTTTTGCCGGCTAAGCGGGATTCCCGAATAGCCTTAATTATGGTTTTGGGCGTAATGTTGTGTTTTTGGTTGTATGCTTTTTGAATTTTTCGGCGTCGTAAAGTTTCCGAAATCGCGGTTTGCATGGATTTTGTCACACGGTCAGCGTACATAATCACACTACCTTCAACATGCCTGGCGGCCCGACCCATGGTTTGGATCAAAGCGGTGTCAGAACGTAAATAACCCTCTTTGTCCGCATCCAAAATAGCCACCAAAGAAACCTCGGGCAAGTCCAAGCCCTCCCGTAAAAGATTGATGCCCACCACCACATCGATTTCGCCGGTGCGCAAGGTGCGCAAAATTTCCAAGCGGTCAAAAGTTTCCACATCCGAATGTAGATATTCAACCTTAATGTCCAAATCCTTTAAATACTCGGTCAGGTCTTCGGCGATTCTTTTGGTCAAAGTGGTAACTAAGACCCTCTGGCCTTTTTCCACGCGTTTTCGAATCTGTTCCAGCAAGTCGTCAACTTGATTTTTGGTCGGCTTGACTTCAATCTTGGGATCCAGCAAGCCCGTGGGCCGGATCAATTGTTCGACAATTTGTCCGGCAGAGCCGGATCCGGCTTTGCCGGATTGGCTATGGGCTTTTTCATATTCCCGAGGCGTGGCGGAAACAAAAATTACCTGGTTTATCCTTTTTTCAAATTCCGTAAATTTTAAAGGCCGATTGTCGTAAGCCGCGGGCAAGCGGAAGCCGTAATCAATTAAAGTTTTTTTGCGGGCTTTGTCGCCTTCATACATGCCGCCGATCTGCGGCACGGTCATGTGGGATTCGTCTATAAATAAGAGGTAATCTTTTGGAAAGAAATCCATCAAAGTGTAAGGCGGAGTGCCGGGTTGGCGGCCGTCAAAATACCGGGAATAATTTTCAATGCCCGAAACAAAGCCCGCGGTCCGTAGCATCTCCAAATCAAAATTGATTCTTTGCTTCAACCGCTCGGCTTCCAATAATTTATCGTTGGCTTTAAACCACGCCAAGCGTTCTTTTAAATCCTTTTCTATTTTGGCCAAGGCCAGTTCCATCCCTCCGGGGTCAGTCACATATTGGGTGGCCGGGTAAATATCCACGCTTTCCAATTTCGACGCGTTTTTGCCGGTCAAGGCATCAACTTCTTCAATTTTTTCAATCTCGTCGCCGAAAAAATAAATTTTGTAAAGCCGGTCTTCAGAAAAGCTCGGAAAAATTTCCACCACCTCGCCCAAGACTCGGAAAGACCCGCGCCAAATGTCCAGGTTCCGCCTTTCGAATTGCATGGCTATCAGTTTGTTCAATAATGCCTGCCGTTTTAGCGTTTGGCTTTTTTTCAGAGCCAAAACGCCTTTTTGGTATTCCGCGGGCGAACCCAAGCCGTAAATGCAGGAAACCGAAGCCACGATAATCACATCCCGGCGGGAAAGAATGGCCTGGGTGGAGGCGTGCCGCAGCCTGTCAATTTCTTCATTGATGTCCGTTTCTTTTTCGATGTAGGTGTCGGTTTTGGGGATATACGCTTCGGGTTGGTAGTAATCGTAATAGGAAACAAAATAGTGCACGGCGTTTTGGGGGAAAAATTCCTCAAATTCACTGGCTAATTGCGCGGCCAGGGTTTTATTGTGGGAGATAATCAGGGTGGGCCTTTGGGCTTCGGCAATCACCTTGGCCATGGTAAAAGTCTTGCCGCTGCCAGTCACGCCTAAAAGCGTCTGGCCGGTGTAGCCCGATTTCAGGCCTTTTACCAACTTTTCAATAGCCTGCGGTTGGTCGCCGGTGGGCTTAAATAGCGCGCGTAACTTGAAATTCATAAGCAGACATACTATAGCATTAACGCGGATGGGATTTTGAATCCGCGGCGGCTTGAATTTTAGTAGTTAAAGGGTGTAAGTTAAAATTACCCAAAAACCCAAGATTTTCCAAAAAACGGAGATAAAAATGTTAGTTGAAAAAACAGGAACGGTTCTTTTGCCAAAGCCCAAGAGGCGAAAACACAAGGGTAAATTATCCACGCCCGAAGCCAGACGCGAGTACCAGCGGCGCTATTATCAATTGCACAAGCAAAAGGCCAAGGAATACCAAAGGCAATATAATTTGACCCACAAGAAAAAGAATCACCCGTCGACTAGGGGCAAATTAGGTTCTCGGCCAAACAGGCAAACCGTTTTCAATGCCGGTGATATTATGGATAGCCCGCCGGGAAAACTGGAAAAGCGTCTAAGCCGGATTTTAGCGGCAGAAAGCGATTTTACGAACTAGCGCCTTTGGGCATTAGGTATCCTCCTGTTAGATTTTTTAACAGGAGGATTTTTTTAAAAAATAAAAACCGCTGTTATTTTAAATAGACAGCGGTTGTTAAGCGTCAGAATTTAACCAGTAGCTTTGCAAATTCCGAGACCGATTGGGTTTTCGAAGTTTGCGCAAAGCCTTTTCTTTAATCTGCCGGACTCTTTCGCGCGTAAGACTAAAGCGCGCGCCGATTTCTTCCAAAGTCAGGGCTACTTCTTGGTTTAGGCCAAAGTACAGACTAATAACCTCGGCTTCCCGTGGGGTTAAAGTATCCAAGACGCAAACGACTTCTTGGGTTAAACTAGTGCGCAATGCCGGTTTATGAGGCGATACTGTTTTTTCGTCAGGGAGGATATTGGATAAAGACTCATCACCATCTTCGGTTACCGGCGCATCCAATGAAATTGCGGACTTGTTCAGTTCCATAGTCATTACGACTTCTACTTCGGCAAGCTCCACGGCTTGGGCGACTTCTTCCACCGAAGCCGCGCGCCCCAGAATTTGTTCAATTTCAGCTTTGGCTTGGTTGATTTTGGTCAGAGCGCCAACTCGGTTTAGGGGAATGCGCACGGTCCGGGAGTTTTCCGCCAAGGCCGTTAAAATGCTTTGGCGAATCCACCAGACGGCATAAGAAATAAATCGGAAGCCACGGGTTTCGTCGAATCTTTTGGCAGCCTTGATCAACCCCAGATTGCCTTCATTGATTAAGTCAGCTAAATCCAGGCCCCGGTTTTGGTAATACTTAGCCACGGAAACCACAAAGCGAAGATTGGCTTGGATCAAACTCCATTCTGCCAGCCGGTCGCCTTGGCGGATTGATTCTGCCAGCCGGATTTCTTCGGCTTGCGTTATCAGTGGAATTTGACCGATTTGCCGCAGGTAGATATCCAAGGATTGTCCTTCACTGGCGATTGCCAGAAATTTCCTTTTGGTTTTCTCAGCGTCAGCCCGATTGGACACGGCTAGCGTATCCTGAAGGTCGAGCTGAAGGTTGCTGAAAACTGGGGCAAAGAACCACCAGACGAAAATTTCCAAGACTTCCCAAAAAAGCGCGGTCGGCAGAAGCGTGGCTTTGATTTTCCAGTCTCTTGGCACCAGCTGACAAAACTCTGACCATGCCCAGGTTTTGGGCTGACCATTGAAAGGAAACAAGTTCAGCAGCCAAGGCCTTTCGCCGGCGATTTGCCAGAACCGATCTTCGTTAATTTCTTTGACCAGCGACGGGATTTTCTGAATGTTTTCGGAATTTAAGTTGACCGCGATGTTGTTGCGCTGACAGAAATTAAGCAGCTCTGTCGCGTCGCAAATCTGCATTTGCTCCAGCAGCAAGCGTAAAAACTTGAGCCCGGTCATTTCACCTCCTTTCTGGGGTTTTTACACCCGTGTCAAATTGGATTTTGATGCACTTTGGAAGAAATTCAGCAAGCGCGCATAAATTATCGGCAAGATGCCAATTCGCTTGGCCTGCGTCGCAATGTCGTTCGTGGCCGCCTGGCAAAAAAACTCCGACATCAAGCAGTTGCGCTGTTTGCAGAAAGTTTCGATCTGGCGCAAAGCATCGCTGCCAATCCATAAGCCGTCGAATTGCTTGAGTAATTCCTCAAAAATTCCTTCGGAAATGCCCAGCGCGCGAGCTTCGGTTCCAATTTTTTGGTATTCGACTATGCGGTGGAAAATTTGTGGCAAGGTGGTATTGTGTTCCAAGCAATAATGCTGCAGACTCTCGGCGATTTCCGGCCTAAGCGCCAAATTTCGAATTTTTACAGGAGCTTGGCCGGCCGAGGTTGGTTGCTTGTCGCGGATTTTTAGGACTTTTAGTTCTTCGCCCGCATTTTGCCAGAGAAAAAAATCCCAGGCCTGCTGGAGCTTAAGCCAATTTGGCCGGGGACTGGTCTTAAAAAAGCTTGGCGGCAAAGTTTTTTTAAGACCCTGCAAATTTGTTTCACCTCGGCTTTTTAGTTTTTCCAGTAGCGTCAAAGCCCAGTTGTGTTTTTTTACGTATTGCCAAAAATCCCGTGCTGAAAGTTTTTGGGCCTTAAGCTCAACTGGCGGCCCAGAACAGGCCAGCAGATTCGCAAACCAAACGCAGTCTTTCAAGAACGCCCAGAGGGCTTTTTCCGAAAAACTGGCCGGGTCCGGGAAACGGGCTTTTAGCTGGCAAAAGTAAAACCAGACCGAAGGTCTGGAAATTTGGTTTTTTAGAGTTTTCACCTTATATCGCTCCCAATTTTGAATTGTTAAACAACAATTTTTGTTCGCTTTTTATTAGACCCAACCTACTTTAAAAACCCTTTAAAGTCAACTTCGCC
This sequence comes from Candidatus Parcubacteria bacterium, assembly GCA_003597955.1. Taxonomy (GTDB): domain Bacteria; phylum Patescibacteriota; class Patescibacteriia; order PEXW01; family PEXW01; genus PEXW01. The sequence continues at coordinate 29,409 of QZJU01000021.1, forward strand.
CAAGTCAAAAACAAAAACTGTTAGCTTGCTTTGCTTTTAGCAAATTTTTAGCTAACGGTTGGATAAAGAACGTGGAGGCAAAGGCGTTTTTTTGAAATCCCAGCCGCCCTGGCCATCGGGTTGGGGCACAGGAAATCCGAATTGGTCATACATCAAACAGCGAAGTATATGAATGGCGCGGGTATGAATTTGGGAAACGCGAGATTCGCACAACTTTAGCAATCTGCCGATCGCTTTCAGGCGAAGCTCGTGCCAGTAATAATACCTAATCACGGTTGCCTGCTGGGGACTAAGCTCATTGGCAATCGCGGTTTTTAAAAATTCGTAAATCTTTTGGCGGTCAATGGTTTCCAAAAGCGTGGGTGTCAGCAAATCCTCAATTAAATCAATCCTTTCGCGCTTATCGTCTTCGCTCCAAACCCCTTCGTTCAGCGAATGCATAACACCGCTGTAGTGGCAATCTGCCAACATTTTCTGCAGGTCTTTAAGCTCCACCCCCAAAGTCCGGGCGAGCTTTTCAGAACTGGACGATTTGCCGAATTTTTGTTCAAGTTCGCGAATTTTGTTTTGCAATTTCCGATTTTGAGATTTTACCCCCCGCGGAACCCAATCCAGCTCTCGTAGGTAATCCAAAATCTCGCCCCGAATCCGATAGGTGGCGTAAGTTTCAAATTTTACGCCAAGCTCTGGATTATATTCGTCCAGCGCTTTGTAAAGCCCCAGAAATCCAACTTGAACAAGATCCGCTAATTCAGTTTGGGGCGGAAAGCCTAAAATCATGCGGCCGGCCAAGTTTTTGACCAAAGGCAGGTAATATCGGCCAAAGGCTTTTTTCACCTCGTTGCGCAGCGGCCCTTTTGGGCATCTTGCAAAGTAATGAAATTTTAAACCTGGCGGCAAAAACCCCCTGACAGTCTGCGGGTAATATTTTCCGTCATCGACCAGGATTTTAAAACGCGCGAATTTTTCCGCCGTTAACTGCCAAAAGAAAAACTCCAAGGCCTGGTTAAATATGTTCCAGTGTTTGCGGCTGTGCAGGTAAAAGTACGCGTCAGGTAGCAGACGCTCAAGATCTTCCGTTAGAATCAAGCCATTTTGCTTTTCGGTTTCTTCCAAAAATTCCAGGCACCATTCATGCTTTTTGGCATAAAGCCAAAAATCTTTCATCGACATGATTTTCGTCGGTGTCAGGGTGCGACCGTCGCCCGATGTGAGCAAAGTTTTTAACCAGTCGGTTTTTCTGACCCGGGGCCAGAAATTATTTGGGGAATAACTTGAGACATCAGGAAAAAGTTTTTTTAATTCCTCAAAGAAAAACCAAACGGAAAAATGTCCGTTTTCGGAAAACTGACCCATCTCCACCTCCTTTTTTGTCTGGTTGTTTGTTAAAGTCCGATTTTCGGGTAGGAGTTTTGTTTAAATTAACCTAACTTAAAAACTTCCAAAGGTCAACTCCGTACAAATATACCGAGATTCGTCCGCTCCAGGCACCCGTGGCGCCTTCCGGTCGCAATGACAATTACGACAACCACTTTTTCCTAAAATAAATACCCCGCTTTTTTAAAAAAGCGGGGTTTAAAGGTTTAACTTTTCTGTATCGCCCGGTGTAGGCGAAGATACTGTATAGGATCATTGGCCGTAAGCACGCCCTGTTCAAACAGATATTGGGCGACCTGGAGCAAATCCGTATCTTTCTCGGTTTCCAAGTCGACTAACAATTGCATAGGTTGGACATTGCGTTGGTTGCAGAGTTCCATAAACTTCTGGTATTGCTCTGAACTTAAGCCCCATTGGGACGGTCCTGGCTGATTAGTTTGGGCCAGTCCAGTCGGTCCAGCACTTTTGTTGGTAGCTCCGGATTTGTGACCCTTGCCGACTGGCGCAATGTTCCATTTTTTTCGCCACTGCCCAATATCGAAAGGCGATAAGGAATAATTATAAGGTTCGGTTGCCAGTTGCTGGCTTAAAGCCCGGTCACTGCCGGTCTGCATCAACAGCTGCCGAAAAGCCACTCTGGCGAATTCTTCAGAATTAAACCTGCCGACAAAATTCTGCATGGCTTTAGCTACCTTGCTTAAAGGTCTTGGCTTTTTTGTCTTGGCCCCGGAAGGCTTTAACAATTTTGCCAATTCCCCAGTAAAGCCCAGGCTGACAAATTCGGCTTGGTGCGCATTTACCCATTCGCGCAGCCGGTTTAGCTTCACGCCAAACTGCCTGGCCACCCGGCGCCAAGAATTTTTTGAAGCCCTGTATAGCTTCATAATTTCATTGACGGTTAAACCGACATTGCCGTTGTCCAAAAGCCGGGATTCGGCCCGGGTTTTGGTTTCGGGCTTTACCGAGCGAGGGTTTATGTTCCGAGCTTCGAGCATTTGCCTAAACCAAAGCCATTCATAATTGTTTCCCACTTTTCCTCCTTGGTTTAGGCGTTTTTAGACTTCGGCCGTCTGATGGCCGGGTGTAGTGCGGGTATGCCTGCGAGTTTGAGCAGGCCACTGAATTCACGCTGGCTGATTTTGAAACCTCTGATGCCCTTGTCGCGGACCACGAATTTTTCCATCGCCTTTGCGGCTTTGGTTTGGTTGCCGGTCAGTTGATAAGTTTGCTTCAGCCATTGCACGGCTCCTGAATTGCTACCCGTAGCTTCGGCTAGGGCCTGGAATTTCGGCATGGCAAAAAGCCTGTCCGGTCCGGTTAAGCCCCTTCTGGCTCGCGGCTTTTTGGGTTCTGTTCCGCGTCCGGACGCAACTTTGGTTTTTTGCTGCCGTGCGATTTCATCTTTTGGCCTTTGGCCTCTGCCCAGACGAAAATTCAGATTGCGCTGGAGAATGCTGCGCAAGGTTCCTGGTTTGATATCTACGCCGAGCTTCTGGCTAAGATATTCAGCTACCTGCGAATACGTGCCATGCTTGGCAAAAAGCTCCTTGGCAGTTATGGTGTTTTTCACAAAAGCCAAAATCTGTTGAGTCATCGAAGTTGGGCTGGGCCTGCGATTCGACCTGGCTTTTTTGAAACGTGCTTTGGGAATTCGCGGTTTTCGGGTTTTGGGTCTTTTGGGTTTTCGCTTCAGGGTTTTGGCGCCGAAAAGCGTGGGCAAGGCCGGCCAGCCTTTTCTTTCCGAAAAGCTGGTCATAAATTCCAACAAATGAATGCATTCCTCGGGTCCGGCGGTTTTTTGTAAAGCCTCGGGCACATTGCCGAAAATCACTTCTGGCGTAAAGCCTCCGGCTTCGCCTGCCGCGGCAACCAAATCAATGACCCAAGGGTGAGCTTGGACAAAAACATCGAAATCGAATGCCGGCAAGCTGCCAGTGGCGACTCCCAGCAAAACCTGAAACAGGTTAAGGTTGGCAGAATTTTCCCTTACTTTAGCCATTTTTCCTCCTTATGGGTTTTTGGCCTATTTTTTAAGGCTTGCTTAATTTTTTAATTTGCTTTTTCGATTTTTAAGGTTTAGGCAAAAATGCCTTCGGCTAACCTTAAAATTTTTTGGAAAACTTGTCAATTTTCCAAAATGCTATACTTTAATCACTTATGATCGCTTTTCTTCGCGGGCAAATTACGGCTTTGACGGTGAAATCCGTAATCTTGGAAGCCAATGGCGTGGGCTACCGCGTATTCGTGACCCCGCAAACCATGGCCAGTTTGGAATTAAACCAAATCCGTGGTCTGCACACGCATCATCACCAGCGCGAAGACGCCCAAGAGCTGTATGGATTTTTGACTGGCGAAGAGCGGGACATGTTTGAAAAGCTTCTGAGCGTCAATGGCGTTGGGCCAAAATCCGCTTTAGGCGTTTTATCCCGGGCCAGCGTTTCGGATATTGTCAGGGCCGTGCAAGCGAATGAAATTGGGATGCTGACCAAAGTTTCGGGCATTGGTCCCAAAACCGCGGAGCGGATTGTGCGGGAACTGAACGGTAAATTGGATTCGCAATTTTTGGTCAGCGCGGACAAATTAACCCAAAGCCAGACAAATGACGATGCGGATGCAGTGACGGCTTTGGAGCAATTGGGTTATACCAGCGCCGAAGCCCGAAAAGCGCTGCAGGCTTTGCCCAAAGAACTCAAAGATCCGGCCGCCAAAATTAAAGCGGTTTTAAAAAGCCACGGCCGGGCCAAATAATATGGAAGCGCAACTCTGGTCAGACCAAGAGCTTTGGGAAAGTTTTTTAACCCGGATAAGGCAGGCACCGTTCCAGCAGTCTTGGGCTTGGGGCGAATTTCAAAAAGCCCGGGGCACGGAAGTTTTAAGATTTGCGGCAATCCAAAACCAAAAAATTGTGGGGCTGGTCCTGGCTTTAATCGAACCCTGGCGCTTTGGACAAAAGACCTTAACGGTTTTTTCCGGGCCCGTGATTGATTTTAATTTAAGTCCGCGAGTCTACGCGGAAGCTCTGGGCTTGTTGGTTAAAACTTTGGCAGCGGAAGCCCGGTCCCGCCAATGCCTGTATTTCCACATTGAACCAGGTCTTGAAAAAAACCAGGAGTCAGTTTTCAAGCCCGTAGCCGCGGAAAATAAATTAGTTATAACCAAAGCCTTTCAACCAATCGACACTTTAATTTTGGATTTAAAGCCTTCTGCCCAAGCGCTTATGCAAAAAATGCACGAAAAAACCCGGTACAACATTCGCTTGGCTGAAAAAAAAGGCGTTAGCGTGGAAAGTTTTTCCGGCCAATCGGCTAAGGCAAAGATTCCAATTTTTTTGAAAATCAATGCGGAAACTTCGGCGCGGGACAAATTTTTAAGCCACACCCAAAATTACTACGAAAAAATGGCGGAAATTCTGCCGGAAGAAATGCTGAAGGTATATTTGGCCAGTTCTGAGGATCAACCCATTGCCGCGAATATCGTCATAACCTATGCCGACACCGCGACTTATCTGCATGGCGCTTCCAGCAATCAACTTAGGAACCTGATGGCTCCGCATTTGCTGCAGTGGCGGCAGATCTTGGACGCGCAAGGCGCGGGCAAAAACTGGTACGACTTTTTCGGCGTTCAGACCGAGAACCGACAGCGCCAAACCAGCGCGGGTGCCAGCTGGGCAGGCATAACCCGGTTCAAACAGGGTTTTGGCGGCCGAGTGGTTTCCTACCTCGATGCCTACGAGTTGCCAATCAAACTGGGGTGGTATAGACTTTTAAAAGTTAGAAATTTATTTAAAAAATTATGATCCGGACCGTGGTGATTTCTGCGGCTGGCAAAGGCACGCGCATGAAAGAATTGGCTAAGGACAAGCCCAAACACATGATTGATGTGAACGGCAAGCCTTTTTTGTGGTACTTGCTGGAAAATTTGCGCGCGGCGGGCTTTGATGACTTAATCGTCGTGGTCGGGCATTTGCGCCAGCACATCGAAGAGTTTGCCGAAACTTATCCGCACAAGCTCACGATTGTAAATCAGTTCGCCATCATGGGCGAAGACAAATACGGCACGGCCGTGCCGGTTTTGGCAGCGCGCGAAGCCGTAAACGGTAAACCTTTCTTAGCGGTTTACGGCGATAACCTGTATTCGGTGCGGGACTTAAATGCCATGAACCATGATGACGGCAAATGCTATGTCGGCGCTCTGCCGCACGAGAATTGGCAGAAATACGGCGTCTTGATTCCAGGCGAGAACAACCGCTTGAAAGAAATCATTGAAAAACCCGATCATGATGTGGGTTCGAAATTGATTAACACTGGCTTGTTTGCCTTTACCCAGGAAATTTTTGAAGCTTGTGAAAAAGTCAAACCCACGCCGCCCAAAGACGAATTGTATCTGACCGACGCCGTGACCGAATTAGCCAAACAGAACAAGGTTTTCATCCAGCCCATTCAGGACTATTGGAAAGATTTCGGCTCGCCCGAAGATGTGGGTGCGGTCAGCCAGTTTTTGAAAGAAAGAGGGGAATAATTTTTTAGAGCCCCCATAGCTCAACGGATAGAGCGTAGGCCTCCGAAGCCTGAGATTGAGGTCCAATTCCTCATGGGGGCACCATTACACAAAGCGACCTAAGCCTTGACAACTTAACGGGTCACACTCCAATGCTTGACATCAGGGCGTCTCTTTGGCGCTTGACATAAAATAATAACCGTGTTAAATTCATTTGAAACTTAAAAAGAGAAAATAGACTAAAAAGTACCTTTAAAGGAGGATTTTTCAGGTGGTTACAGCAAGACAGATAGCAGCACTAAAGTATTTAATTTTTGTCACTAGGACTGACATCCCACTCACAAAGCAAATATTGGCATTCCTGATTGATCGCTCTGAAGAGCTGACTAAAGATGTTTGCCTGACGCTTGTGGCTGATCGGGAAGGGTATTCTGGTAAAGAGATTCATGCCCTCGCTTTGGCTTTGGACGAAATTCGCAGCCGAATACATCTTAACGAACTGCTCCTGGCCATGGGATGTGAACTTATATTTAGCTTTCATTATGGGGATTTTGATCCCAGCCGAAGTGACAAAATCTTTAGTACGGCGGGCCAGTTCGCTGGCGCCCCCGAACATTTAGTCTCGACGGATCCAGAACTCGCCCAAGAAGGCATGCCAATGAGATATACCTTCTGGCTTTCTAGGGGGTATTACTCAAGACAAGCAACGCTTGTCATTGCAACGCGAGAGACGCTTGAACAAATTGACTTGAAGAGGCCGGGCTTGTACCCCCTTCAAGAACCTGCCTTAATGAAAATATCCTAATAACTAAGGTCTCGTGTCTAAAAATGCGCGAGACCTTTTTGATTTGTTGCATTTATGGCCAAAAAGCGCCAAAATGACGGTGCATAATTAACTTGCTGACTTTGGTATCAGTTGCCGGCCTTAAACCCAAAAATTTTTTCAATCTAATTTAGCGAGGAGCCAAAATATATGAAAAAAAATTTAATCATCATAATTTGCGTCATAGCCGCCCTGGCGATCGGCGGTGTTGCCTACTGGCTGGGCACGCGGTCAGGCGCTGAAAATAAAAACATCAATCAGGCCTCTGGCAATGCCAATGCCGCGGCATTGGCTAACTCGCCGACACCGAATCTCACTTACGAAACCTACGCCAACCACGACCCGCTTTACACTTTTGTCGTGGTCAAAGAATGGACCAGCATTGCCCCGGCTGAAGTCCAGAAATCCCTTACTGAAGAACAGCGAAACGGCTATGAAATAAAATACTACGCTTCTAACCCAGATTCGGTCGTACTGGCCGTTTCAGAAAAAAGATCCACAACCCTGACTTCAATGTCCGCTATTGTTGCTAATGACAAAACCAAATCCCAGGCAAATAAAAATATCACTTTGGTTGACGAAAGGGTAAACCAAGCCGATGCCCGGACGGAAATGCTTGTCACTTCCAGCGCTAACACTTTTTCGGTTTATTCCCGCTACCTCGTAATTAATTCAACCGGCACGGAAACCCGGTGGGCCTTGATGGAAGTGACCGTGCCTGCCAGCCGCACCAGCCAATACGCCAGTGTTGTCACCCGTTTACTGGATTCCTTACAGATCGCCGGCGCCAGTGTTAATACCAACCAAGCCAGCGCCGTTGAAGGCTTTAGTGTCGGCGGTGAAAAAGTGAATGACCCGGTATATAAGGAGAAATTCACTTCAATCCAGCTCGGAAAGCTCACGAAAAACAGCTCGCCCCAATCAGCTGCCTATGGCATTTCCAAAATGGATTACAGCGAAGAAGATTTGGCTTACCAAATCAATACCACAGACGCTTTTCCTGTCCAAACCCAAATGACAATCAAGGCTTATGACTATGCCGCGGGCAAGATTTTTGCCGGCGAACAAAAACTGGACGTCAAACGCGGGTCAAATGGCTTCTGTTGTTTTTCTCCACCAGGCCAGGGGCGATATCAATACCTTTTTTATCTGGGGACAGACCTGGTTAAGACCATTGAGCTGACTTCCGAATAAGATCGCTAATTTCTAGATTTAAACTAATATGATGGATATCAATGTCACAAAACGCGGCGGGGAAGCGGTTTACGGCCTGGGCTTCATCGGCGCGGTGATTTATTACATTTCCACGGCCACGGGTTTTTGGGTGGGCGTTTTGGGTATTTTGAAAGCCTGCGTTTGGCCGGCTTTTTTTGTGTACCACGCGCTGAAATTCTTGGGAGCCTAGGTTTTGCCGTTTTTGATTAATAAAAAGTGACCTATTACGTTTACATCATGACGAATAAGTCAGATTCGGTTTTGTATATCGGTACGACTCGTAATCTTGAGCATCGCGTTTGGGAGCATAAGCATAAAAAAATACCCGGATTCACCAGTCGATACAATGTTATTAAGCTGGTATATTACGAAGAATTTTCCCTGGCTATGGAGGCGGTGGCGCGTGAAAAACAATTGAAAAATTGGCATCGCGAATGGAAAATGAATTTGATTAAAAGTCTAAACCCGTCATTTACTGATTTAGCCGATGGATGGGATGCATAATAAGAGATCCTGAAATAAATTCAGGATGAGGGACTTTTATATCCCTCATGCCGAACTTGTTTCGGCATCTCTTGTCTTCAGTATCCCATTTTACGCACGCCTTGTTTTGAGATATGAACGGGCATAGAATTAATTTATTATGAACGGCCAAAGCCGAAATAATATTTACCCAGGACTCCGAGTGGCCATTGTCCAAAAACAAGACCAGTCCACGGGCAGACTGACCGAGGGGATTGTTAGAGATATCTTAACCAATTCTCCCACGCATCCGCACGGCATTAAAGTGAGGTTGGAAACCGGGGAAGTGGGGAGAGTGCAGGAAATTAGGTAGACATGTATCATCTCTATATTTTGAAATGTAAAGATAAAACGCTGTATACGGGCATAACCACGGACTTAAAGCGCAGGTTGCGGGAGCATAATTCTTCCATGCTCGGGGCGAAATATACGAAGAGCCGGCGGCCGGTAGAATTGGTTTATAACAAAGAATTCCGCACTCGCTCGGCGGCAACCAAGGCCGAAGCCAGGATTAAAAACCTATCGCGGGTGGAAAAAATTAGTTTAATTAAGAAATAGGCTTGTGCCGATAACCAAAAAATTTATCGCTCCCTGCGGTATGGACTGCGCCTTGTGCATGGCGTACCTACGTGAAAAAAATCACTGTTTTGGCTGCCGGCAGGTTGAAAAAAACAAGCCGGCAACCAGAATTAAGTGTCGGATTCGGGTGTGCAAAAACCGGAAAGGAAATTTTTGTTTCGAGTGTGATGAGTTTCCCTGTGAGCGCTTAAAACACATAGACAAGCGATATCACACAAAATACGAGATGAGTATGATTGAAAATCTGGAGTTTATCCGCGATCACAGTATTAAGAAATTCCTCCAGCGCGAACAAAAACGCTGGACAAAAGGCGATAAGATATATTGTGTTCATAAGCACAAGTATTATGCGCAAATTAAACCTTGAAGATCTAAAATCCGACAATGCGGAAACCAAATACCATTGCGCCAAGCAGGCGATTGCCCTGTCGGAAAAAAATCCAAAGGGTTTGTATCCCCAGCTTAAGGTATTTACCAAATTATTAGACGGGGAAAACCGGGTTTTAAAGTGGGTGGCGATTATCATCATCGGCAACCTGGCTCGGGCAGATGCAAAAAGTCAAATTGATCGCCTGGTGCCAAAGCTGATTGGATTTCTTAAGGGCAAAGAAATGATTACGGCCAATAACGCGATAATGGCGCTCGGAAAGATTGCCGCCAGCAAGCCAAAGTTTAAAGGCAAGATATTCCAGGCGTTTTTAGGCGTGGAAAAAGCCGTGTACTACAACAAAGGCCAGGTTTCGCCCGAGTGCCGCAATATCGCTCTGGGCAAGGCTCTTGAAGTTTTTTCGCTTTTTAAGACGGATGTGCAAAAAAGCAGTGTCTTGCTGGCTTTTATCGGGCGCCAAGTCCGGAATTCACGACCAGCTACTGGTCGAAAAGCCAGGGTTTTGCTGAAAGCCTTCAAACCTTAAACCAAATTCGAATAAAAATAAAAAACCGTCAGTTTATAAACTGGCGGTTTTAGAAAGTTCAGCTTTCATTAAGTTGAGTTATCAAGCTTGCGATAATTGGCGCTAAGGACAAGACTTGGATTTTGTCAAGGCGTTTTTCCCAAGGCAGGTAAATGGAATCAGTGATGAAAACTTTGGTAATCGAAGGCATTCTTTTTAGTTTTTGAATGGCCCCGCCAGACAGAACGCCGTGGGTGGCCATAATTATCATTTCATCAGCCCCAGCCTTTTTAATTTCTTTTGCTGTCGAAATCAGAGTGCCAGCCGTGCTGATTTCATCGTCTCGGAAAATTACAATTTTTCCGTGCAGATCCTCTTGGATGCAATTGGATTCCGCTAGGTCATGTTCAGGTCGTTTTTTAATCACCCGAACCAAAGATACGCCCAAGACATCAGCGAATTTCCGGGCCGTGGAAGTCCGACCGCGATCAGGAGTTAGCACAACGCATTTGGAAAGATCAGTGCCTTTCAGGGCTTCGGCAAAAAGTTGATTCGGGTCAATTACATAGGTTTGGGCCGGCTTATAGTAATCCAAGAGCACGGGGGCGTGCGGATCGCAGAGCACAATGTCAGTGGCCCCACGGGAAACCGTAATTTCGGCCATCATTTTAGCCATCATTGCTTCGCCGCCATCTTTATCCCGTTCCTGCCGACGGAAGCCCATAAACGGCATTATAACCACAAGTTTTTTGGGTTTTTGCCGTTCAATAATATCCATTAACGCCCACAGTTCAATGTAATTGGTCGGTGCATAAGTTGGCGTGGATTGGACAATGAAGACATTTTTGCCACGGATAGTGGCATAACCCGGAATTCGGTACCAAGGTTCGTCATCGGCAAAAATCTCTTTGTCCAAGTCACCAATCTGTTGGCCGAGAAGTTCAGACACGGCCGAAGCGAGCTTATAATTCGCTTTACCGCTAAAAACCAAAAAATTCTCTGACACGCAATACCTCCAGAGTTTTTTAAAATATCAATTTTTGTTTAGTAATATATCTTAAGTTAAGGTGGGCGCGGCTGTCAACCCCGCACCGCTTTTTAAATGGGCGTCGTTTTAGCTGTGGCAAGCAGTATCGTTGTGAGTTTTTAGTTGTGGTTTTAAAAATTAACCAAGAACCACGCCCTAAAACGATACCGATATCTATACCCAAAACCTCTAGCCACAACCATTTATCGGAAAGTGGTGCGGGGTCAACCCCCTTAAACCAATGTTCATTGGGTTCCGCTGGCATGCGAAAGGATTAAGCGGTCCCGTGTGCTGAAAAAATTAAGTACGCCCAAACGGGAAAAATTCGTGCTTTTAAAAACCGTGATTTTCGGCTGGACCGTGCCGCCATAGCTGGCCAGAAAATCCGCTTTGCCGTCGTAATCAAAATCTGCCGCGCTTAAACGCACGCCTGCCCGCTCGACGGTTCGGAAGGCGCGGTAATCCGGCCGCAGTTTTACGATATTGGTGCCGCGCAAGGCAAATACCCTGACAATCGGCGCATAGTTTCTTAGCGGGCCCACAATTATTTCCGCAGTATTGTCTCCGGCCAAATCTGCCGTGGTAATTTCCAAACCAGAATTTGCCGAATCCAAAATATTGTTTTTCGCCGCGATCTGCCTAAGCCCCGTGCCTTGCAAGCGAAAAATCCTCAACATCCGGCTGCCAGTTCCAGCTGGCGCGGTAATGATTTCATCCCGGCCGTCCGCGTTTAAATCTCCGCCGGCCAGGCTGATGCCATTGCGATAACCTGAAGCTTCGGCGTTGAATTCTCTATAAATCTGGGTATAGCGGCTTTGTCGGAAACCAAAAATCCTCACATTCGGCGTGCCTCTTTGTTTGGCCACAATTATTTCCGCGCTGTTGTCGCCGTTCACATCGGCCAAGGCCAAATTAACCCCGTCGCGATAAGCCGGACCATAAGGCAGAAAGGTGGCGACAAGCGAACCATCGGGCCGGAAAATTTTCACCTGGCCTTGGCGGCCGCCATTGGGAGCCACAACGATTTCGCTTTGGCCGTCTTTGCCCAGGTCGCCCGCGACCACTTGCATGCCGTTGCGAAAGCTGGTTTCAAAGGCGCTGAATTCTTTTTGCAAAACGCCGTTGAAATCCTGAACCCGGATTGTAGGCGCACTGCCGCGTTCCACGGCGGCGACCAAAAAAGTGTTTAAGCGCACAGTAAAGGACACGCTGGCCACCGAGGGATCAATGTTTCCGGCTTGGTCGCGGCTGCGCACATAAAAAGTGTGTTCGCCGTTTTTCAAATTATCAATAACGATCGAAGTTTGCGTAGTCCAGTTTGACCAACCCAGGTTATCCAGCCGAAAGCTAAAGCTCAGATTCTCGGCCGCAGTCACATCATCCAGCCCTGTCCAGGTAAAAGTGAATGTCGGCCGGGTTTGTGTGGCCGTGGGCGCGGCGGTTATTGCGGAATTCGGCGCGACCGAATCTGCGTTTTGATCCATGGGCTGGTCCACGGAACAGCTCCGGCTCTGCGTCGGTTGATTGGTTTGCGTGCCGCACGCCGCCTGGTCAGTGCAAGTTCGGGTTTGCTGGCCGTCTGTGCAAGCGGTCCAGGCTGTGCAGGTCCAGTTTTCGACGCACAGCGGAAAAGAAACTGCGGCAGTTTTTTTGGAAGCGATGTTGGATATCGCGGAAAGATTGCCGGCTTCGTCCGAGGTTTTTAAGGCAAAATAATAATTCTGATTTGGCTGGAGATTGGCAACCAGCAGACTTTCGGTCTGGCCAGCGGGCTTTGGGGTTGGGGGATTGGCTAGCGGGGTTGCCAATGCCCAGCTTGCTTCGGAAATCGCAGTTGTGTTGTAGCGGATTTGGTAGGCGGTAGCCTGGCCCGTATTGCCGTCATCACCCGGCGCTGTCCAGGTTAAAGTAATGGAATTGGTAGCGTCATCAACCGCGGCTTTGACCGTCGGCCCCAGATATTCCGGCGCCTGAAAGTCCGGACTCGTGGCTTGCGCAAAAAATACGGCTGAAGCCAAGCCTGCCCAAAACAAAACAATCGCCAAAGCTAAAATTGGGTGGACGCTGACCTTATTTTTTATTTCAGTTTGAGCGATAAAAGTCACAGGGCGCATTAAATCACTGTATTTTTATTTTTAGTATTTGAATCATAACAGATTTTTGTGAATTTGTCAAAAAGTGAATCCGTGATAATCTTTAAGTGCTTAAAAAATAATCAAAAAATTTTATGCCAACCATTCATAATCACCAGATTGACGGAGACTCAGACGGCCTGCACGCCATTAAACAATTGGACAGCGAAGAATTTGAAGTTCTTTTCGAGCACGCCAAAAGGCACGGGGAGGCGAATTTTGAAGGCACCATAAAGGGCAAAAGGCTGAATTTTAAATTAATCCGAGAATCCGACGGCACCCACCGCGTGGAAAGCGAGGGCAAGGAAAGTTCCCACACCAGCGGCTGGTTTTGATCATAGCGAAAATGAAATTATTTAAGCGCTTAAAAAAAGATCTAGACAGACAAAAGTCTTTTCGGGAAAAAGTCATCAGCGAATCCCGCAAAGCTCTGCAAGATTCCAAATTAGCAATTTTTTCCGTCCACCGGTATGAAACAAAGAATGCGCAAAAATTACTGGCCGAGGCAGAAAAAATTTTGAAAAAAGTTTTAAACGAAAGCAAAAGCGAACCGAAATTTTTGAATGACGGCAATATTTTGGCGGCCTTGGAAGAATACGGCGAAGCCTGGCTGGTTCTGGAATTCGCTAACGGCAAGAAACTGAATTTCCCAAAGCGCCCCGAATTGCCGCCCGATCAAAAAGTCGGCGCATTAGCCGATTTCACCGGGGAAATGGTGAGGTTGGCAATTTTAGAAGCGACCCAGCGGAATGCTAAGAGGGTCGAAGAAATTTATAAAAGCGTTCACGAAGTGGTTAAACACTTGGCCGAAGCCGACTTAACCGGCCCAAGCCGCCAGAAATTCGACGACGCCAAAAGAAACCTAAAACGCCTGGAAGAAATTCGTTACGATCTAAGTTTGCGGAAATAGAATACAAATGACCGGATCCATGAACGCGGGCTGGGACGCCCGCGTTCGGAAAGCGGGTGAGTAAGTTATTTTGCTCAATCGCGGGCGTCCCAATCCGCGAGGTCTTTTATGAAAACAAAATAATGCCTCTGAAAGTTTCAGAGGCATTTTTGAACAGAATGAACGGGCGGAATTTTTGGGAGGTCTTTTTCCGCAAAGCCTTGAGTCTTTCGACTCGATTGCATTCGTATCGTTCTTTACGAATATTCAACCAGCGGGTATCTATCGCTAGGCGATCATGACCTCGGAAAGGACAATGAACATAGGGCTTACCTCCGCAATGTCCAGTATCGGGTTCTTATGCTTAGTTCCGTCTGGTGACAAGCGAGGGCGTCGGTTAAACCTAATTTACCAACAAAATTCGCTAGCGTCAATTTAGAATTAAAGTGACTCCAAAATGATTATCTGGGCAAGGGAAGGGCGTGCTAAAATACTTCTACTATGTCAAAGTTTGTCCTGAAAAAGTCCCCGATTAAACCCTTAAAAATCGATTACGCCAAAGAATTGAACGCCGAGCAATTGGCGGTCGTCCAGAACGGCGACGGGCCGGTTTTGGTTTTAGCCGGGGCAGGTTCGGGCAAAACCCGCACCATTGTCTACCGCGTGGCCTGGCTTTTGGAGCACGGGGTTTCACCTAACAGAATTTTATTGGTGACATTCACCAACAAGGCGGCGAAGGAAATGCTGGTCCGCGTCCAAGAATTATTGGGCGATGTGCCCAGCCCGATTTGGGGCGGGACTTTTCACCATGTCGCCAACCGAATTTTAAGAAAATACGCTAAATTGGTGGGCCGCACTTCAAATTTTTCCATTTTAGACGAAGAAGACAGCCGGAGCCTAGTGGCGGCCTGCCTTTCAGATTTAAACATCGATACCCGGCAAAAACGTTTTCCTTCGGCCTCGGTAGTCCAGCATTTAATTTCTTTTGTCCGGAACACCCAGGCTGATCTGGCCGAAATTGTTGCCGGCAAGTTGCCGAATTCCAACCACGCCGCGGATCAAATTAAGGAGATCGCCAAGCGATACGAAGCCCGGAAGCAGAAACAGAATTCCATGGATTTTGACGATTTGTTGGTGTTGTTTCTGAAATTATTGACCGACCACGCTGAAGCCAGGAAAAGGCTGCAAGAGCAATTCCAATATGTTTTAGTTGATGAATTTCAGGACACCAACGCCCTTCAGGGTCAGATCGTTAAAAATTTGGCGGACAAGCACGGGAATTTACTGGTGGTGGGCGATGACGCGCAGAGCATCTATGCTTTCCGCGGGGCGGATATAAATAATATCCTGGAATTTCCAAAGAATTTTCCCCAAACCAAGGAATTCAAACTCCAAACCAACTACCGTTCCGTTCCGGAAGTTTTAAACGTGGCCAACGCGGTGATTGCCTATAATGTCGAACAGTACCAAAAGGTATTAAAGCCAAATCGTTCGGGCGGCGAGCGGCCAAAATTAGCGCCCTGCCGCGATGAGAATCAAGAAGCGGCATACATTGCCCAGCGGGTTTTGGAATTCCAGGCCACGGGCATGAAATTAGCCGAGATTGCGGTTTTGGTAAGGGCCGTAAGCCATACCCAGGCGATTGAATTTGAACTGGCCAAGCGCGAAATCCCGTACCTGGTTCGCGGTGGTTTGCGGTTTTTTGAAAGGGCGCATATAAAGGATGTGGTTTCTCACCTAAAAATTTTGGCCAACCCCAATGACGAAGTCGCCTGGTTGCGGGCTTTGGGTTTGCAGGTCGGCGTTGGTCCGAAAACCGCCACCGAGGTTTTTTTAAGGTTACAAGAAAAGAATATTGGGGTTAAAGAATTGGCCAAAGTTAACTTTACGGAATTAGTCGACCGCCGCGCCAACCGGGGCATAGAAATTTTTCAAAAAACCTTGCGCTTAATGCTGGTCGCCGGCTATAAGGATAAAAAAACCGGGGAAACCGTTTTCGCCCCCCAAGATTTAATTAGGATTATTGCCACCAGCGATTATGTGGATTATTTGCGGAGCCAATATCCGAACGCTGACGAAAGGCTGCAGGACTTGGAGCAGCTGGCCTTGTTTGCGGGAAAATACAAGTCTTTGAATTCTTTTTTGGCGGATGTCAGTTTGCAGGAAGCATTTAGCGCGGGCGCGGCAGTTTCGGCCGAAAACGATGACGCGCTTATCTTATCCACCGTGCATCAAGCCAAAGGCCTTGAATGGGAAGCGGTTTTCGTGCCGCGTTTGACCGAGGGCGGCTTCCCTAATGCGCGGGCCTTGGATGAGCCTATGGGCATTGAAGAAGAACGGCGACTTTTTTACGTAGCGGTCACGCGCGCTAAAACTTGGCTGACTTTGACTTACCCGCTTTTGCTAAATCCCGCTGGCTCGATGATTCTGACTCGGCCGTCCAGGTTCATTGAAGAAGTTCCGGAAAGCCAACTGGATCGGGTTGAGATTGAAGAAGAAGCTTTTGGCGAATGGGACGGCACTGAACGCATTATTCAAATCTAAAAAAATCCCGTCAAGTTTTTTGGTTGACGGGATTAGGCAGGATCAGTTGAGCGTCCGCCAGCCTCTGTCCCCGGAATTTTTGCAATAGACGCTTAACTGGCGAGGTATGAAATTTCCCTTGAAATCAGAGGTGGTCAACTCGGTCAGCAATTGGTCGAGTGATTCGCCCAGCACATTTCTGGCGACGGTAATATGAAAAGTTGAGGTTTCATCCTGAAAAGGGCTAAGTTTAGGCAGCACCCGGCAAACCGCGTCCTGGGCCGTTTGCAGAGTTTTGCCTTCGCAGCCGAGGTAAACCACGTTCTCCTGGTCCCCAGACATAAAGGTGTTGGCTCCGCCGTATTTAACCGCCGAGTTGACGACCTCAAGTCTGGCAATTTCTTGCAGGGCCGCCTGTTGTTCGGCGCCTAAATTGAAAGGCCGAATGATGGTAATGTGCGGGGGCAGGCTCGGGTCTGCGTTGGGCTGAAAATTTTTGCGAAGCGCGAGAATGCGCTTGGTCAGAATTTCTGGCAACAAAAAAACAATCACATACTTGGTTTCCATTTTTCCTCCATGAACCATGTTTAATTTTTTTAGTTTTATCTAAATACCCTAGCAAACCCTGGAAATTTGTCAAAGGCCAATGTTAAAAAGCTACGGAATAAATTATAATCAAGACAACATGCCTACCCACAAAACTCAAGATTTATTTGATCAAAGATTGGAAAAAGAATTCGGACGCCACGCGCCCTTGGCCGACCGGATGCGGCCGGAAAAACTGGAGGATTTTTTCGGCCAAACGGAGATAATCGGCCAGGGCAAGCTGTTGCGCCAAGCCATTGAAAACGACGAAATTTTTTCCATAATTTTCTGGGGGCCGCCGGGCAGCGGCAAAACCACTTTAGCCAGGATTATCGCCAAACTGACCAAGTCGCATTTTGAACAAATTTCGGCCGTAACTTCGGGCCTGGCGGATTTACGGGCGTTGGTCAAGCAGGCGCTGGAGAGGCGGAAGTTCCAGAATTTACGGACCATTCTTTTTGTGGATGAAATTCATCGCTGGAACAAAGCCCAGCAGGATTCATTTTTGCCTTATGTGGAAAACGGCACCATTACTTTAATAGGCGCCACCACAGAAAACCCGTCTTTTGAAGTGATTTCGCCGCTGCTTTCCCGCGCCCGGGTTTTTGTTTTGGAAAGGCTGGGCGTTCCGGAATTATCCAGAATTGTGAAGCGCGCTTTATTGGATAAAGAAAGAGGTTTGGGCAAGGAAAAAATTAAGCTTGAGGCCAAGGGCATAGATGTTTTATTGGCCGGATCAAACGGCGATGCCCGGACTTTATTAAATGCTCTGGAAATCGCGGTCAAAGCCACAGCCAAAGACGCAAAAGGCGTTAAACATATTAAAACCCAGACCGTGGAAGAAGCTTTGCAGCACAAAGCTTTAATGTTCGATAAAAAAGGCGAAGAGCATTACAATGTGATTTCGGCTTTCATTAAATCCATGCGCGGGTCAGATCCGGACGCGAGCTTGTATTGGTTGAATCGTTTGGTGGAGGCCGGGGAAGATCCGGAATTCATTGCCCGGCGCATGGTGGTTTTTGCTTCGGAAGATGTGGGCTTGGCTGATCCAAATGCGCTTGCCGTGGCCGTGAATGTTTTTCAAGCCGTGAAGCTAATCGGCTATCCCGAATGCCAGATAAATTTGGCTCACGGCGTGGTTTACTTGGCATTAACTCCGAAAAACAACACGGCCTATATGGGCTTAATGAACGCCAAGCAAGACGTGAAAGATACTTTAAATGAGCCCGTGTCTTTGCATTTGCGCAACGCGGTCACGGATTTGATGAAAGATTTGGGCTATCACAAAGGTTATAAATACAGCCATGATTATGATAAAGAGGAGGGTAAACAGGAATATTTGCCAAAGAAATTAGTAGGTCGGAAGTATTTTTTTCCAAAAAAATGAAATTGCCGCGGTTTAACGAAGCAGGTTATGCGCATTTTGTTACGTCTAAAACCTATAAAAGCCGAAAAGTTTTTGACAATAAAGAGTGTTGTGAAATTCTGGTTGAGGATTTGAACTTTTATGCAAAGAAGTTAAATTTTGAAATTTTAGGTTATTGCGTGATGCCGGAACACCTTCATTTAATTGTGCAGTGGGATGCGGAGAAACATCCGAAATTAACAATTTCGAAAATAATGCAAGCGATAAAAAACCATTCTGCAAAAGAAATCGCTTTTTATTTAAAAACGGGTAGGCGAAAGCCCTCGCTTTCGCCATATTCAAAAGACGCGAGCGAGGGCTCGCGTCTACCCGCGAACTATAAATGGCTTGATCGTGGTTTAGTCCATACTAATTCGCTTGTAAAAATCTGGCAAGCCTCATTCTACGACTTCAACATTTATTCGGAAAGAATTCTTAACCAAAAATACACCTACATTTATTACAACCCGGTCCGCGCGGGCTTGTGTGAAAAGCCCGAGGATTGGCCGTGGACTTCCATCAAATAAAAAACCAGTCCCATAAATGAGACTGGTTAATGAGCGATTTTTCATTATGCAAACTGGAGTTTTGGTAAGTATGGCTCTGGGATTTCCACCAGGTCGCCCGCTTCAATGTACTTAAGAATACGCTCGATTTCTCCTTCAATCGTCTTGTCCGAAACCACGAAGTTGTTAGGTGGCTGCGGCGAGTACACCCAATAGCGCAGGTTTTCATTCGCCGGCGCATTTTTAGGTATTGTCCTGGCCACCCGGGCCATGTGATACCAACTGGTGATGACCACAACATTACCTTGGCTGTTGAGAATGCGCGGTTCGGTGTTAAGAACCGTGAATTGGGACTTGGTGTTTCCATGAGGCCTGGCCCCGCAATCGACGCAAGCAATGCGTCCAGCTGGAATGTCACATTCGAGCGCTGTTTTTAGCATCATGGGGAGCTGATTACGCTCGCCGTTAAGCATGATCCAGGGATTCCGAGAACCCATTGTAAAGTCGAGAACTGCGGCCGAGTAAATTCTGTCAATATTTTCCTCGCTCCATTCGGCAATGATTCTTCCGCCACGCATCGCCGGTGGCCCTGAAAGCACCATTATGCCAATTGGCGATTCAAGCGGCAGTATGCGACCGTCCGTTTTGGCAAGCAGGATTTCCCCGCGCAAAGTTTCTGCAGAGATTTTCAATGTATACCTCCAATATCTCAATTTGTTTTTTTGAACCGGTTACATTACCATAATTAATATAGCCTGTCAATGCTTTATGCCCAAACACCCTAAAAAAGTTTTTCAGAACAAAATGTCCTGGGGCGACAAAATCGCGATTAAGATCGCGGATTTCACCGGGAACATGGTTTTTGTCTGGCTGCATGTCTGGTTGTTTACGCTCTGGATCGGCGTGAATTTAATCGCTCGGGAATTCGCTTGGGATCCCTACCCGTTCAATTTTTTGACCATGGTGGTTTCTCTGGAAGCCATTTTTCTTTCCACCTTTGTTTTGATCGCCCAAAACCGGGAAGCAAAAAGGAATGAAATTCGGGAACAGCTGGATTTTGAGGTAAATGTTAAGGCGGAAAAGGAAATTCTGGAAATTAAAGGCTTGTTAGCGAGGCTGGAGAGAAAGCTAAAGAAATAATTAATAAAACAAGAAAAAGCCAATTGTCTTGACCCCGTTAGAGTTTTTAACTTATTTTTCTAAGAAATAATAATATCTTTATCATCAAGATGTTAATATATTTAAAATTACGGGAATTTAAAACTCTAACGGGGATTGACAGATGCTGGCCGATTTGTTAATGCAAAGATAAGTTCTTTGAAATGAAAAAATTCTTCGGTCAAAACCGACTGCGTTCAAGCGGCATTTTAGCCGATTTAGCGCGGGCAATTACGCCTGAAGAAAACCTTCGGCTCTTAGGCTCCGGCCCGTTTGCGATAGAATTGGGAAGGAGGGAAAGAGAAGGAGAGCATAGTCATGTCTGATTTAGTTGAAACCGTCGCGGTTAAGGCCAATTGTTGCAAATGCGACAACCCTAAAAATTTTTGGGTTTTTGGCAATTTAACCCAATGCGCAGTTGTCGCCAGCCAAAACAAATTAATTCTGCGGAAAGATTTTGGTAGAAGAATCGGTATTAATCATGCCGTAATGATTGAGTGTAAGAATTGCCATCGGCTGACCGTGCATTTGCCGGTTAGACAGAAAGATATTTGGAATTTTTCTTTGGTCGCACCATACAAAGACAATTGGAAGACGATTAAACCAAGAGGTTGGCGGAGAAATGTTCGTTTTATCTGGCCTGATGAAGAGTTTTTGGACATTAGTAAGCGCGATCTCATGAATTGTATTGCAATCAAAATTTCCTTACCAAAACAGGCGTCATCATTTTGGACAATTCGGTTTTTGCACTCGCCCCGTAATAATTTTCGACGGTCATATCTATGTGGCACAGCCTTCGATATGTTTAGTAGTTATATCAAGGGTGATTACAAAGAATTTAGAAATGGTTTTAGTGAGTACAAAAACAGAGCTGCGGGTGAATTAATCGAAGATGTCCAGCTCGAATTGAATCGACTTCACAACCTTAAGCAAGAAAAGGAAGTGCTGTCGTTAGCGGTCGAGCGAGCCATTATTGCTCTGTATCAAGCCCGGCACATTTCAAAGTCCGTCAAACTGAAAGAAATTCGCGAAAATCTACAACAGGCCCTGACCCAAGTTGGCATGCCATTGCTCAAGCTGGAGGAGTCTGAACCAATTAAGAAGGCTGATGTACTTATCGCTGAAACTTCTGGTTCGGGCACTGGCGAATAGTTATTTTTTAACCCACTCAATTTTTATTGAGTGGGTTCTTGATTTTTAGGTCAATTTTTGCTATACTATCCATACTGAAAATAAAAATAAATACCATGCTACAATTACAGCCAATGAAAAGACTTTTTTTATTGCCAGCCGTAGTTTTATGTGCCGCTGGTTTTTTGGTTCTGGCTAAACCAGCTGCGGCTTTAGACCGCGCTCTTGTTTACGGACCCAAAGCCGATGCCAATATTCTGGACCAGCCTTTAAAGATCGCGGGCATTATTCCGGTCAACAGTCGAGTATTTTTTGTGCTCAATGGCAGAGTCATTGGTTCTGCTGGTGCGCAGAAAACGAAGAACAAGAAAGCCACAACTTCGGCTTTCTCATTTACTTATAAAAAAACTTTGAAGGCGGGAACCTACGCTTTGGAAACCCAGGTCTACAAATCCGGGGAGTGGAGCGACAAAACTTCACAAAGTATAACTGTACCGGCAAAGTGGCAGCGGAAAATCGACGGTATGCAGGTCAAGACCTCAGAATGGAATAAATTGCCAATCGGCATAATGATTGAAAATACACCCGACGCTCGGCCTCAAGCTGGATTGGGCCAAGCCAGCGTGGTTTATGAAACTTTGGCTGAAGGCGGAGTCACCCGCTTCTTGGCTATTTTCCCCCAGGCAACCAAACCGAAATTAGTAGGGCCAGTACGATCCAGTCGGCCGTACTATGTGGACTGGGCCAAAGAATACGACGCGATCTATCTTCACGCCGGCGGCAGCCGTGACGCTTTGAATGAAATTGGCAAATTAAAAGTCCGGTCTTTTGACGCGCTGACAAAAAGAGCTTACAGTTTTACTTTCCGCAAGTGCGTGGGCGTGCACTGCTTGTTCACGGACAAAGCCCGCTTGCAGGGCTTGGTTAACAAATACAAATTAACCACCCAAAATGCCATTTCCCAAGGCTGGATATTCAAAAATGATGTGCCCTTAAAAAATCGGCCAAAGCACTCCAAAAAAATTACCATTGATTTCAACGGCCGGACTTATCGCGTGGACTGGCAATACGATCGCAAAACCAATCGCTACAAAAGGTGGAACGGCGGGGTGATAGCCAAAGATCGGAACACGGGCAAGCAGTTAACCGCGGCAAATATAGTGGTTATGCGCGTGCCCAAAGAAAAAGTTTTGGATCGGAAGCTCCGGATTTCGTTGAAATTAACGGGCAAAGGCAGTGCGACATTGTATCGCGACGGCAATGCCATCAATGTTCAGTGGCGAAAAGCCTCTGCCTCGGCCCGAACGAAATTCTATTCCAAAGCCACTGGTAAAGAAATTGAATTCAATCGCGGCCAGACTTGGATAGAAGTCGTGCCCGGCACTCGCAAAGTCACTTATCGCTAAAAAAATGAAGAACCCATTTTCCATCGCGTTTGTTATCGTGGCCGTTTTGATTTTTTCCGGTTGCACTTTTGGCAAGAAAATCACCAACACCGCAGGCGAATTAACCAATGATGCCGGCAAGTTGGTCAACAAGGCTACCGGTATTACCGATATCGGCATTAAGCAAGCTGCGGATTTAAGCTTTGCTAAAGCGCGGGCTAAAGAATTTTACAGTTCTTTCATCGCCCAAGGCGAAGACTTAAGTTCGGGTCCTTGCCTTTCGGATAATTTAACTACGGGTTGGGTGGCGGATTTGGTGCATAACCCCCGGCAGCCGATTGATGACGATCCAAAAAACCAGTGTCCAAGTTTTGTGAACGGTCAAAAGCAGCATTTTGTAGAACTGGATTTAAATGGAAATTTTGTTAGAGGGCAATAGCTAATTTTAAAGAGAAAATAAAAAAAGTCGTGGGTCTTACTTGACTCACGACTTGTTTAATGATGAGCGTTTAAGTTTTGAATGGTGATTCTCGAATTTGGGTAGAGCAGCGAGCAGTTGCTGCGTGATGGCATCGGCTTTGAAAATCTGTTTTTGGGCCTTTTGCCACGATTTTTGTTTTAGAATTTTTTGCAAATGGCCGTGCAAAATTTCCAATTGTGCGATGAGCGCTTCAAAAACCCGGAGCGGGCTTCTTTCGGAAAAAGGCGAATCCGGTAAGCCCAGCAGGCCTTGTTGAAAAAGCTTGATAACATTCCGGATATAGTGCAGTTCCACCCACAGCGCGCGGATGCAGTTTTTTTCAACCGTGGCGCGGATTCGGGCTTTTTGTCGGGCCTTCAATTGTTCGGCCTCGAATATTCCCAAAAGTTCAATCTGACCGGAGTTCAGGTTTCGCAAATGCTTGCTGACCAGTCCGTGGAAATCGGTCACTTTGTAGTTTTTCACTAAGGCGTTTTTAAACCACCAACTTTTGATTTGCGCCAGCGTTTCTCCGTTTTGTTGCAACCGGGCCAGCTCAATCGCAATGCCATAGGGGATTAAGCCCGTTTTGACCGCCCGCTGTATGGAAGCGGGCAACCGGCAGTAACGTAAAGCGTTGCTGACAGTTTGGGGACTGCGGCCCACCTGCAAGGCAAAATGTTTGAGCGTATAAGTGGTGTTGATGCCTTTAATCAGTCGAAAAAGCATATCGTAAACATAAGCTTCGTCCTCGGGCGGAATGGCCATATGCGTGTTTTCCGAAAGCTGCAAAAACAAAGCGGGCAAAGCGGAAATGCCTCGACACAGGTTAATCCGGATTTTTTCTTTTCGAAAATGTTTCCGAAAGCACTCGCCCGGCTTAAGCTTAAAGTTGGTTTCCCGGCAAACTTCACAGCCGGTTTCCCACAAGTATTTGCATGCCCGCAAGCGCCTTTCTCCAGCCAGCAAAACATAGTAGCGATTTCGGCCTTTTATGGTTTGGGATCGAAATTGCTTGAGGCGAAACCGGGTGCCCCACAACTGGTTAATGGTTCTTAAGTACTGCCAAAAGCCATTTTCGGTGAATTCCGCGATGGTTGGCGGATGCAAAAGGCCTTTTTGGGCTAAGTCATTGCCCAGTTCGGGAATATTTTCGAATTTTTGCCTGGGTTGCGGCAGCACGATGATCGAAAAAATCTCAATTTCGCTGGGAATATATTTATAGGGCTGGGAGCCGTTGCCCAAAAGATTCGCGAAAGCGTCCAACCGGTTTGGGGTTTTTGAGGTGGGCGGGATTTTCGCCAAAACTGCCTCCTTTCTTAATTTTTTTAAAGTACGATTTTGGTTATTTTTTACACCCCGTGTGGCGGTAAGTCAACCCCGGATTCCTTTTAAAAGAAGGCGTCGTTTTGGTTGTGGTTAAAGCTTAATTAAAAACTATACCCTTAAAACGGTACCGATATCAATACCTAAGACCTCTAACCTCAACCATTTATCGGAAAGGGCGTGGGTTAAGAAAATTCCAGCTGTTTTTTTGCAAAAAATGTGCTAGGTTTTTACATATGCCCCATCCCGTGCCCGTAATGTTAAAAATTGCCCGATTAGCTTTTGGATTTTGGCTCTTTGTAGAAATTTTAAGTTGGGTCAAAATTTTGCCTTTGACTTTAGAATTTACCTGGCTGGGCTTGGTGGTGACCGCAAGTTTCGCCTGGGGGATTTTAGAAATTATTTCTTGGCGCTTGCGGAGAGTCGGTGCCCGCAACCTTTGGGGTCTGACTTATTTCGCGGCCTTATTCAGTCAATGCGTTGACGCTTTTGGCGATATCTCTAGATTCTATGGCAAGTTCGGTTGGTATGATCAATTTGCGCATTTTGTTGGCGGCGCCGTAGTAGCCTTGGTGATTTTTGATTTGCTCTTGGCCTTGCAGGACTCGGGCAGATTAAATTTACCGGCCAAGGGCCGGGCCATTATTGCCATTTGCGTTTCAATGGCAGCCGGCAGTCTTTATGAGCTAGAAGAATATGGCGAAGATGTGTTTTTCAACAGCAACCGTCTGGGCAATGCCTTTGATACGGGCAATGATATGTTCCTGAATACTTTGGGCGCCGCGGTTTTAATCTGGTTGATATATTTTATCAGGCGCCGGCGCAAACTATTATGATTAAACAAATAGTAAAAAAATTTTTGCCTAGGCCGTTAATAAAAATTTACCACAGCTTGGTTGCCCGCCTGGCGGCGGGTTGGTACGGCCTGCCCTCTCGCAGGCTTTTGGTTATTGGTGTAACCGGAACCAAAGGCAAGTCGACGACCGTGAATATGATTGCCCATTTGCTGGAAGCCTTGGGTGAGCGCGTGGCTTTTTTTTCCACGGTACAAAGAGGGATTATGAGCGCGCGCTTGACGAATCGCAGTAAAATGACCATGCCTGGCCGGGGTGAACTGCAGAGATTTTTAAGGGAGGCGGTGCGGGCAGGGTGCACGGCAGCCGTGTTGGAAGTTTCCTCCGAAGGTTTGGCTCAAGGCCGACATTTAGGCATTGCCTTTGATGGCGCCGTGCTTTTGAATCTAACGTCGGAGCATATCGAAGCGCATCAGGGTTTTCGGAATTACCGGCAGGCCAAAGAAAGGTTGTTCGCCGGCTTAAATCGGCCGTGGCGAAAGATTTTGCATGACAAAGAAATTCCAACCGTTATCGCTGTGAACGCCGATGAAAAATTTGCTTTTAATTATTTGCGTCATGCCGCAGACCGGCGTTTGGCCTGGACAATGACTAAAAACGGTGTCAAAGATATTCCGGGTTTGCAAATTTTTAGAGCGCAAGAAATTGAATTATCACCAGCCGGTTCCAAATTCAAAGTAAACGGCATTTTGGTTAAACTTCCACTCGTCGGCGAATTTAATGTTCAAAACGCCTTAGCCGCAATGACGACATTAACCGGCTTTGGTTATGAAGTAAAAAAATTAATATACGCCTTGGCTTCAGTACCGAAAACTCCTGGCCGACTGGAAGAAGTGAAATTAAATTCCGCATTCAAGGTTTTTGTGGATTACGCGCATGAGCCGGCGAGCTTGCAAGCCGTTTACAATGCAGTCAAATTGTTTCAACCCAAGCGCTTGTTAACTTTGTTGGGCAGCCAAGGCGGTGGCCGTGATATTGCCAAGCGGAGCGTGATGGGCGCGCTCGCCGCAAATTCCGCGAACATTGTTTTTGTCACCAACGAAGATCCCTATGATGAGCCGCCGGAAAAAATCGTGGCTGATGTCGCCCAGGCGGCCGACAGCGTCGGCAAAGCAAAAGTTTTCGCAATTCCGGATCGACGCTTGGCGATTCGAAAAATGTTGAGCTTGGCCCAACCGGGCGATGTTCTGCTTTTAACCGGGAAGGGCGGGGAAGAAGTCATGGCCATTTCCAAGGGCAGATTGATTCCCTGGGATGACCGTCAGGTTTTGCAGGAAGAATACTTAAAAAATACCCAGTAAATACAGGCGGATAATACATTATTTAAGTTATCCACAGGTTGTTGATGCTTCTGCCTTGACAGGGGGTGAAGTTTATATTACTTTCAATTCATATATTTAAAAGGCTTTGCCTAAGAAATTTTAAGCTTGGGCTCCATAAAGCTCCCCTAAGATAATACTCGGGGAAATCCATTAAGGAAATTCATGTTAAATTCATAAAGCAAGAACAGGGCTTGTAAACTCTTTCCGTTTTATTTGTGCACGGGTGGAGAGCTTTTGATTCTGTCTTGGAAAATTTCAATTGCGCTTGACAGCGATTAAAAAATTCACTAGCCAGAGAAATTATTTAAGAAAATTTAAAACAATTCCTTCAATAATTTTCCTATGCAAAAAAAGCGACATACCGTACATCACGAAGGGGCAATTGCCGGCTATAACCGAAAGTCTTTTACTAAGATTCGGGAAGCCACGGCTTTGCCGGATTTGATAGAAATTCAAAAACGCAGTTACCAATGGTTTTTTGAAGAGGGCTTAAAAGAACTTTTTGATGAAATTTCACCAATCCGGGATTTTATCGGGCGAGATTTGGAATTGTATTTTTTAAATTACTATCTGGACGAACCCCGCTTTGACGAGCTGACGGCTAAGGCTAAGAATGTCACTTTTGAAGCGCCGTTGCGGGTGGCAACAAAATTAGTTAACAAAAAAACCGGGGAAATTAAGGAACAGGAGATTTATTTGGGTGATTTTCCATTGATGACCGATCGCGGAACTTTCATTGTCAACGGCATCGAAAGAGTTGTGGTCAGCCAGCTGATTCGAAGCGCTGGCGTTTTTTTCACTTCGGAACTAATACGCGGCCGGAAATACTACGGCGCCAAAATTATTCCCAACCGAGGCGCTTGGCTAGAAATCGAAACCGATGCTCAAGATGTCATGTGGGTGAAAATTGATCGTAAACGTAAAGCGCCGATCACGGCTTTGCTGCGGGCTTTTGGTTATGGCACAAACGAAGAGATCATTGAACTTTTTAAAACCATTGATACCCATTCCGAGCGCCGGTTTATTGATGCAACTTTTAAAAAAGACCCCAGCCGTTCCGAAGCCGAAGGCTTGAAAGAAGTCTATAAAAGAATCCGGCCGGGTGATTTGGCAACCACGGATAATGCGCGAGAATTAATTACCAAAATGTTTTTTAGTTTTGATCGGTACGACTTTGGACGCGTTGGTCGCTATAAACTAAACCAGCGTTTCAATTTTAATTTCCCCAACGATCCCAGTCACCGGGTTTTACAAAAGGAAGACCTCCTGTCAATCTTGCAGATGATCATTAAATTAAATCTAAGCCAAAAAGACGCAGATGACATTGACCATTTGGGAAATCGTCGCGTTAGAGCCATCGGCGAATTAGTTCAGAATAAATTCCGGGTTGGGCTTTCGCGCATGGAAAGAATAATTAAAGATCGGATGTCGACTTTGGACATTACCACAATTACGCCTAATCAATTAATTAACGCCCGGCCGATCATTGGTGCCATCAAAGAATTTTTCATGTCATCCCAGCTTTCGCAATTTATGGACCAGACTAATCCGTTGGCCGAGCTGGAACACAAGCGGCGTTTGTCGGCCATGGGGCCGGGCGGCTTATCGCGTGAACGGGCGGGCTTTGATGTTCGGGATGTGCATCGTACCCACTACGGCCGCATTTGCCCGATCGCCACGCCTGAAGGTCCAAACATCGGTTTGGTCGGTCATTTGGCAAGTTATGCGCGAGTGAATGATTTTGGTTTTATTGAAACGCCTTTCCGAAAAGTTGTCCATGACGTGCCCAATGACGGTAAAGCCGCAGTGGGTGAAATTGCCCGAGAGGATATCGGCGACATTATCAAAGCAGGTCAGGATATTTCCGAAGTCCAAGCCAAGGCTTTAGCAAAATTGGAAATCGAAACCGTGCCGGTTAAAGCCAGGGTGACCAAAGAGGTTGTTTATCTCGATGCTTTTACCGAAGAGCGACACGTTACAACCGCCGCCACCACGCCAACCGACGAAAACGGGTATTTTTTGGTAAATCGCACGGAAATTCGAATGCATGGGGAACCGACCACCGGCCCAACAGACAAAATTGACTATATGGATGTTTCACCTAACCAGATTATTTCCATTGCCACATCTTTAATTCCTTTTGTGGAACATGATGATGCGGCGCGGGCTTTGATGGGCACGAATATGCAGCGGCAGGCTGTTTCTTTGGTCCGGCCCGAATCGCCGGTAATCGGTACGGGCGTGGAAGCCCGCGCCGCCCAGGATTCGGGGCAAGTTATTTTGGCCAAACAAGCAGGTGTAGTCACTTCGGTCGATGCTAGCCATATTGAAGTTTTGGAAGATGACGGTAATTTACGAACTTATCGTTTGGGTAAATTCGTCAGATCTAACGCCTCGACCTGTATGAACCAGAAGCCAATTGTGGAAAAACATCAAAAAGTGAAGGCCGGCGAAGTTTTAGCTGATGGCGCGGCCACGGACCATGGCGAATTAGCATTGGGCCAAAATGTAATAGTCGCTTTCATTCCCTGGGAAGGCGGAAATTACGAGGACGCGATTTTAATTTCTGAAAGATTGGTGCAAAAGGATCGTTATACCTCCATTCACATTGAAGATTTTGTCATTGATGTGCGCGACACGAAATTGGGACCGGAAGTGGTTACGCGCGATATTCCGAACATCGGCGAAGAGAAGTTGCGCAATCTAGACGAAGAAGGCATTGTCAGAATCGGCGCGCAGGTTTCGTCTGGCGACATATTGGTCGGTAAAATCACACCCAAAGGCGAAACCGAGCTTTCTGCGGAAGAAAAATTACTTCGAGCGATTTTTGGCGAAAAAGCCAAAGACGTAAAAGACAGCTCTTTATATTTGGAGCATGGCGAGCATGGCAAGGTCGTGGATATTAAAATTTTTTCTCGCGAAAAAGGCGATAAGCTGCCTTCCGGAGTTATAAAGAGCATTCAGGTTTCGGTGGCGCAATTACGAAAAATTCAAGTTGGCGATAAAATGGCCGGTCGGCACGGTAACAAAGGCGTGATTTCCAGAGTGGTCGCGGCGGAAGATTTGCCGTACCTGCCAGACGGCACGCCCGTGGATATTGTTTTGAATCCTTTGGGCGTGGCCTCGCGTATGAATTTGGGGCAGATTTTAGAAGTTCACTTGGGCCTAGCCGCCAAGACCTTAGGTTATAAATTAGTCAGCCCAGGTTTGAACGGCGTTCCCGAAGACATAATCCGGCAAGAATTGAAAAAAGCGGGCTTTCCAGAGAATGGAAAAATGCGGCTGATTGACGGGCGCACGGGCGTGCCTTTTGATCAACCCGTCACCGTCGGCGTTATGTATATGATGAAGCTCATTCACATGGTGGAAGATAAAATTCATCAACGCTCCATCGGTCCATACTCGCTAGTGACCCAACAGCCACTTGGTGGCAAAGCCCAATTTGGCGGCCAAAGATTTGGTGAAATGGAAGTTTGGGCTCTGGAGGCTTATGGTGCGGCCCATACACTGCAAGAAATGCTAACCATAAAATCTGATGATGTGGTGGGCCGGAGCAAGGCCTACGAGTCCATCATCAAAGGCGAGGCTATTCAAAGGCTGAATATTCCGGAATCCTTTAATGTTTTGGTGCGGGAACTAAAAGGCCTGTGTTTGGATGTGGAATTGATTGGTGCGCAAACCGAACCCGTGGAAGAGCTACGGGCCAAACCCGCCGCCGAAAATCTCAAGCCAACCTTGCCCGAAGAGGCGGTCAAGGATTCCGATAATTAATTATTTTTATGCCTGAAGACAACCAAGCTTTAAAAGACTTTTCCGCCATTCGTTTGAAATTAGCTTCGCCTGACGCCATCAAGCATTGGTCGTATGGCGAGGTGACCAAACCCGAAACCATTAATTACCGAACGCAAAAACCGGAAAAGTCCGGACTTTTTGCCGAAGAGATTTTCGGCCCCACTAAAGATTGGGAATGTTATTGTGGCAAATACAAAAGAATCCGTTATAAAGGTATTGTCTGCGATAAATGCGGAGTTGAAGTGACGCGCGCTTTAGTCAGGCGGGAAAGGATGGGACATATAGAATTATCCGCACCAGTTTCGCACATCTGGTTTTTACGTGGCGTACCTTCGAAAATCGGCTTGATTTTAGATCTCTCTATTCAAGATTTGGAAAAAGTTATTTATTTTGCTTCTTTTGTTATTACCGGCGTGGATGAAAATTTGCGAAAAGAAACATTAGCGCAGATTGAAGCGGAATTGGAAGCCAAGCGAAAAAGCATTGAGGCGGACGCGCAAAGAGTCGGTAACGAAATTCAGGCTAAGAAATTAAAAGATTTGGAAACAATTAAAAATAGCCCTGAAAAATTGAAGAAGATTGAAAATCAAGTGACCGATGCTTTGGCGGCCAACGCCGCGCGCAAAAACGAACGCCTGGAAGCCTTGAACGCGGCCGCGGCCGTCGCCCGGAAAGAACTGGCAAATTTGCAGGTAAAACAAATTATTTCCGAAAGCCAGTATCACGATTTGTCTTTGAAATACGGTCACGTCTTTGAAGCTGGTATTGGCGCTGAAGCCATCCACCAACTTTTAAAGCGGGTGGAGTTAGATCAGGAAATAAAAGGCTTGGAAAAAGACCGTCGTTCTGGTTCGGAAGTTAAACAGAAAAAGGCCGTAAGGCGATTAAAGCTTTTTCGGAATTTGAAAACTAACAATTTGCGGCCCGAGTGGACGATTCTGACGGTCATTCCAGTAATCCCGCCGGATTTACGGCCTATGGTTCAGCTGGACGGCGGTCGTTTTGCCGCCTCGGATCTTAATGATTTGTATCGGCGGGTAATCAATCGCAATAACCGCTTGAAGCGGCTTTTGGAATTGAACGCGCCCGAGGTCATTACTCGCAATGAGAAACGGATGCTCCAAGAAGCCGTAGACGCTTTGATTGACAACGGCGCCCGACACGGCAAAACGGTCACGGCAGCCACGGGCCAAAAAAGGCAATTAAAATCCATCGCTGATATGTTAAAAGGTAAGCAAGGGCGCTTTCGGCAGAACCTATTGGGTAAGCGCGTGGATTACTCTGGTCGTTCGGTCATCGTGGTGGGTCCCCATTTGAAGCTTCACCAATGCGGTTTACCCAAACGCATGGCATTGGAATTGTTTAAACCCTTTGTTATCGCTCAGTTGATCAAGCGGGAATATGTTCACAATGTCCGCAGCGCGAATCGGTTTATTGAAAGTGATCGCAGCGAGGTCTGGGATATTTTGGAAGAAATCACCAAAACCTCGCACGTTCTTTTAAATCGCGCGCCAACTCTTCACCGCCTGGGCATCCAAGCGTTTCAGCCGGTTTTAATTGAAGGTAAGGCCATTCAAATTCACCCTATGGTCTGCACGGCTTTTAATGCGGATTTTGACGGGGATCAAATGGCCGTCCACGTTCCGTTGACCGAAAGCGCCAAAAAAGAAGCAGCCGAACTAATGCTTTCGGCCAAGAATTTATTGAAGCCCGCGACCGGCGCGCCTGTGGTCACACCTTCTCAAGATATTGTTTTGGGCTGCTTTTATCTAACCATGTTGCGGCCCCAGGAAAAGCCTTTTGCCTTTGTAGGCGCTGATGAGGCGCAATTAGCCTTCGCCATGGGCCGGATAAAACTACATGATGAAATCATCGTTCGGCAAGGAAAAGAGAAACTTAAAACCACTGTGGGGCGACTGGTTTTTAACGCTAAGTTGCCCGAGGGCTGGGAATTCATAAACCAACATTTAGACAAAAAATCTTTGTCAAAATTAGTGGGCCGTTTTATTCAAAAGGTGGGTGTGGAAAAAACGGTTGCTTGCATAGATGCTTTGAAGAATTTAGCTTTTGAATATCTGACCAAGTCCGGCATTAGTTGGGGTATGGATGATTTGATTATCCCCAAGGAAAAGGCGGAGATTTTGGCGGCAGCGGATAAAAAGGTTGACGAACTGAATCATAATTATGAGATGGGCCTATTGACCGATGAGGAAAGGCACAACCGAATTATTGAAGTCTGGGATCAAGCCAAAATTAACATTCAAAAAGCCTGCAAAATTACATTGGATAAATTCGGTCCGGTTTTCAGCATGATTGAGTCAGGCGCGCGGGGCAGCTGGGGCCAAACCACGCAAATGATGGGTATGAAGGGCTTGGTGACCAATCCGGCCGGAGACATTATCGAATTGCCCGTGCGTGGCAGTTTCAAAGAGGGCTTTGAGGTCTTGGAATATTTTATTTCCACTCACGGCGCTCGCAAAGGTTTGTCGGATACGGCCTTAAGAACTGCGAATGCCGGCTATTTAACTCGGAGATTGATTGATGTGGCTCAAGATATTGTCATTAGCGAAGAAATGTGTGAAGACGCCGAGGGCGTAGTGCTTTCCAAAACCGATTCCGAAGTTTTCGGGGAAACTTTAGCGCAAAGAGCCTTGGGTCGGACGAGTCTGCAGAAAATTCTTGATCCCAAAACCAAGAAGATTATAGTTGCGAAAAATGGTTTAATTTCTGAAGAAATTTTACCGGCTTTGGAATCTTTGGATTTGGATGAAATTCGGATTCGTTCGGTTTTAACTTGCCGATCGAGTCGCGGATTATGCGCCGCCTGTTACGGTTATGATCTTGGTCATAATCGGCCTGTGAAATTAGGCACTGCGGTTGGTATCATTGCCGCGCAATCCATTGGCGAACCAGGCACGCAGTTGACCATGCGGACTTTCCATACTGGCGGTGTGGCCGGCCAAGACATCACCCAAGGTTTACCCAGGGTTGAAGAATTATTCGAAGCCCGGCCTGTTAAAAAACCCGCAATTTTGTCGGCCGTGTCAGGCACCCTGTCCATTCAGGAGGGCGAAAAAGGCGAAAAGCTTCTGCGCATAAACTATCGGGGCAGCACCGATGACCTGTATCCGCTTAAGCGGGGCTTCAAGCCAGTGGTCAAAGACGGTGAAATAGTGAAGGCCGGAGAAAAATTAGCTGAGGCCAAAGGCAAGGACCCGATCTCGGCTATTAAAGGCGGCCGCGTGGTAATTCAGGACGACCAACTTTCAGTTAAGCGCGAAGAGGATAAAATCCAAGAATACTCAGTTCACCCCGGCGACACGCTTTTGGTCAAAGACGGTGATTTGGTGAATATCGGAGATCAGTTGACGGAAGGCAGTCTGGATCTGCATCAGCTTTACCACATGAAAGGCGAACGCGCCGTGCAGAATTATCTGATTCAGGAGATTCAGTATATTTATTCTTCCCAGGGACAGAAATTAAACAGCAAACATCTCGAAGTCATTGTTCGCCAAATGTTCTCCCGGGTGTATGTGCATGAAGCTAATGAGACAGAGCTGATTTCGGGTGAAATAATTGAACGCACCCAGTTTGACGCGGCCAATGTCAAAGCCGAGACAAAAGGCAAAAAGCCAGCCAAGGGTGAAATTTTGCTGTTTGGCATTACCAAGGCCTCCTTATCCATTGACAGTTTCCTTTCCGCCGCCTCTTTCCAAGAAACCGCCCGAGTTTTAATTGACGCGGCAGTTTCAGGCAAAGTCGACAGACTACGCGGTTTAAAAGAGAATGTTATTATCGGCAAATTGATACCAGCGGGGACTGGCTATAAACCCGTTGAAAGTCCCGTAGACAAGGACCAAAAAGCGAAAAGCTAAAAAGCGCGGTAAAATCAGGTAAAAAATCGCAAAAAATTTTAGCGATGGTTGGGGGTTGCTTACAACTGAATTCTTTGGCTTGAACAGGGGATTTTTATGCAAAAAACCTAGCTTTTTTGTTTAAAAACTGATAATCTTAATAACACTTTATGGCACAACGACTCAAGAAAAGCGAAAAAACCGGTACCCCGCAAAAATCAATCGAGCTCCCAAATGGCCGCAGTCGTTTAAATAAGACCGAAGGCCAAACGACAAAAAAATTAAAACCCGAAACCCGTCAAGGTGTTGTGATTACGGTTTTAATCGCTCTGGCCTTTTTGAGCGTTTTAAGTTTATTCGGTTGGGCCGGTGGTTTTGGTCGCGGGTTGGATAAAGCTTTAGGCTGGCTTTTTGGCTGGGCGCGCTTCGTCTTCCCAGTAGTACTTTTGGTTTGGTCGAATTTTTTGTACAAACCTCAAAAATTTTCTTTGCGTAGCGCCAATTATTTTGGTTTGTTGATTGGCTGGCTCGGACTTTCCGGCCTACTAGAACTGTTTGTGCCTGTCAGCCTGATGACAGAAAAACTTGGCGACGGCACCGGGGGCGGAGTCTTTGGGTTAATTTCGGCCTGGCCATTAATGCGGGCCATGGGTTATGTGGCCAGCATTGTGGTTTTGTTGGCGATGTTCATAATTGGTTTGTTGATAATGTTTGATACTTCTTTAAACACCTTGGCAGATCAGGGCAATATCTTTAAGCGTTTGAAATTCCGGTGGTTGGCAATGACCGATAAACTTCGCGCGAACAAGCACATTGAGGAAATCGAACCGCCGCCGGCAGAGCCGGATTTAGAAGCGGAAGACGAACTGGAATTTGACACAAAAGAGTTGGCTGAAACCGAAATAGCCCAGTCCGAACAGCAACGCCTGCCAAAAAAGCCAGAATATCTAAAGCCAAAAGTCCGTCGGAAGATCGCTTACTCATTAGACTTACTAGATTTCGCCACCAGCAAACCGACCAGTGGTGATATTGCCGCCAACCAGGAACGAATCCAAAAAACTTTGGCGAACTTCGGTTTGGAGGTGGAAATGGGCGAAGTGAATGTCGGACCGACCGTCACGCAATTTACGCTTAAACCGGCGGATGGCGTGAAGCTTAATTCTATAACCGCTTTAAGTAATGATCTGGCATTAGCGTTGGCAGCCCACCCCATTCGGATTGAAGCCCCGATTCCAGGAAAGTCCTTGGTGGGGATTGAGGTGCCAAATCAAGCCGCGGCCCTAGTCAGACTGGTCGATATTTTAAAGTCCAAGAATTTTGAAGAGCGAAAGTCGGTGCTGACCGTGGCGGTCGGGAAGAGCGTTACGGGAGAAGCCTGGGTCGCGGATGTGGATCGTATGCCGCATTTGCTGATCGCCGGCGCCACGGGTTCAGGCAAATCCGTCTGCATAAACGCGATTTTGCTTTCTTTGCTTTTTGAAAACGGTCCGGACGATCTGAAACTTATTCTCGTTGACCCAAAGCGGGTCGAATTAACCATATATAACGGCATTCCACACTTACTTACGCCAGTTATTACCGAGGTTCCAAAAATCATCAATGCCTTGCGCTGGGTGGTAAATGAAATGGATCGACGTTTTCAGGTTTTGTCCCAGGCCGGCAAGCGGAACATTCAAGCCTACAACCAAAATAGCCCCGACCCCTTGCCGTTCCTAGTTGTGGTTATTGATGAATTGGCCGACCTGATGGCTGTGGCGGCTCGGGAAGTGGAGGCGGCGATAATTCGTTTGGCGCAGATGGCGCGAGCCGTCGGTATTCATTTGATTGTCGCCACCCAAAGACCTTCCGTGGATGTCATCACTGGCCTAATTAAGGCCAACATTACCCATCGCATGGCTTTTACCGTCGCTTCAGCAATTGATTCGCGAACCATTTTAGATTCGCCCGGCGCGGAAAAATTGTTGGGTCGTGGCGATATGCTTTACAGTTCGCCGGAACTCTCCAAACCCAAGCGCCTGCAGGGCTGTTTTGTTTCGGATAAAGAAATTGAAAAAGTTGTGACAATGCTTAAAGAGCAAGCCCAGCCGGAATATCTTGAGGAGATCGTGGAAAAGCCCCAAGGTTTGGTCGGTTTGAACAACGGTGTGATGGCCGGCGAATTTTTAGGCGACGAAAGTGATGATGAGCTTCTGGTTGAAGCAAAAAATGTAATTTTACGGGCTCAAAAAGCTTCAGCCTCGCTTTTGCAAAGACGCTTACGAATCGGCTATGCGCGCGCCGCCCGTTTGCTGGATCTTTTGGAAGAACAGGGCGTGATCGGCCCGGGTGAAGGTGCCAAACCCAGAGAAATATTAATAAGTTCCGATCCTGATGCTGACATTCCTGTGCCTGCTAAAGCCGATGGGCCTGAAGGCGGAGCCGATGCGGAAGCAGAGAATTTAGCAGAAGACACTTCGAAAATTCAAGAACGACTTTAATTAAAATGCTAACCCCAGGTTTTGAGAAAGAACTAAGCGGAAGTTTCGCCAGGAGAACGTTGCCTCAAAATACTCTTGGCGAAGCTCTAAGAATCGTTAGGGAAGAGGCGGGTTTGAGTTTGGCTGAACTAGCCATTAGAT
This sequence comes from Candidatus Parcubacteria bacterium, assembly GCA_003597955.1. Lineage (GTDB taxonomy): Bacteria > Patescibacteriota > Patescibacteriia > PEXW01 > PEXW01 > PEXW01. The sequence continues at coordinate 66,282 of QZJU01000021.1, forward strand.
CGAAGGTTCAGGAAAAATATATCGCCGCCATTGAGGCCGGCCGTTATGACCAAACTCCCGGTTCGGTTTATGTAAAAGGTTTTTTAAAGGAAATCGCCAAGGTTTTGGAACTTTCACCCAATTCGGTAATCGCCCGTTTTGAAACCGAACCCTATGTTGTGCCCGCCCGCCAACCCAAACCCCTGGACCAGCCAAAATTTTTCTTCGGCCATTACACCTGGCGCCTGTTGGTTTTTTTGGGCTTCCTGCTCATATTTCTTATTTACTTCGGCATACAAATCCAAAAAATCATTTTGCCTCCGGAACTTAGCGTTAGCTACCCAGCCACAGATATAATCATGAATTCACCGCAGATCACTTTGACCGGCAAGACCGAACCCGAAGTTTTAGTGGAGATTAATGATCAGGCGGTCACCGTCGACGCTGTCGGGAATTTCCAAGAAACCATTGATTTGCAGCCAGGGGTAAACACCCTGGTCATTAGTGCCAAGAAGAAACGCAGCCGTTCAACCGTCATTACTCGTCGAGTTTTGGTAGAATTGAACGAAGTGCTAAAATAGAATGACCCGGGAAAATCCTTTGAAATCCTTGAGGTTTTTAAAAGGCGAAAATCCAGGCAAGACAAGAGGCTAAGCTAACTAATTTTTTATATGCCCAAGCAAAAAAATCCTGAACCCAAAGTGCAGTTTAAATCTGAAGACGCCAAGCACAAAGCCGCCTTGCAGGCGATAGCCAATATCCAAGACCGTTTTGGCGAAGGCGCGATCATGACCTTAAATAAGCAGACGGTGCAAAAAGTTGAAGCCGTGCCCACGGGTTGCCTGTCTTTAGATTTGGCCTTAGGCGTGGGTGGCGTGCCGCGCGGCCGGGTCGTGGAGATATTCGGGCCCGAAGCCGGAGGTAAAACCACCCTGGCTTTGCATGTCGTCGCCCAGATCCAAAAGTCAGGTGGGATCGCCGCGTTCGTCGATGCCGAACACGCTTTAGATCCAGACTACGCTCGGAAAATCGGCGTGAATGTCGACGAGCTTTTAATTTCCCAGCCGGATAACGGCGAACAAGCCTTGGAAATCGTGGAAACCCTGGTGCGGTCAAACGGCGTGGACATCATCGTGGTTGACTCGGTGGCGGCCTTAACGCCCAGGGCGGAAATTGAAGGCGAGATGGGAGATTCGCACATGGGTTTGCAAGCCCGTTTGATGAGCCAGGCTCTGCGGAAACTAACCGCCATCGTTTCCAAGACCAAAACCGTGGTGATTTTTATAAATCAGACGCGGATGAAAATTGGCATTATGTTCGGCAATCCTGAAACCACCACTGGCGGTATGGCATTGAAATTTTACGCTTCGGTGCGGATTGACATTCGACGACTGGCCCAGCTGAAAAGCGGCGAAGCCATTGTTGGCAATCGAGTCAAGGCTAAAGTGGTCAAAAATAAAGTCGCCCCGCCATTCCGTTCGGCGGAATTCGATATTATGTATGGCGAAGGTATTTCCGCCACAGCCGACTTGATCGATCTGGGTTTGGCCAATGGGGTTTTGGAAAAAACCGGCAATACGATAAGTTTTGGCGAAATTAAATTGGGCGTGGGCCGCGAACAGGCCAAAGCCTATTTAAAATCGAATCCTAAAACCGCCAAGGAACTGCGGGATAGCATTATTAAGGCGGTGAAGGAGAAGGAGGCAGAAGAAAAGAAATAGAATGACGAACCGAAAACAAGATACAAAGAACCAGAGAGCCCTGTCGATGCGGGGCTCTCTTGGTGTTGACCGCCTCGGTTAGTCGGATAGGTTCAGTGAGTCGGTGCGCACTTTAAACCCCAGATATTCCGCTTTAATTAAAAAAACCCGCTCAACTCGATTCGTAATTTTTTGAGAGGAGCGGGTGCGTAGTCAAGGGTTAGCCATCTTTCCTACCATTCGCGTAACATATTCATGGAATGGCTGGAAGAGTGTGTGGGTCCGGGCCGAACCGCAATCTTGGAGGCCGTTTGGGTATATATCTTTCGTGGCCATGTAGTCGGCGAGCTTCTTATCCAAAGTCCCGTCGCTCACCAGCCCGCGCCGGATTTCCCATAATTTTGCGACGATCGCCGGCAATCCCTCCTTTCGAACATTGCCGATTATTGGAAGCTTTTCGGGGAAGCTCTCGCCATCCGGTTCGGTAAAGTCGCAACTTCCGCCATATGCGGTAACCCACACATCCCCGCTGTGGCCGATGTGCAGACCGCACACCCCGACACAGTAAGGAGCGGGCTGGGCATGCCAGTAGTTGATTCCCGTTTGTTGTGAGCACCACTCAATGAAGTCAATGATCTTTTGAGAATCTTTGATTCTGAATCGGTCCCACATGTCACTGACTGCTCGGCCACCTTTTTCCAGGCGGGCCGCACAGAAGAAGAGGCCGTTTCTCCAGGAGAATTGCGCCACTTCTTTGACCACCTCAATGTCGGCAGTGTTCAGGGACGTCAGGGTGCACACAAGTCCTAAACGAGTATATAACTTTTCGTTTTTTCTGAACGGTTTGTTATAGCCAACATTAAGGAGATTTCTGATTCCGCCGTACACCGCTTCTGCCCCCCGGCCGCCGAGCATCTTATTGAAAATATCAGGACGCAAGCTATCGCAATGAACTCCCAGACAAACGCCTATGGAGTACAGTTCACTAGCGATGTCAGGGGTGATGTCCGCGGCGGTCGTATAGATGAATGTCTCCATTCCCAATTTCGACGCTTCACGAATCATCGGAAGCGTCGTGGAATCAATGAACGGTTCGCCTTCGTGGCAAATCTGAAGAGTTTTTGCGCCCATGTCCGCGGCTTGCCGGAGAATTTCCAGCTTCTCGTCCAACGTCAAAGTTGCCGGGTCAACGAATTTTTCCACTGACACTGATCCGTAAATGCAATGCGGACAGCGGAACATGCACGCAGGCGCGCACGCGATCGAGATTGAAGGCAACAGAGAATCCGTAGCTTTCAAAAATTCGTTTACGCCGCGGTCATATAACCATACGAATTCTCGCATGACTTTCTCCTTCTTTTTAAAGTACTTTTATTTTCAGAATTCAGTAGTTCGATGGTAATGCGCTGTATATACTTTGTCAAGGGAGCAGCTCGCTCACAGTTTTCTCAATCAAAACGCCATAAGTCATTGCGGAAAGGTATGTGAATAATAGATGGTGTTTGTCAGATCCAGTGCCATGTCTGCCTCAGCGAGATTCGAGCGGTCAGGTTGGCACTCGGCACATACCTCGCGCAGGGTTGACAATATTTTTTATTCGAGTTAGGGTTAGTTATTCCCAATAACGGGAATGTTCACTACGGTCGGCAGACCTAAAATGCGAAGGAGGATTGCGTGAGTAATCTAGAGAACGCTCTTAACAGATTGCAGAGAGTTGGTGACCAGTATTCTGGGACCAACCAAAAGCTCATTCAGGCGGTGATGGAAGTGGCCCAAGCAATTTTAACGGCACTACCCCCAATTCCTACCGGGTATAACGGCATGGAATTACCGCGAGGATACAGTCTGGTCAGGCTGGATCCCAATATCGGCAATGGCTTGGGAAAAGGCTTGGGATGTCAGGTGAAGCGGTCTAGGTTCGTCATGTACGCGGTTGATGCAGAATGGCAAAAAGCCGTTGAGCTAAGATGGAGCAGGCTTGAGGACATCTGCGCTCCTAAGGAAGTAATAAATACCGAAAAGAGCCGCTTCTTGCCAAACCTGGATCTTAAGCTTGCGCGTAAGTTCGCGGACGATGTTGCGGCTGGCCTGGTTGATGAAATCCACAGTTGCCTGGATAAGCACAATCGGAAAAACGAAGCCCAAATCCAATTGCTCGAGAAAGCCAAAGAGAATATCAGCAGAAAATAGCACCTCACCCGCCGCACACCGTCCAAGTGTGCGGCATTTTTAATTGGCCGCTCGCGTGCTGTACTCGCCGGTTTCGGTGTTAATGATGATTTTTTCCCCCGGCTTAATAAACAGCGGCACCTTTAATTCCAAGCCGTTTTCGAGTTTGGCAACTTTGGAGGCATTGGTGGCAGTATCGCCCTTCACCGCTTCAGGCGCTTCCACGACCTTGTATTCGATTTTTTTTGGCAATTGTATGGAAACCGGCCGGTTCTCAAAATTCAGCACATCAACTTCCAGCCCCTCTTTTAAATACCTGACCTGGTCGCCAAGCTGTTCAGCCAAAAGAAAGAATTGGTCGTATGAAGTTTGGTCCATGAAATAGTGTTCGTTGCCCTGAGCGTACAAATAGCTGGCGCGGTTGCGGGCCAGATCCGCTTCGGGAATTTTGTCGCCGGGTTTGAAAGTTAATTCCAAAATCCGGCCGGAAATCAGATTGCGCAGCTTGGTGCGCATAACTGGTTTGCGCATGGCCGTGCGCATGAAATCCGACCACACGACAATGTAGGGCTCATTTTCGTGAGTGATGGCCACGCCAATTCGAAGGTCATTCATAGTCAGCATACGAAATACGAATTAGGATACGAATATACGAATTACGAATAATGTACGCCACCGCCCCGCGGCCGCGGGGCGGGGTCCCGCCTTCTTACAAAAGTATATTAAAGTGGCGGGAAATATACGAAATACGAATTGGGTTGCTGCGAGGGAATGTCAAAAATAGTATTCCTACATTCGGACCGATTCGTAATTTCGTAGTCTTATTTAGGCGTGTAAGGCTCGAGCGCCATGAAACGCGCCCGCTTAACGGCCTCTGCCGTCAGGCGTTGATGCCGCATGCACAAACCCGTCCGCCGGCGAGGCAGGATTTTGAAATAGGAAGAAATGTATTTTTGGTACACGCGCGTGTCTTTGTAATCCAAAGCCTTGACGCCCAGAACGCAAAAATTGCAGTGCGTGGGCGGAGCTTGGATTTGAGTCTTTTGCTTGTTTTTATTCAGCATAAGCTAGCGGATGTTTTTTAAAAAGGAATATCCTCGACATTAATTTCGGGTTCTGCGGCGGCCGGCGCTTCTTGCGGCGCGGGCGCCTCTTCGCTGACTTTGTCAGCCGCGGGCTTTCGGTCCAACATAATGATGTTTTCCGCCACGATTTCGGTTCGATATTTTTTTTGGCCCGAGGGGTCATCCCAAGAACGGGTCTGCAGCCGGCCTTCCACAAAGATTTTTGCGCCCTTCTTTACATACTGGCTGACAATTTCTGCCAGTTTTCGCCAGGCCACGACGCTGTGAAATTCAACTTGTTCTTTTTTAGCGCCGCTGGGATCGGTCCAGGCACGATTGGTCGCCACGCTAAAGAGGGCCACGGTTTGGCCGCCGCTTGTGGTTCGGGAATCCGGATCGCGGGTCACATTGCCAATTATCATTGCTTTATTTAAGTTCATCATAAAAATTTACGTTTAAGAAATATTAAAAATTTTTATTTGGCGATGTCTTCTTCCAAAATTTCCTCGATTTTCTTATCAATATCTTCCAACGACAACGGCTTTTCCGGCTTGGGGGCAACCGCGGAAGTTTTTTCAAATTTTTCTTGGGCTTCGGTGCGGGCTTGGCGGGCCTGAATTTTCTCTTGAATCCGCGCTTCCTCTTCCAATTCCTTGGCGGATTTAGCCCGGATTTTAACGCTTAAAAATCTGACGATCTCGTCTTTTAGGCGCCAATCTCGCTCCAATTTAAGCAGGGCCGCCGGCGGCAAATTGAAATTTAGATTTACATAAATTCCAAATTTCTGTTTTTTGACCGGATAGGCCAATTTGCGCTTACCCAAAACTTCCGTCTTCACAATTTCTCCGCCCGATGCGGTTATTGAGTTTTTTATTGATTCCAGAATTTTTTCGGTTCCGGCGCCTTCGGTTTGGCTGTTTAGAATCGCTAAAAAGTCGTAAAGTTGGACTGACATTAGTGAAATTTTAACAAAAAATGTAGATGGAGCGTATCATGTCCTAATGCTAGCGTCAAGCCTAATTTAGGGGCCAGATGAGCCTTTTTAATCGTGGTAAACTTAAAACATGGAAGTTGGTCAGCTTATCGCGATTTTTGGCCGGGAGCCTAGCCTCTCATTGTGGGAATTAAGTCGCAATTTGGGATGTGCCGATTTTGAAGTCGCTACCCGGGATTTGGCAGTTTTTGACTCGCCACAAAATTTAGAAGTTGCTGAATTGCAAAGTCGAAGTGGGGGTTTGGTGAAAGTCGGTCGAATCATGGGTGTGGTTGATGCTTTGTCCGGTTTGGCGGCGATTTTGGAGAAAAATTGGCCGGATTTAATTCCGGCCGGGAGCACGGCGCGGGTTAATTTTGGCGTTAGCGCTTATGATGCGGGTCAAACTCCAGATCGTCATTTTCGAACGGCGCTTAAACGGCAGGCTCAGAGATTCAAAAAGTATTTGACCGCCAATCACCGATCAGCACGACTGGTTGAATCCAAAGAGTCGACTTTGCCGGCCAGCGCCTTGGTTCAAGGCAAAATTTTGCAACAGGGCTTTGAGATCCTGGTTTTAGTCAGTCCCCAAAAGCTTTATTGGGGCGTCACTTTGACTGTTCAGGACATCTCTAGGTACGGCCGACGGGATTTTGGTCGGCCAGCCCGAGATTCGCATTCAGGCATGCTGCCGCCTAAAGTGGCGCAGATCCTAATTAACCTAACTCAACCAAAATCGGAGGAAGTTTTTCTGGATCCTTTTTGCGGGTCAGGCACGATTTTACAAGAAGCGGCGTTGATGGGCTTGAAGAAAATTTTGGGTTCGGACCTTAGCCAAAAAGCCGTAAGTGATTCGCTTAGGAATCTGGATTGGCTAAAACAGAAATACGAACCCGTGGACTTGGCGGATTTACAGATTTTTGAAAGTGACATTAAGGAGCTGCCGGCCAAATTAAAATCCGAAAGCATTGATCTAATAGCCACTGAACCGTATTTGGGACCGCCGCAAAAAGGCCGGGCGATTGTTGGCAACATCTTGCCGTTAGTTTCAGCCTTAAGCCGGCAGTACATTCCTTGGCTGGAAATTTTAGGCAAACTCTTAAAACCCGCCGGCCGGATGGCTATGGTTTGGCCGTTTTTTAAGGTTGAAAACCACGGCTATTTTTTGCAGCTGCAGCAAGCTCTGCCACAGACCAAATTAAAGATTATCCCGCCCTCAAAGCATTTCCTGACTTTGCCGTGGTTTCGCTCAACGCCACGCGGCACGGTTCTTTACAGCCGGCCCGATCAAGTAGTGGGCCGGGAAATCGTTTTACTTGGAAAAAATGTTTAAAAAATTTTTTGGTTTTTTTATTTTGTGTCTGGGCTTGTGGCTACTGCCTGGCCGAGCCTTAGCCCAAAGCGAGTCAGAGTTAAATTTAATATTTGGCGGCGATGTTATGCTTGGCCGGGCTGTCCGCGATCAAATTGCCAAACGCGGCGGAAATGACGGAGCCTGGGTTATGCAAAACCTGGCTCCGGAGTTCAAAGCTGCGAATTTTGCATTCGTAAATCTGGAATCGCCTTTTGCGCCAGGCGCAGCTTTGGGGTACAGCTTGATTTTCAGGGCTGACCCAAAACATGTTTCCGCTTTAACTTCCGCCGGCATTGACGCCGTGTCTTTGGCCAATAATCACGCAAAAAATCAGGGCCGTTTGGGCTTGCAGACCAGCTTAAGCTTATTAACGCAAAAGGGGATTGGCGTAGCGGGCGCTGGTTTAACTTTAAAGTCAGGGTATAAACCCGCCCAAGTTCAAGTAAAAAAAACTAAGGTTTCAGTTTTAGCCTATACCTACAATGAACATTTGCCGCTCAAAAACAGCACGCCAACCGTGGCCGGCATGCTCACCTATGTTATGCAGGCGGAAGTAAAGAAAGCCAAAGCCAAAGGCGGTCTGGTGATTGTCTCCATGCACGCCGGCAATGAATATACTTTAAGAATAACCAATCAGCAGCGAAATTTTGCTCGTGCCGCTGTTGACGCTGGCGCGGATCTGGTAATCGGCCATCATCCGCATTGGGTCCAGCCCATTGAGATTTATAAAACCAAACCGATTTTTTATTCTTTGGGCAATTTGGTATTTGATCAGCCGTGGTCTTTGGAAACTCAGCTGGGCTTGGTGGCCAAGGTAAAGTTAGTCGACGGCCAAATCAAGCAAATCAAATTATTGCCAATCAAAATTGACCTGGCGGCAAAGCCCAGATGGATGAACGAAGTTGAGGCGAGAAAAGTTTTAAATCGGATTGATCGGCCAAGCGGGGTAATTAATTTTTAAAAAATTTATACGCCCACTCGAAAATGGGCCACATCCCCAGGCCGCATAACATAGTCCCGGCCTTCAATGCGCAGTAAACCCTTTTCTTTGCACCCGGCCTCACCGTATTTTATGAAATCCTGGCAATCGATAATTTCCGCCCGGATGAAATTTTTTTCAAAGTCGCTGTGGATCACGCCTGCGGCTTGGGGTGCGGTCATGCCTTGTTTAATGGTCCAAGCCTTGGATTCCATCTCACCCGAAGTATAAAAAGTCTGCAAACCCAGGATAGTAAATGCTTGGTGGATGAGCCGGTGCAAGCCCGGTTCTTTGAGGCCAAGGCTTTGCATATAGGTCAAACCTTCTTCGTCGGAAAGCTCGGCCAGCTCGGCTTCAATCTTTGCTGAAATTACAACAAAGTCTTTGGCCGGCTGGTTAAGCGACTTTGCCAATTCGGTTTGGATTTGCTCGGCTTTAGCGATTTCGGATTCGGCCACATTCGCCACATAAATAACCGGCTTGCCAGTCAGTAAATTCATTTCTTTAATCAGTTTTGCCGGTTCTTCCAAATCCAGCAAAGTCAAAAGATTTTTGCCCTGGGCCAGCTGGGATTCGATATCGGCCAAAATCGGCAATTGCGCCAAAGCCGCCTTGTCGCCGGACTTGGCTTTACCGCTCAAATTCTCAATTCTTTTTTTCACCACTTCCAAATCAGCCAAGGCCAGCTCGGCCTCGATAATTTCCACATCCGCCTTGGGATCCACCCGATTTTCCACATGAATGACTTTGGTGTCCACAAAAACCCTGACCACATGAGCAATGGCCGCCACATCGCGGATGTTAGCCAAGAATTTGTTGCCTAAGCCTTCGCCCTGGTGTGCGTTTTTAACTAAGCCGGCGATATCCACGAATTCCACGATTGCCGGCACGATTTTTTTTGCTTGGCTGACTTTGGCTAATTTAGGCAGGATCGAGTCCGGCACTTCCACCACGCCGACATTGGGATCGATGGTGGTAAAAGGGTAATTTTCCGCAGGGACGGCTTTTTTGGTGAGCGCCCGAAAGAGCGTGGATTTGCCCACGTTAGGCAGGCCGATAATGCCGATTTTTAGAGACATATTTCAAAAGTTAACAGACTTTCGCGAAAACTCAAAGTCAGGTTATAATTTAAGTATGTTAGAGCCAAATCAAAACCCTGGAAATTTTTCAGCCGGCCAAATTCCGCCTTGGAAAAATCCAAATAGACCGGAAAACCAACCAACCCAGAATCCGCCCGGGGAATCGAATTTGCCGTCTCGAAGCGATCAAACTCCAGCTGCCCCGCGCTATCCCGGTCCGGTGCCGGCCGCGCCAACGCGGCCTAACCCGAACTTTCACGAGGTCCAAACTCCGCCGGGTGTTGAAAAAGATTGGGGACCTTTGCGGCCGATCCGGAAATTGCCCAAACCCAGCCAGGAAAAAGTGACTTATGTCTTAACCAAAGCCCAACGCGTGGACATCCCCGGAGAGGCCTCAAGCCGTCGCCGTTGGACCATCGCCGGGTCGATTATCGCGATCTTAGTGATTGGCGGAGGCACCACGGCGTTTATTTTTTTCGGCCGGCAAGAACAAGGCGTAGTGGTCAGTAATCAGCCTATAATTTTCAGTAATACGAACACCAACACAAACGCCAATACCAATTCCACGGAAAATGTTTTTCCTTTGGCTAATGCTAATACGAACCAGGCGAACATCAATATAAATTTGGATTCCGATGCAGACGGTTTAACCGACGCTCAAGAAAAAATTTACAGTACTAACGCAAATAATCCCGACACCGACGGTGATGGTTTCTTGGACGGGGCTGAAGTAAGCGGCGGTTATGATCCGCTCAAAGGTGGCGGCGCAAAATTAGCCAAGTAATTTTTTCAAGTCGCGCAAAGCTCGCCGGTTGTTCGCAAAGGCGATTTTCTTTGGCAACTCATTTAATTTAAACCAAGCGCAAGCCGAAATATCGTCAGCCGGTTTTAACTGTCCGAACCAATTTTTTATTAAAAAATACAGATTAAAAGTTGATTGGGGGAGATCGCTGAAGTATTCACCCAAATATATGCCCAAAAACCTTGGTTGGCGGATTTGTATACCCAGTTCCTCCCGCAATTCTCTGGCCAAACCCTTTTCCGCAGATTCGTGAAAATCCAAAAATCCGCCAGGCGCATCCCAATAGCCTTTTAAAGGCTTAACCCGCCTTTTGACCAATAAAACTTGGCGGCCTTTGCTTAAAAAACACGAGGCCGTAGGCTTGGAATTCTGCCAAAAAATAAATTGGCAATTTCGGCAGAACAGCTCGGCTCGGCCGTGGATTTTCTTAAAAACGAATTTTTTGCCGCAACGCGGGCAAAATTTAAAATGGCTTTGGATTTTTTGTTTAAAGTTTGGCATTTTTTTCGTATAAAGCAAGCACTCGCTGCATAAGCATGGCTACGGTCATGGGGCCGACGCCCCCCGGCACGGGCGTGAGCCAACCCGGCAGATTTTTTACTGATGCCGAGTCGACATCGCCGACTACTTTGCCATCAACCCGATTAAACCCTACGTCAATAACAATAACTCCAGGGGCAAGATGCTCGGCTTTTAAGAAATTCGCTTGGCCAATGGCTATGACCACAACCTTGGCCGCCTTGGTCAAGGTTTGGAAATTTTGAAACGGGGGATAAAGCGGAATTACATCCAAACCTTGGCGCGCAAGCATGATTGACATGGGTTCGCCAAAAGCGGTGCTGTTGGCCAGGATTGCGGCCTTGGCTAGGTTTAAATTTTGATCCGCGCTTTGGATTAACCGCCAGACGCCCTGGCAGAGCGCCGGGGCGAGCACATTGGGATCAGAGCGGAAGTTTTTTAGACTTTCAAACTGAAAACCGTCAGCGTCTTTTTTTGGTCCAATCGCGGAGATAATCTGATCAGCGCTTAAAGGCCTTGGCAGTGGCAGCTGAACCAAGACCCCGTGAATTTGCGGGTTTTGATTTAAAGCCCGGATGCGGTTAATAATATCCGCCTGGCTGGTATTTTCCGGAAAGACAAATCTCTCAAAATGCATGCCGATTTCTTGGGCGGCTTGAGCCTTAAGCCGGACATAAGTGTGGGAGGCCTGGTCTTTGCCGACCAAAATAATTGCTAAACCCGGCTTAATTTTAAAACCCGCGATTTTTTGTTTTAAATCTTGGCGGATTTGGAGCGCGAGTTTTCGGCTATCGAGGAGCTGCATTTTTTTAAAGATTTGAACGCTTAGATAAGATCAACCTTTCCGAATACCAATTCTGTCTTAGCTCGCCGGCCAAATACAAAGAACCGGTTATGAGAATGGGCAAGTGATTAGGTGGCCGCAAAAGGTTTTGCAAGGCTCGGCGGCAATTTGGCCAGACCGTGAATTTTTCTTTAGGCAGGGTTTGGCGGAAAATTCGGCCCAGATTTTTGGCGGGCAGGGGTTTTGGGTAGGGCAGGCTGGCTTGGGTGATTAACCACCGCGCCACCACGGGTCGTAAGGTTTTTAGAATGGTCTTTGCGGCTTTTTTCTCACCAATGCCCAGCAGGCAGTTAACCTGATTATAGCCCAGAGTTTTTAAGGTTTCTACTAAGGCTCGGATTTTATCCGGATTGTGCGCGCCATCCAGAATGACCAGCGGAGAATCAGGCCGGATTTCAATTCGGGCTGGCAAAAAGGTTTTTTGCAAACCAGCTTTAATGGCGGCACGGGAAATTTTTAATTCCTCGGCAACCGCAATGGCCAGATTGGCGTTGTTTTGTTGATGCGGGCCGAGCATTTTTTGGCGGATTCGGCTGAGTCGAGGATGTTGCCAGGCCATCCAACCGGTCTGGTAAGTAATATTGGCTTTTGGCCGGGGGATAAAAACTCTTGGAATCCGCAAGTGTTTGGCTTGGTCAAAAATAATTTTTTGAATCCTTGGACTTGTCTCGCCGGTGAATAACTTGGTGCCAGGTTTCAAAATTCCGGCCTTGTTTCGGGCGATCCGCGCCCGGGTTCGACCCAAAAGCTGCTGGTGATCCAAGCCGACATTGGTAATGACGGCAATTTTCGGCGCTGGAATGACATTGGTCGGGTCGAATTTTCCGCCGCAGCCGACTTCAATGACAGCCCATTCAATTTTGTGTTTTTTAAAAATCAGCAAACTCATGGCAAACAGCGTTTCAAAGTGCGACGGAATGAATTTTTTGTTGAATTTCTTGGTTTGGTTAAGGTAGGGCCGGGCTTTCTCAAATGCCCACAGGAAATCTGCGACTGAAACTAGCTGGCCATTAACCATGATTCTTTCGGTGGTGGTTACGACATGCGGGGAAAAGTACGAGCCCACTTTTTTGCCCGCCGCCTTCAAGATGTTATGCAAGTACAGAACCACGGAACCCTTGCCCGAGGTGCCAGTGACGTGGATGTATTTTAAGAGTTTTTCGGGATTGCCCAAAGCATCCAGGAGTTTTTGCGTGCGCGCCAGAGAAAGTTGGGGATTTTCGCGACGCGTGGCAAAAACTTGGGCCGGCAAAGCTTCCAAGATTTTTTGGACTTTTTTGTAGGCCGAATAACGCATAAATTTCACTTTAATGGTTTTATCGGAAAAATTAAAGCCGTTTGCTATTGCAAACGGCTGGAAGTTTTGACTTGACTGCGGATGACGCATTCAAGTTCGGCGGGTGAGTTTAAATACCAAAGCTCCTTTGGTAACTGGACCACGGCAACATTCTCAGGGCGGGCATGAATGCGTCGGTAAGCCACTACGCCGGCCTTAGTGGTTTCTAAACAATTTTTGACAACCCGTTGGGTTTGGCTGGTAGTATGTACATATTCATGCGGGTTCAGCATAAAGCCAACATGGCCGACTCCCGGAGGGTATTTGGGGTGCGCCCAAGGGCTTTTGCCCTTGAAAAAAATCAAATCGCCGGTGCTTAGGTTGGCAGCTTTAATTTCTTGTCCGCAATCCGCCTGCAAAACCGTGTAACGAGGTAGCCAAATTCCGGCGCAGGCAAAAATAGTTTTTACCAAACCGGCGCAGTCCAAAGTCTTTGGGGGGTATGCTAGCTCGGCTCGCAGTTCGTAAGGAACGCCAATGAAGCTTTCTGCCAACTCAACCAGATTCCAGACGATTAAGCGGCAATACAAATCGGTTAAAATTTCCTCGAGTCTTTTTTGCGAAAGATTGAGGTTTTGGCAGGCCCGAAACGGGTCAAATGCTAAAAAGCCAAAAGTCGGATGCATATTCTCCCTTTCAATGAGCAAGGTTTTGTATTGTGAGCACTTTAACACATACATAAAAAACCACAACTGCGGTGGGGCAGTTAAAGTTTTTAGTTTTTTTGGGAAAGTAGTTTACGAATTAAAGCAGCGCTTGCCAGCCTTTGGTTCTGACTAAATAGGCTGCTTTAGCCACCAGATAAGCCAAAAAAGGATCGTCTAGTTTGCCGGTTAGAGCAAGCTGTTCCGCTTTTTTAAGTGAGGTAGGAACAGGCCGAATATCTTCACCCGGATCGCCCGGAAGACGTGAAGGAATCAACCCACTGGCAATAAAGCCGAAGAGCGGCCAAGCGAAATGTTGGGGAGTTTGGTGAAATAGCCAAAGTTTTTTAGCTTTAAAACCCGCTTCTTCCCGGAGTTCTTTTTGTGCCGCGGCTTTGGCGGTGTGCCCTTTTTCAATTTTCCCGACAGGCAAATGCCAGACAAAACCCCGGCGCATTTCTTTGTATTCCCGCGTCAGTATTAACCGGCGTTTGGCATCAAAAGCCAAAATCACAACCGTGGGTACGCGATGAACATATTCGAAAGTCATCTTTCGGCCGTCGGGCAGATGCGCCGGTACTTCTGTGATAGTGTAAATCCGGCCGTGGTATGCAATTCGGGGCTTGCCCAAGATTGTGTGTTTTCTTTTCATACCCATACGAATTACGAATATAGTCTACGAAATACGAATAAGGGAATAGAAACTTCAGTCTCTATAACTAATGCAAGTTGTGTAAATAAACGAATTGACAGAGTGCGTTAATTAGAGGATTTGTAAAAAAGCGGATGTGTCTTGGTTAAGCTCCTGACTCTTTCTTTAACTTCAATGTGCGTGGCAGAATCATTTGGATTTTTTAAAACTCTGGCGATCAACAAGCCGATTTCGCGCATTGCATCGGTTTTAAACCCTCGGGTGGTTAGGGCTGGCGTGCCCAGCCTAATGCCCGAAGGATCCAAGGGCTTTCTGCGATCAAAGGGAATCAGGTTTTTGTTTACGGTAATGCCGACCGAATCCAGGAGCGTTTCCGCCTGCTTGCCGGATAAGCCAAGATTTGTCAGATCAATTAGTAATAAATGGTTATCAGTTCCACCAGTGATTAGATCCAAGCCCTGTGCGCTCAAGGTTTCTGACAAAGCTTTGGCATTTAGTACGATTTGACGGCCGTAAATTTTAAATTCCGGAGCGTCGGCTTCTTTTAGGGCAACCGCAATGGCCGCGGTTTGGTGGTTATGCGGTCCACCCTGCAGACCGGGAATGATCGCGGCGTCAATCAACTCGGCTAGATTCCGTTTTGAAGTTGGATGATACAGATCATGGAAGCGGTCTTCGACTTTGGGCAGTAAAATTATGGCGCCGCGCGGTCCGCGCAGGGTTTTATGCGTGGTGGTCATCACTATATCCGCGTAAGGCACGGGCGAAGGGTGCTCGCCGGCTATGATTAAGCCCGTGATGTGTGAAATATCAGCCAGCAAATAGGCATTTACTTCATCGGCGATTTCACGGAATTTTTGGAAATCAATTATTCGCGGATAAGCCGACGCCCCGCAAATCAGCATTTTAGGCTTTTCCGCAAGCGCGATTTTTCGAATCTCTTCATAGTTGAGCAAATGCGTTTTGGAATCGACCCCGTAAGTCGCCGCTTGGTAGAATTTTCCGGAAAAATTCAGCTTATAACCGTGGGTCAAATGCCCGCCCATGGTCAAACTTTGGCCCAGTACTTTGTCGCCCGGATTGAGCAAAGCGAAATAGATGGCTAAATTCGCCGGGGAACCGGAGTAAGGCTGGACATTAGCGTGCGCCACTTGGAAAAGCGCTTTCGCCCTTTCCCGGGCCAGATTTTCCACCTGGTCGATAAATTCGTTGCCACCATAATAGCGTGCGCCTGGATAGCCTTCGGAATATTTATTAGTTAAAACCGAACCTAAAGCTTCCAGGACCGCGGGGCTGGTAAAATTTTCCGAGGGGATCATTTCCAGACCCTCTTGTTGGCGATGTTTTTCCGCCTGGATCAGTTCGTAAATTTCCGAATCAGACTCTTTGAGTTTGGACATGCAGTTAATTTACGGCTTTCTTAGAGCCTTGACAAGTTCGGAAATTTCTGTTAAGTTTTCGAGTCAGATTAAAAAAGACATTGGAAATTGAAAAAATGGACTTTTTGCTTTACACCCTTTGCTTAAGGAGGAGACATGCCCTTATTCAGGAAGTATATCGGGGCAGATCCTAGCGGTCTACTGAAAGACCATCAAAATTCGATTTTGACTTCCCCGGAGAAAAAGGATTTCCCAGTCAAAATCGATTACGACGCCGAGTTGGCGTCTTTCGGCCCGT
Organism: Candidatus Parcubacteria bacterium; assembly: GCA_003597955.1. GTDB lineage: Bacteria > Patescibacteriota > Patescibacteriia > PEXW01 > PEXW01 > PEXW01. The sequence continues at coordinate 82,053 of QZJU01000021.1, forward strand.
ACAGATGGCTTTCGTGGCCAATGAATCATGGCTTGGGTTTGGTTTTCGGATCACCCGAAGCTACGATTCGGCTGGTTCGGTTTAACGGCTATTTTTCCACAAAACAGATTAAAACCCAGCTTAAGGAGATTGGCCAGCCTGCGAATCTTTTTGAAATTGCCGCGCTCAAAGGCCTGGCCGTGCCTCTGCCAGTTGTCGGTCTGGGTACGGAAATCACTGACCCAGCCGGCCAGATTTGGTACCCGCGTTTATACAGAAGCGGATCCAAGGTTTACCTGGGCATTGAAGCCGTACAGCCCGGTAAGCAGTGGCACGACGGCATGTGGTTTGCCATAATGCCTTTTTAAGAAGACCGCCGTTTTTTTAAGCCTCGAATTTAATGGTTCGGGGCTTTTATTATTAAAAAACGTCTTTCCAATTAGAAAGACGTTTTAATGAACGGCCTGGCGGTTAGTCGCCAAAGCTTGCAAAGCCATGATGGAGCTGATGATTTTTTTGTTGATGGCCAGAATTCTTTTTTTCATTTCCGGATTTTGCATTTCTTGAGAGAAATTAATTGCCGGGCCGAAAATTACCAAAGGTTTTCGAAAAAAATTTCTGGGCAGCCAACGCCAAGTCCCGTGGGTTTTGGGCCCGCCGCGGGAAAAAATCCGCTCGATGCCCTGGTGAAATACCGGAATAACTGTGATTTTTTCCGCCGCACTGGCAATTAGGTAGCCGGGCCCGTTTTTAATTAAATTCAGATCATAGCTTCGGGTGCCCTGGTAAAAAATCAGCAAGTTGTTGTTCTCAATCAAGTCCTTATAGCGCCTTAAGAGCTTAGGGTCTTTGCGGCTTTCCACCGGCACAGTTCTTAAAAGTTTCAAAAACAACTTAATGTACCAGGTCGTGAAGTAATTTTTTTTGTCCGCGAAATTCAGAGGCGGCCGGCCGGGTCGCGTGAAAATTGAAGGAAAAGAAGCGCTGACTCCAATTAAAAAAGAATCAAACATACTTATGTGATTGCAAACGAATAAGACTCTCCGGCCTTTTTTGGGAATGTTTTCGCGTCCGAAGACCCGGGTAAAATTCAGGGGAAAACGGAAGAAGCAGAATCCCAAAAGGCTGGTTAGCACCAAGGCCAGATATGAAAGCCATAAGCCTGGTCGAGCTTTTAACCACTTGAAAATGCGAGAGATTTTCAAAGAGCCTCCTTGTTTTTATTTGTTGGTCCTACTTTAACAAATTAATTCTTTTTTGCAAGTTTTATCCGCGCACCATCCCGCCTGCGGCGGCGGGGGTGCGGGATTTCCCGCCTCCTCCCGCGGCCGCAGGAGGAGGCGGGCAGGCGCTCCGCACCGTATCCTTTCAGATACCGCTAGGTCCTACTGGCGGAGCTTCATTTAAAAAACCAAACCCCCGCCCGTATGGGCGGGGGTTTTCTTAAGGCTTTCGAAATAAAACTTAACGAACCGTTACCGAGCTTGTCCCCACGCCACCATCAAGGTTCACCACCTTAATAGTCTTCTTGCCTTTGGTAAGCTGAGTGCCATCTATGGTCAGCTGGATTTCCTTGCTGTTCTTGTATTTCACGGTTGTAGCTTTGCCGCCGACGGTGACCACAATGCCCGAAGCGAAGTTTTCGCCTTTAAGCGTTAGTTTGGCTGTGGCATTGGCAGTAGAAAGCGTGCCGGTCACTTTGCTGACCTTAGGTTTTAGTACGACCAAGCTGACATTCGAGCCGGAGATCTTGATCCGCGGGCTGTTTTCTGACAAGGCCAGGTCTTCTTGAAAGCCTTTTTTGCCGAATTTAAAGACTTTGACATCGTTGCGGTTGCGAGTTTGGGTCAAGATGGCCAAACTGGCCAAACCCGCCTGATGAGCCTCCAAAGTCGTGACTTTCACCGAGCTGCTGCGCGTGGCGCCTGTGGCGATTTTATAACTCGCGAATTTTTTAGCCGCGTTATAAACTTTCACTTCAGTATTCGGCGCTTCTTTGCCCACCGTCAAGTCAGATTTGCCGTCTTTGGTCAAATCAGCCAAAAGCAGGCTGATCGAACCCTTATAGTTTTTGTACGGCTCCAAGGTTTTAACCAGTTTGCCTGAAGTGCTATAAACCTTAATTACGCTTTTGCCGGATTTAAGTTTTTCCGCCGGCGAAACAAAGATCCATTGCCCGGTTTTACTGCCGTAATTCGCCGTTGCCACATTTATGTTTGTGCCAGGGAAGGCTTTTATGGTTTTTTTATTGACCGTAAAGCTGCCTTTATTTTTGCCCGTGCCCTTAGTGACGGCTTTTAAGGCTTTGGCGCTGGCATTGGTCACCAAACTATGCTTGGAGAAGTGGTCGCTTAAGACTGTTATGGTGTTATTCTCCAAATCTTGGGTGACATTAGACGGGGACTTCCAGGTGTTTGAGGTTTCATCAAAGTATTTTGGCAACAAGGCGCTTTCGTCCACGCCCGCGCCCTCCAACATTTTATCCGTGTACTTGAAAGTAATGGTTACGTTGGAATTGAACTTGGTAATCTCCGCGCCACTGCTGTTTAACGCTTTAAATTCGTAGCCGTACCAAGCCGGTTTGGCGGTTGACATGCTCATCAGGTTGGCAGTTGGCGTAGCTGTCAAAGTTATATTACCCTGGGTAGCAAAAGCCGAAGCGCCGGCTGTAATTGAAGTACCATCTTCCAAAATTATTGATTGCGCCTGTGTGGCATCGAAGGTGGTTGAGAAGGGTGCGGGCAAGCGGAAATTACTGTTGGCATCCAATCTGAAGTCCTGGGTGATGGTTTTTTGCGAACCGTCGACCACGATTGTGATTTCTTCGCTCCGCGCGAAATTATTGTCCCAGGCCGAATCGCAGCCAATGTGCCAAACGCCTTTGGAAACATTTATTTCATAGGCGCCATTGCGAACCTCGCCACCCGAGAAATTCCCGGTTTCTTCCCAGCCATGACAGAAGCCAAATGGTCCGCCGCCCGCAACGCGGCCTTTTATCTTAGCGTCGGCTTGGCGGAAGGCCAAGGTCACATTTGCCGTTTTTGCGCTGGTCAGATCGATTATCTGTGATTTTGCTGGCATATCAGGCGATCCGGGTTGGGGATTAGCCCGCACTTCATACTTGTGTCCGGTTAAGACCGTGATGCTTGCATTCCCGTTCCGATCGGTTTGGCCACCAACATGCAAGATATTTTTCATGTCTTGCGCGTTCGCCGGTCCGCCCATGGCTTGATTGGCTTTATCCGTGGATTCGCCTTTAACCTTGCCTTTGAAAAACGACGCTCCGGTCATTTGGCCTTCGGGTGGGCCGAATTTCATGCACTCTTGTTCGTTTTCAGGCTTGGAACAAAAGGCTTTGCATTCCGTCTCGGTTTTGCATCCCCCTGGCCCAACCTGCACTTTGCCTGGAGCCGTGGAGGGGCCTTTAAACTTACCGCATTCGGCTTGGTTGGCCTTCTTTGAGCAGAAGTCAACGCAAGCCATGACATTTTTACATCCGCCAGGACCTTGAGCGATGCCAGGTAAGGCGGTTTTTTTGCACAATTCAATCTGCTTTTTGTCATTCTTTTTTCTGGCCGTCTGGCAGATTTGGAACGGATCGCCCTTTTTGCCGTTTTTGTCTTTAAATTCCTGGCTTTGCAGGTTCTTAGGACCTTCGGGTCCAGGTCCGCCAGCCCGGTTAAAGACCTCAATTTCGTTGCCGATATCAACCCAGGCATTGGGGATGGGGGCGCCATTTGAGCCCAGAACTTGGACATTCACCTTGCCGTCGCCGATTAAAGCCGTGATGTTCTTAACGATGCTCTGTCCGGCCTTGACTTCAATTGGGTCTGGTGCGGGATTGCTATTCAAGAGGCCGCTGCCGTCGGCAAAATGGTAATTGAAATAGTATTTACCCGCCACCACGGAAATTCGGTAACTGCAGTCTTCCTTAAACATGGTGTTACGGCCACCTTTGGCCGGGTTGTGTACAAAGACTTCACCAAAAGAAAATTGTCCAGCCGGGGGCGTGCATTTGGTCAAAGGGATGCCGTTTACATCCACCAAAGAACCATATATAGAAGAATTATTTTTCACTAAAGTAAGTGTGGCGTCCGTGGTGCTGTTAGCGGCGATAGCGACGGTAGCGCCGACATCGCTAACTGAATATTCTGATTCCGGCGGCATGTGCATGCCTAATTGCACTAAGGAGAAAACCGAAGAAGGAAGTTTAATGATAGCAATGCCATCCGGATTTAAAGAGCCGCCGTAATTCTGTCCCGGACCGAACTCTTGGGCTCCGGCCTTTTGCGCCCAAACCCAACCATTAATTCCGTTTACGGTGTTGCCGGCCTCGTCTTTGACAGTCACGCGGATGGTGGCGTCAGCTTTCACGACAACCACATTGCCGATTGCGGCTGAGGATGTATCGGTTTCAAGAATTACCTCAGGAATCATTGCGCTGGACACATACATTGGCGCGCTTGGGTTATTCGGGTCAACCCAATTGTCGATATTGACATTGCACCGACCAGCCAAGACTGCGATATCAAAAGTACCGTTGCTGGCAGAGGTGGCATTACCATTAACGCCAGGTTGCGGGCCCATATTGTTGGTGGAACCCAAAGGCATACACCAAGCGTTAATCCTGACATTGCCAACAGGCGTGCCGCTGCCGTCAACTAGCGTGCCGGTGATGTGCGCGGTTTTTTCTTTTACGGCAAAGTTGGCAGTAGCCGTTTGTCCGTCTGTAACGCTCACAATAGCGGAGGTGGCGGTTAAGTTCTGATTTTCATTATTCCAGTAACTGACATTAAAGGTTCCGGCAGGCACGCGCATGGAATAAGAACCGCCCACAACTTGAGCGTTGCCGCCACCGCCCGGGCCCATGGTTGACCACGCATTCATGTTTCCACTGGTAACCGGCGCGCCAGTACTGGCGTAGGTCACTGTGCCGGTGATAGTGGCCGTGGCTTTAGTGACTTGGAAATTCACGGTCCGAGTTTCAGCGGAATTGTCATTCGTGAATGTTACATCATAAGGTGGTTCGTTGTAGGACCAATCAGCCCCTGCGGGCGGCGTAAGATTAAGACCGTATTTGGAACTGGCCGCGAGAGTGAGCGTGTAATTGCCGTTTGCGTCAGTTGTAGCGTTGCCGCCCCCGGGATTAAAGTATGACCAGCTATTTACGATTGCGCCGACTACGGGCGTGGAAGTGCCCCGGTAGGTAATCGTGCCGGTAATAGTTTTGGGCGGTACGGTTAAATTCAGATTTTTATTAGTGACGTCCGTGTTAACCGTGAACGGCGCTGAAACCGCGCGCGTGAGACCGGATTGGGAATAATCCGGCATGGCTTCTAAAATGTAGGTTCCGGGAAAGACGCCAGCGATTGAGTAATTACCGTTTTCCCCAGGGTTTATCCATCGGCCGTAGTGGTAAAGGTGGTCGGTTGTGTATAAATCGACCTGAACATTGACGGCCGGCGTGACACCGTCAGGGCGATATATTGTGCCGCTGACCGTGTAAGTGTCTTGAGCTAAAGCCTTAAGAGGGTTAAAAAGTGAGCTTATGCCAGAACCGAAAGGCAAACCGGTTATGGCCAAAATAGTCAATATGCCAAATAAGCGTTTGATTATTTTGAAAGGTTTTTTACGCATATTTTATTCGTTAATAAAAAATAACCCAACGCCGCCGACAAACGGCGCGAGGAAAATTAAAGAAAAAGCTTGATGAATTTTTAGGTTTTTTATCGCTCATTTAATAAGCCGAAGCTGGCTTAAACTGAGGATTAACTTAAAATTAACTATAACAAACTAAGCCCAGCCTTGACAAGTTAAGCCAGAAATCAATTATTTTGGACAATTAATCTGTAGGCGCCTGAATTTTTTAACATCGATCACCACCGGCAAAATCACCCTGTACCATTAAAGGGTACGGGATGAGAATAGTCGAAAAGCCTGTTTAGACAAGCGTAAAAACTTAATTTAATTAAACATCAATTACCACTGGCAAGATCATTGGGCGTCGGTTGGTTTTATTAAAGAAGTATTGGCCCAATTCATCACGGATTTTATTACCGATATAGGCGTCATTTGCCTCGGTATGGCTTTTTTTATCTTTAAAAAAGGTTTTGACGCGTTTTCTAGTTTCTTCAATCAAGGCCTTGCTGGTTTTGATGTGCACAAAACCGCGAGTAATGATGTCAGGCTCGCCAATGATATTGCCCGTGTGCCGATCAACATTAACAATCACTACGACCATACCGTCAGCGGCCAGCATTTGTCGGTCGCGCAAGACCACATTGGAAACATCGCCGACGCCTAAGCCGTCGACAAAGACATAATCAGTTACAGCTTTTTGGTTAAGGAGTTTGGGCTGGCCATGGGTGAATTCCAGAATCGCACCGTTGTCCAGCACAAAAATTTTTTCCCGGGGGAAGCCTTCGCGAACCGCTAATTTTTCCGCTTCTTTGTGGAAATAGTGGTTGGCGTAAACCGGCAAAAAATAAGTCGGCCGGATTTGCTTGAGCACGGTTTTCATGTCTTCGGCCGTGCTGTGACCGCTGGAATGAATATCCATAATATCGCTGTGGATGACGTTATCGCTGACGCGATAAAGATTGTCTTTCAACCTTTGGATGGTGCGTTCATTGCCTGGAATGATTGAAGACGAAAAAACAATAGTGTCGGTTTTTTGAATGCGGACGAAGCGATGGTTTCGGTTGATGATGCGGGAAAGCACGGCATTGCTTTCGCCCTGCGCGCCCGTGCATATGATGACGATTTTCCGGTCCGGATAATCGCGGATTCTTTCGATGGGAATTAAGGTTTCTTTTTTGATTTTTATGTAACCCAAGCGTTTAGCGGTTTCCACATTCATTTTCATACTAAAGCCGTCCAAGGCCACTCTTTTGCCGATTTTTTCACAAAACTCCAGGACGTATTTGATTCTTGCCACCTGGGAAGAAAAAGTGCCGATGATGATGCGGCCGGGCGCTTCACGAATCAGCTTTTCCAAATTGCCGTACATGGTTTTTTCCGTCACGCGATTATGGGTATGGGTCGCGCCCAGGCTCTCCAGCATTAAAATTGTGGGCTTGGGCAAGCGTGCCAGCTTGGAATATTCCACCGATTGCCGGCCCACCGGATCTTTTTCATAAGTCCAGTCGCCCGGGTGTATGACCGTGCCGTGGGGGGTGTTAAGAATAACGCCCATGGCATCCATTATTGAATGATCAACTGGGAAAAACCCAACCGAAAAATTTCCCAGGCGCAGGCGATCGTTGACTGATTTTACCGTAATAGTTTTTAGCCTCTGACTTGAGCCTTTTTTGTAATCTTCCTGCCGGTTTTTAATCAAGGCTAAAGTTAAAGGCCGGCCAATTATGCTCGGATTGCCCAGTTTTTCCAGCAGAATCGGTGCCGCACCAATATGGTCTAAATGGCCGTGGGTGAAGATTACACCCCGCACCTTGGCTTCCTTGCCCTTTAAATAACTGATGTTAGGAATTATGTAATCAATTCCCAGCATGTCTTCTTCGGGGAATTGCACGCCCATATCCACAACAACAATATCGTCCTTATATTCAAAGATGGTCATGTTGCGGCCAACTTCCTCTTGGCCGCCGACAGGAATAATTCTTAAACTGTCAGCCGGTTTGAGGCCTTGGAAGCTCTTGAATTTTTTAGGATTTTTATATTTTTTCATATTTTTATTTTTGATTTTTCTTGAAACGGATAAAAGCTTTAATGGTTTTGTCATAAGTTTCGGCAAGATTTTTCTTTAGAGCTTGATCCGGCGCCACCCATAAATATTTGTTTAATTCACGGGTTTCCAACCTTATTCGTCCGCCTTTGGTGCGGCAGTAAATATCAAAATAAATAAAATGGGCCGGACGGTAAAAGTCCTTAGAATTTATCAGTTCGCCCCAGGCGACAATCGCAATCGCTTTTAACTTTAAACCCGTTTCTTCTTGGGCTTCCCGAATTTGAGAGGTCAGAATGTTTTCACCGGGTTCCAGGTGTCCGCCCGGCAGAGTCCATTTGTTATGCCATTTTTGGGAGCGCACCAGAAGAATTTGTCCTTTTGGATTCTCAATAATTGCTGAACCGACAACTTCAATACCTTTAGTAAACTTGAGGTTTTTTTTCATTGCTGACAAATAATTTTAAAATGGTGTCCTAGGTAGGTGGGACTCGTACTCCCATGACCTTGCGGTCATCCGCCTAGGCGGGACGCGTCAGTTGGTGCACTCTACTGGACAAGTTTAGAACCCTGAAATGGGAGGATTATTACCGCTTTCCAGAAGTAGCGCTACAGCAAATGAAATCTTTATTGCAAATGTACCCTGCTCCAATTTCCTAATACTAGCTTAAAAGCGTTTAAAAATCAAGGGAAAAGTGGTAAAATAGAAGACAAGTAAAGATGTAACGAAGAAGTAATGAAAAAAGAGCAAAATCATCCACAAACTAGGGAGCGTATCGCACGGTTGTTGATAGACAAGGGGTTTTTAGAAATGCTGGAAAAAGGGCGTACAAAAAAGAATGAGGAGTTAGATAAGTGGATTTGTGAGATACGAAAAAACTTCAATCTTTCAAAGTATTATCACAGAGTGTTGCAGACAATAATTTCTATTCCTGACATTCAATATCAAAAGTTCTTAGCTGGCACAGCGTGTATCATCGCATTACCTGATGAGTGTCGTAAGAAAAATTATTTTGCAATAGAAGTATTCCCTGAAACATCAGAAAAAGACGTGGTAAGAGCATTTTCGGCAATACGCAAGAAATATCACGAATCAGATGAAATACCAAAACGGCTTCGAACCTCACCAAGTTTTTCCAAACAACAGTATGCCTTACAGAGGAGCGAAGATGGAGCAACGTATAAGAAAATTGCAGAAGAATTGAAGCAAATGGGTTATTCTACGACCTATTTTGAGGTTTCAGATTTAATAAGAAAAATCAAAAACAAGGCTAAGTCGGTTTCTGGTTGATAACGATATAGTTATCGGCCTTATACGTGATTTTGATAGGTAGATAGACTGTGGGTAGAAAGCTCACAGTCTTATGAAACTAAGTAGCCAAAAATTATCTGAATTAAAGCAAATCATACAGGATGATTTTGGTGTCAAGCTTGATGACCAATTCGTTTTTGTTATTGGCAGTGAACTTATTGCACTATTTGACCATTTGTACTCTTACGATTTTCAACAAAAAAATGAGCAACCTAACGAGCGTAACTGAAATATCAATCACGCCTATTAGACCACGAGATGGTCTTACCGCTTTTGCCTCTTTTGTCCTTGACGATAAGTATTTCGTTGCAGGCGTAGCAATTTTTACAAAATTGAGCGGTGGCTTCCGCTTGGTTTTCCCGACCCGCAAAATTGGTCAAACCAATCTCAATTTGTTTAATCCAATCAAGCGTGAAGTTGGCGAGATAATTGAGAGAAAAGTTAGTGAAGAATTAACAAAACTGTATGATAGACAACTTACGGAATATAAAACTTAGAGTCCCTAAATGTTGGCAGGATAAAAGGATAATGCGTTTTTTGAGAAAACATTATTCGGGGAAAAAACGTACAACCGCCATAGCAATTTATGTAACTCTAAGCGAGATGGCAAGTAATGCTAATTCAGAAACCTTTAAGTCCTATTACAGTCAAATTGGTGAGATGGCTGGTAAATCATCATCAACCATCAAGCGTTATTGCAATGATTTTATCAAGCTGACTATTTTAGAAAAAAAGAATCATAAGAAGGGGAAGCACAACTTAGCTAATCAGTGGTCGTTACTAGCATACTCTCCAATGAGATTACAGTCGGGTCGTAATAATGACCTGACCCCTAATAAAATTAGTCTCAACCAAGGCCAAAATAATAACCCCGACTCCATTTAATATACTGACCACATCTCTACTTACCTAATGACCCACTAATAGAATATATTACTTAGAATTATTTACTAAGAAGGATACCCCCCATAAGCTAATCCTTATATGAAGTGTCAATTTACAAAACAAGACGGCCAACAATGTGAGGGAAATGCAATATATGATAGCCAGTATTGTTTTTCGCATAACCCTGACAGTCGGCAGGCAAAGAATGAGGCAGTCTTAAACGGCGGGCTTGCCCTCAAAAAAATAAAGTTTGAATTAGAAGAAGTCGAAATAAAATCTATTCAGGACATCACTGCACTTTTGGCCAAAACAATAAATGAACTTAGGACTAACAAAATCCCACCCAAAATCGCCGTTAATATAGGTTATTTATCAAACATCATGATTACATCTCTTAAGGAGGGTGAGATTGAAAAAAGATTGGAGGTGATAGAAAATGCAATCAAACTACATAAGTCGAATGAATAAAATTATTTCCGAAATGGATTTACCAGCGATGGATGAGCATTTTTTCAATAGTGGAGGTTTAAGTTTTTTAAATGGGCTACCAAAAGGCAAAGTGACGTCGTTACTTTTGTATGGGACATACCAATCCTCAAGGTTTTATCTTGTCACGGTAGCGTTTAATAAAATTAAACTCTTGACGTATATCAGCGAGCTGATTGCAGAAGAGTTTGAAAACCTAATTTTGTTATCATACCTCTTTAGTGTTTCAGGCGATGAGAAAACTGTGAGGATGAGAAAATTATTCTCTGATAAGAACCCCGATGACACACTAAAGCAAATCTCCCAGTTAGTAGAGAGGCAATCGGTTTTACTAGAGGAATTATCGAAGTTGAAACCACTAATAAAGGAAAACCACAACACACCTTATGTTAGCGAGCAATTTGACGGCTGCAACTTGAAGGATTTGGAAAATAAAATCCTTAATGAGTCATTTTCAGTTGGTTTGGAGACAGCCAATTTAATAGCAAAAAAACTCTTAATTTCGTTGACAAATAGCCTATATGAGGCATAATTAAGGCACAATCTAAATAGCGGTGACACGCATTCAAGCCCCCGTAAGGGTGGGTCGAAGCGTGTCACCGCATTAAGCCCATACCTGCGGGGGCTTCAATTTCCAGACAAATATGCAGGTCATTAACAGTCAATTCTTTAAGAAAATAATTAACCAAAAGAAGTATGGACAACCAACCTTCTCAAGAGCAAAAACCAAAAAGTAAGTTAAAAAGATTGGGTAAAAGAGTTTTAGCCGTAATAGTTGGGCTAGTGGCTTTGTTTGTCATTCTGATAATTGTTGCAGTTGCCACAGATAACAAAAATAGTAATAGTAACAGTGCTGGTAGTGAAAATAATAACGCAAGCAGCGTGGAGATGACCTATGAGAGTAAACTTGAAAAAGCAATCACTGATGAGATTGGCGCAAAAAATAATATGGATAAACCAAAAGTCAGGAGCGTTAAGGTGATGAATCCTAATGAAACGTTGGTTGAAATCAACGGCGACGAGAACCTGACAAGTGGGATGACTAAAAAAGGAATTGATAAGGACATCCTCAACACGTTCAAGGCTATATTCGCCACTGATACAAACCCCAATCTCCTTGCGTCTGTTGATGTTTATTTCCCGACAGTGGACAAATACGGCAATGAATCCGATAACCGTGTTATCCGTGCTCTCCTTAAACGGGAAACTGCTAACAAGATACAGTGGGATAATATCTTGTTAGAAAATATCCCAGCCGTGTTCGATGATTACGATGAGTATGTAAAGTTTGAGTAACCATGAATGCCGTCCTATTCGCCAGAGTGTCCAGTAAAGAGCAGGAGGAGTCAGGGTACTCCCTCCCCGCTCAAGAAAAACTCCTTAAAGAATACAGCGAGAGGAAAAGTTTTAGCATTGCTAAGATATTTTCCATTTCAGAGTCAGCAACTGGCAAAAAGCAACGGGAGACATTCAACGAGATGATTGAGTATGTGACCAAAGGCAATATCAAGCACATCATCTGCGAGAAAGCCGACAGGCTGACCCGAAACTTCAAGGATATGGTGATGATTGATGACTGGCTGGGTAAGGACGCAGAACGGCAGGTGCACCTTGTTAAAGACTCTCTCGTCTTGCACCAAAACTCCCGCTCCCAAGAAAAGCTTAACTGGGGTATCCGTGTGCTGTTCGCAAAAAATTACGTTGATAATCTGGCCGAGGAGGTCAAGAAAGGCAAGCGTGAAAAAGTAGCGCAAGGATGGTATCCGACACGGCCACCTTTAGGGTATATTTCCGTGGGTGAAAGAAGCCACAGGATTTGCGTACCTGACGAACATAAAGCCCCTCTTATCAGGAAAATGTTTGAGTGGTACGCAACAGGCAATTACTCCCTAAAGAAGGTGGTGGAAATGATGTATGAAACGGGCTTAAGGACAATCCACAATACCAAGGTACAAAAAAGTCGGCTTCACCAGATTTTGTCTGACCCCTTTTACTGCGGAAAAATTGTCTGGAAGGGTGAAGAATATCAGGGGAAACAAGAAAAAATCGTGTCAGAGGAGTTGTTTCAGCAAGTCCAAGCAATCCTTAAGCAAAAAACGACCCCGCACTACCGCAAACACCTCTCGCTGTTTAAGGGGTTAATCAGGTGCAGTGAATGTGGCGGGTTAATCACTTGGGAAACGCACAAAGGGCATTGGTACGGTCACTGCAACCATTACCGTAACTGCTCCAAAAAGGAGTATGTGAGGCAAGAAAAACTTGAGGAACAACTACTCAACCAATTTGTAGCTATAGCGCCTAAAAGCGATAGGTTGGTCAAATGGATACAGGAAGCGCTCAAGGAAAGCCACGCAGACGAGATTACGTTCAATACCCAAGCCCGTGATGAGCTTAACCGTCGCTATGAACACGCCCAGAAGCGCCTAGAAGTCCTCTACGACGACAAAATTGACGGTAAGATAACTACGGAGTTCTACGAGGCCAAGTTCAAACAGTACAGCGCAGAGCAGAAGGCTGTTTTGAAATCACTTAATGACCACGATGACGCCAAGTCCAAGTATTACGAGCTTGGTGTTAATGTGCTCGAGCTGGCTCATAGGGCAAAAGAAATCTACGAGCACCCCAAAATGCTGGTTGAGCAGAGACGGACGCTACTTAACCATATTTTTTCGAACCTGCGCTTAAATGGCGATAGATTAGAGGTTTCTTACACGCCAGTAGTTGAGGTTTTAGCGCAATTGACTCCCGCCCTCAATAAAACTTTCGAACTCCAGAAAAGTACCGCAAACACAACACTAACCCTTCAAAGTATGAACGGTTCTAGTGTTTGGTGCCGGAGAGAGGACTTGAACCTCCAAGGGCTTGCGCCCACACGGCTCTGAACCGTGCGTGTATACCAGTTTCACCACTCCGGCAATAGACCATGCGCTCGTATTATCCCTTGTTTGCCAGTTCCGCCACTAGGGCAGTATTTAAGGATTCCACCCCGCCACAGGACATACTGAAGTGCGTCGGCGGGATGTCGTCCCTAGCAGGCTTAAATTTTTATACAGCCTGGGCGCTTAGGGACTCCATTTCCAGAAGCGTTTGGTTTTAGTGTACCAGTTTGTAGCATCCAGAAAATAGTTGTTGGCAGTGAGCAAAGTGCCCGGAGAAGTTGAGCGCAAATTAACCGTGTTTACAATTAAGGCTGAAGGTTGGTACAAAAATACGGCGGGCAAGTCTTTTTGAATTAGATTCTGAATTTTTTGGTTAAGCTCGGCTTTGGCTTCGGGCGTGAGATTGGGTTTCTGGGTGTCGGTTAGCGCTTGGTCCAAGTCTTTATTGTAATAACTTGTCAGATTCAAGCCCGGATCAAAACTTTGGGTGGAATGCCAAAAAGGAAACAAGCTTAAAGTATTATCATAGCGGTCAGCATACAGCAAGGCTTCAAAATTTCGATTCTTTATCACATCTTTGGCCAAAGCCCCGGGATCGATTTTTCGGATTTCCACTTTGACGCCCAATTTTTGCCAGGCTTCGGCAACCAAGCTGGCAACATCTGTGTATTCTTTTATGTCCGGTACGGTTAAAACCAAAGACAGTTCAGCCGTTCCCTTGGTGAAAAATTCCGCATCCTTTTTCCAGCCTGCGTCAGTTAAAAGTTTAGTCGCGGTTTCCAATTCTGTCTTCCGCCCGCTTGAAATACTTTCCCCGCCCGGCATGCCGTCTAGGACTGGACCGTTAATAAACCTTGCGTCAGGCCGGATTTTTTTAACAATCTCTTCAGTGTCGATGGCCGCGCTTAGAGCCAGGCGGATATTTTTTTCAGCCAGAAGCTTGTTTTTAAAGTTGAAAAAAATTGCAACAATTTGGGGCAAAGGTTGGTAATTTGCTTTTGCGCCCCGAAGCTTTACGGCTTTGCTAAAAAAATCATTGGCTACCAAACGCAAGCCGTCGGCCTGGCCTGAAGCGATTAGATCCAATTCGGCTTGGACGTCGGTCGCGAATCTGATTTTCAGTGTTTTTAAAAGCGCCGGCGTGGCTGCTTGGGCAAAGCGCTCCAAGGTCAAACCCCGTACATCTCCGGATTTTTCCATCTTGCGAATTTCCTTGAACATAAACGGTCCGCTACCCACAGGTTTAAGATTGAACTCCGTGGCGCTCATGGCGGCAGCTGGAATCTCCGCCCAAATATGGGCGGGCGCAATACCCAAACCTAAATTCATTATGAAATTTGCATCTGCTTTTTCTAGTTTAAAAATTATTCTTTTATCGTCCGGAATTTCAATTTTAACATCGCGGAATTTGGCATATTGCGGGCTGCCGACATTTGGATTTTGGATAGTTTCAAAAGTGAAACGAACATCTTCACTAGTAAGCGACTGGCCATCGTGCCAACTTAGGCTTGGTTTTAACCACGCCGTAAAGGTTTTGCTGTCAGCGCTGGCCTCAATTTTTTCGGCCAAATCGTTTTCATATTTGCCCTCGGGCGTTAGGCGAACCAACCCGCTAAAAAACAGGGAAGTCAAGTTCGTGTCAACTTCGCTGCTGGCGAGAATTGGGTTAATAAACCTGGGCGCGCCCACCACCGCCACGGTGTATGTCCCGCCAACCGCGGGTTCGGGGATCCAATGGCGGTTTATGTATCGCGCCACCAAAAGCATTGCTGAAATAAAAAGCAAAAGTAAGGCCAAACGAAAAATCCAACCCTCGGTTCGGTTGAGGTATCGGAAAAGGTATGTAAATTGGGTTAGGCTGGGCCATCGGGTTTCATTGAGATTTTGCACGACCGCTTGATCCGTGGCGAGAGGCACGGCCGGACCCACTTCGGTTCGGCTGAAGAATTTTTGGAAAAGTTTTTTTAGCCCAGCGAAAAAGGAAGAAAAATTTATACGCACAAATTTATTAGACCGATCGAGTTTGAATGATCAAAATGGCCGCCGCCGTTCCGGCAAAAATCACACCCAGTACGATAGTGGTCATAAATAAAACTTTTTCCGCGCCGCGCTTGGTCCGGTAAACATTGCCTTCGCCACCAAAGACCGCGCCCAAACCCGCGCCTTTGGCTTGCATTAATATTGTCGCTGTCAGTAGAACCGCCGTGACAATCTCCACAATTGAAAGTATTTTTATTAACATAATATTTTTATGAATGCGAAATTCAGACTACAATTTTCAGGGTTTTTTGTCAACCCCTTTTGGTTTTCTTTCTTTTGGCGTGAAGCTTGAGAATCTGAAAAACCCTTTTGCCATGCACGGCCATCCTAGGTTTTCGCTTTTTGTCACGGCGCTTAGTTTTTAATTCCAGGCGTTTGATGGTGTCAGTCATAATTCTACGAATTACGAATAAAGTACGAATTTACGAATTAGAGATAAGGGTATACGAATTAGGCAGTTGGCGTCAGAGATTCTCCAGGAGTTTTTCGGTTAATTTCGGACCTACCGCATTTGTCAGTTCTTTTTCGGAAGCCTGGCGGATCTTTTTTACTGAACCGAAACGACTTAATAATAATTTTTTGTGCTTTGGGCCCAGACCATGGATTTCGTCCAAAGCTGATTCAACAGCGGCCTTTTGGTGTTTGCGTCGGAAACCGGCAATGGAAAAACGGTGGGCCTCGTCGCGGATCCTTTCAATTAAAAACAAACCATCCGAGGGATTTGGCAATTTTACCGGCGGTCTGCCAGGCAAGAAGATTTTTTCGCGATCCGCTTGTTGGGGCAGGTTTTGGTGGCCGCCTTTGGCGATGGCTACGATTGGAACAGAAAATTTATTTCCGAGTTTTTGTTTGACAATGTTAAGCTGACCCAGGCCGCCGTCAAGAATAATTAAGTCGGGTAGAGGCAAGTGGGAAGACTTGGGATTAGGAACCAAGAACTTTGAACCGCGCCCTCCTGGTTTATTGTCTGCTGTCCCTCGTTCTTGGTTTGCGTGCGTGAAGCGTCTCGCAAGCATTTCTGCTAGCATGGCCGGGTCATTGGCGACGGTAACGGTTTTAATATTAAACCGGCGGTAAAACTTTTTTTCTGGCCTGCCATTAACGAAAACCACCATGCTGCCGCTCGAATGCTGGCCCATGAGGTTAGCCACATCAAAAGCCTCGATTCTTTTTGGCGGGTTCGGCAGCCTTAAAGCATCGCTTAATTCCTTTAGGCCTTTCCTAAGACGCAAATCATCTTTTTCAAAACTGGCTTTTTGCTGCCGCAGGAATTCGGCCGCGTTCAAATTACTGACCGCAAGCAGTTTTTTCAGCCGGCCTCTTTGCGGAACCAAGATTTTTGCGTTTAAGATGCTTTTCAAGACTTTGGAGACCTTCAGCATAAAAGGCAGAATGAGTTTCTTGGGTAAATCCGTGGCTTGGGCGTAAAATTGTTCGATAAAACTGATTAAAATCCCGTTGGGGTTTTCATTCTTAATATGTTGCAAAAGTACGGTTTGTTTATCCAGCAGTTTGCCGGCGCGAATGACCAAGCGATTGACCGCAGCCAAGCTGCCCGAAACCGCATAGCCGATAATGTCCAAATTTTGTTCCTGACCTAAGATGACATTTTGTCTTTGCATCAGCCGGCTTATGGCATGCAAGCGATCGCGTAGCAAGGCGGCGCGTTCAAACTGTTTTTGCTCGCTGGCTTTGCGCATTTTTTCGGTCAGGTCTTTTTCGATTACTCGGCTGTCGCCGCTAAGGAATTTGGTTAAGCCGTTGATGATTTCGCGGTAATTTTTCTGGCTTTGCTCATCCACGCCGTGGCCCAGACAGCGGTTTAAATGAAATTCAAAACAGGGTTTTTCCGGCGGGTTGGCGCAATTTTTGTAGGGGAAGATTTTTTTCAACAACCTTAAAGTTTCGTAAACTGCTGCCGATGAAACAAAAGGGCCAAAGTATCGAGAGCCGTCTTTGGCCAGACGGCGGACCGCGCTGACTGAAGGGTAAGTCTCGGCTAGCGCAATTTTTATGTATAGGAAATTCTTATCGTCTCGCATGACAATGTTGTAGGGTGGGTGGAATTTTTTAATCAGGGTGGTTTCCAACAGCAGGGCTTCCAATTCACTGGCTGTCACAATGGTTTCGATTTTGGCGATTTTGGCAACCATGTTTTTCTTGGCCGCCGAAAGTTGGGTATTTTTATTAAAATACGAACTGACCCGCGATTTTAATTTTATGGCCTTGCCTACATACAAAATTTCCCCGGTTTGGGAAAAGAATTGATAAACCCCGGGTTTTTTAGGCAGCACGGAAATTTGGTTTTTTAGACTAGGATTCATGGCAGCTAAAGTATATCAAGGATGATAGAACTACGAATTACGAATACTGTGATTTTAGTTTTTTCAAATCACGCCCACAAACTATACGGCCAACCACACCTAAGCCCAAAACCACCCTATACCCCTTGACCCACTCTTGACACATCTGCTACACTATTTCCACTTTCTGCCGCTTTGGCAGACCCGCTTCTGGCGGGCTGGCATGAAACTCGCATTATTTTTTAATTGAAATATCGAAAAAAATGGCAGAACTTATTAGGATCCGTGGCGCCCGGGTCCACAATCTAAAGAATGTTTCGCTGGATATCCCCCGGAATAAATTTGTGGTCTTCACCGGCCTTTCTGGTTCAGGCAAGTCGTCTTTGGCTTTTGACACGATTTACGCCGAAGGCCAAAGGCGTTATGTGGAGTCCCTGTCGGCATACGCGCGGCAGTTTTTAGGTTTGATGGACAAGCCCGATGTGGACCAAATCGACGGCCTTTCCCCGGCCATAGCCATTGATCAAAAATCCGTTTCTCACAATCCGCGTTCCACCGTGGGCACCGTGACGGAAATTTACGATTACCTTCGTTTGCTTTACGCTCGCATCGGAATTCCGCATTGCCCCAAGTGCGGCCGGGAAGTGCAAAGACAAACCATTGAACAAATTCGTAAGCAAATCTTGGCTTGGCCGATTGGCACGCAAATAATGGTATTGGCGCCCATGGTCAGGGACCAAAAAGGTGAGCACAAGCACATTTTTCAGAATATCCGTAAAGCCGGCTTTGTGCGCGTCAGGCTTGATGGAATCGTCACGGCTCTGGAGGAGGCCGAAAGGCTGGAATTGGACAAGCAAAAAAGACACTCGATTGAAATCGTGATCGACCGTTTGACTTTGGCCAAGGATTTGGAAAAACAAAGGCTGACCGAGTCTTTGGAAACCGCCGGTCGGTTGGGCAATGGCTTGATTCTCGTCACCCGTCAGGCGCAAAACGGCAAAGCCATCAACATTGACACTTTGTTCAGTCAGAACTTCGCTTGCCCGCACGACGGCACGAATCTGCCACCGATTGAACCCAGGAATTTTTCTTTCAATTCCCCGCACGGCGCTTGCCCGGACTGCACGGGTTTGGGCACCAAGCTAGAAATCGACCCCAAGCTGGTGATTCCCAATCCTAAACTGACCATTGCTCAAGGCGCGATCCGGCCTTGGTCGCGTTCGGCCTCCAGCCAGACTTGGTATATGCGGATTATCGAGGCCGTGGCCCGGGAACTGAAGTTTTCTTTGAATACACCCGTAAAAGATTTGCCAAAAAAAGCTCTGGACGCGGTGCTTTACGGCACCGGCGAAAAGCAGTTTGATGTGAACAACACTTCGGGCGAAGGCAAGGTGCGCTCGTTTATGACCACTTACGAAGGCGTGATTCCGAATCTGATGCGGCGCTACAAAGAAACTGATTCTGACTATATCCGCTCGGAAATTGAAAGGTATATGCGCGTTTGGCCCTGCCCGACCTGCGAGGGCCGGCGCTTGAAGCCGGAGATTTTGGGCGTAACCGTGGCCGGCCAAAATATCGCCAAGCTCACAGCCTGCACCGTGGAAAAAGCCGGCAAATTTTTTGCGGATTTGGCAAAGCCCAAAAGTTTGAGCGAGAAAGAAGAAAAGATCGCTAGGCAAATATTAAAAGAGATTCGTTCGCGTCTGGGCTTTTTGCAGAATGTCGGCTTGGACTACCTGACCTTGGATCGCGCGGCCTCCACGCTTTCTGGTGGGGAGTCGCAGAGAATCAGCCTGGCCACGCAAATCGGCTCTTCTTTGGTCGGGGTTTTATACATTTTAGATGAGCCCTCAATCGGCCTGCACCAAAGAGACAATGCCAAATTAGTCACGACTTTGAAGACCCTGCGGGATCTGGGCAACACAGTAATTGTGGTCGAACATGATGAAGAAACGATTTTGGCGGCTGATCATGTGGTGGATATCGGACCCGGGGCCGGGGAGCACGGCGGGCAGGTGGTGGCCGCGGGCTCGCCCAAGCAGATTGAAAAAAGTCGGCATTCCCTGACCGGCCAGTATCTTTCCGGCCGAAAACGCATTGAGATCCCCGCGCGAGCCCGCAAGGGCAATGGTAAGGCCATCATAATCAAAGGCGCTCAGGAATTTAATTTGCAAAATCTGACCGTTAAAATTCCTTTGGGCATGTTTGTTTGCGTCACCGGCGTTTCCGGTTCGGGCAAGTCGACTTTAGTCACCGACATTCTTTCGCGAGCATTGGCGCAGAAATTTTACAACGCCAAAGATTTGCCGGGTAAACACCAAGAGATAAAAGGCCTGGAAAATTTAGACAAGGTCATAACTATTGATCAGTCGCCGATCGGCCGGACACCCCGTTCCAACCCGGCTACTTACACCGGAGTGTTTACGCCCATCCGGGATTTGTTCACCCAAATTCCTGAAGCCAAAGCTCGGGGCTTTGGGCCCGGCCGGTTCTCATTTAATGTGCCGGGCGGCCGCTGCGAAGCCTGCGAGGGCGACGGCCTGGTTAGGATTGAAATGCATTTTCTGCCGGATGTGTATGTGGAGTGCGAAGAGTGTCATGGCCGCCGTTATTCTTCCCAGGTTCTGGAGATTATGTACAAAGGCAAAAACATCGCGGATGTCTTAAATATGACCGTGGAGGAGGCATTGCAATTTTTCCGCAACATTCCAGCCATTAAAACCAAACTTCAGACCTTGCTGGATGTGGGTTTGGGCTATATTCATTTGGGCCAAAGCGCCACCACACTTTCCGGCGGCGAAGCTCAGCGGGTGAAATTGGCCACCGAGCTCTCGCGGCGCGCCACTGGCCGGACTTTATATATTTTGGACGAACCGACCACGGGCCTGCATATGGACGATGTCAAAAGATTGCTGAATGTTTTGAGCCAATTGGTGGATAAAGGCAATACGGTGATCGTTATCGAGCATAATCTGGATGTTATTAAGTGCGCGGATTGGGTGATTGACCTGGGCCCGGGCGGGGGCGACAAAGGCGGTAAGCTGATTGCCGAAGGCCGGCCGACTGAAGTCGCTAAGACTAAAATCAGCTATACCGGGCAGTATCTGAAGAAATTATTTGCTCACAAAAAATAAACCCCTGGTCAATGACCTGGGGTTTTATGCTTGCCGAGTAACCTTTTTATAAAGCCCGGGGTTTTTTCAGCTTCGATCTTGGCTTTAATTTCCTCGCGGTGGATTATGACATTGGCGGGAGCGTCAATACCGATACGGACTTGCCTGCCTTGAATTCCGAGAACCGTGAGAATTATATCGTCTCCGATGATTATTCTTTCCCCCGATTTCCGCGTCAGAATCAGCATAAGGCCTCCTATGGCCTGGGAATAAGCGATTTTTGTGGTATTTTTTAAGGTTTACAAGTTTAAGCGAGTATAACAGGCTAACTTTTCTTGTCAAGAATCTTAGCATTTTTAGCGATTGAGCTTTTGGTTCTTGGACGGTAGCATATAGTCATGAACGAGTTGGAATCGGCAATTTTAAAAACCCTGGTTTATTTTGACATTTTCGCCTACCCTTTAACGGCGTGGGAAATTTGGAAGTGGTTGTACGGTCAGAAAGCCGAATTCTTCGAAGTTGAAAAAGCTCTGCAAAACAGCCAGGCTTTGCGCGGCCAGCTTGAAATGACTTCGGGTTTTTACCATTTGGCGAGTCGGGGGGGGACGGTAAGGTCGCGTCAGGATAGGTACGAATTGGCTTTGCAGAAATTTCAAATCGCCCAACCTTTTATTAAAAAGTTGTCTCGTTTGCCTTACGTAAAATTCGTCGCCATTTGTAATTCATTAGGACTGTTTAACGCCCAAGGCCCCAGCGACATCGACCTTTTCATTGTGGTTAAGCCCGGTCACATTTGGACCGCGCGTTTGCTGGCCGCGGGTTATGCCAAACTCCGAAAATTGCGGCCGACCCAGAAATTCCGACAAAACAAATTTTGTCTGTCTTTTTACCTGACCGAAGATGCCTTGAATGTACAACCGTTGTTATTTCCCGTAGACCCGTATTTCGCATTTTGGTTAGCTACTTTGGTTCCCGTCTTTGACCCAGAAAAAATCCTGGAAAGACTCTACGCTTCGAATGCCTGGCTGTTCCAAATTTTGCCAAACTTGCTGCCGCGCAACATCGCCCGCCAGCGCGAGATCGCTCGGTCTAACTTGCAAACCCTGGGCGAGAAGTTTTTTAACTTTGGTTTTTGGGAAAAACTTGCCGAAAAGCTTGAGCAGAAATGGCTGCCCTCCAACCTGAAAAAACTAGCGAATCTTGATTCGAGAGTCGTGCTAAACGACCAAGTGCTGAAATTTCACGATAATGACCGACGCCAGGAATACGCCCGGCTTTTTCAAGCCAAACTTCAAACTTTGGGGCTGAATGTATGACAAAGCCTGAAAAATGGTTGAATTGGGCATTAGCTGCATATGCGTTTTTATTGCCCTGGCAGACTCGCTTGCTTGTGGATTTTTCCAGCCTAGGCGGAAAAATTTCCGAATACGCAAGCTTTAGTATTTACGCCACGGATTTTCTGCTTTTGGGGATTTTCTTGGCCAGCTTGCTGGCGCCGGGCGTCTATACCGTGGGTAATAAAAAGCTGGGCTTTGGCATGCTGGCGTTTTATATCGTGGTTCTGGGTTCAATGCTTTCGGCCAACCGAGTTGAGGTGTCGATTTTTAGCCTGCGCAATTTACTACTCATCGGCATGCTGTATTTGCTGATTCAGCAAAAATGGGCCCGGCGGGAATTTTTGCTAGCGGGTTTCTTGGCCGGGGGAGCGGGTCAAGCCTTATTTGCGATTGCGCAATTTATTTTTCAAACCTCGCCTGCGATGTCGTGGCTGGGTTTGGCTAGCCACGATCCAGCCCAGGCCGGCACTTCGGTGGTTGAAGCCGGGGGCATGCGCTGGTTAAGAGCTTATGGCAGCCTGCCACACCCCAACATTTTGGGGGGCTATCTGGCCGTCAGTCTGTTTATCGCTTTTGGTTTTTACCTTAAGCTCTATGAAAAAGTCAGGGCGGGTTTTGGGGTCTGGACTCGGGAAAATCTGAAACGCCATATTGAGGGCCGGCAGTGGTATTTCAAAATGTCGTGGCAGATAGCCATTTTGGTTTTGACCTCGATGCTTTTAAGCCTGGGCCTGTTTTTAAGTTTTTCCCGGTCAGCCTGGCTGGGTTTTTCCATTGCCTGGCTGGCGATAATGGCGGTTCTAATTTTTAAAAGAATTCCTTGGGGCTGGGCTTTGTGGCTGAAATGGTCGGGCTTTATTTTGGCGGTTCTGGTGCTGGTTTTTGCGGTTCTGCCCCAAACTTTTTTAACCCGATCTTCAACCCAAAGTCGTTTGGAAAATCAGTCGGTGACGACTCGCCAGGGCCTGTATCAAGACGCTTGGGCCTTGTTAAAACAAGCGCCTTTCCGGGGCGTGGGGTATGGCAACATGGTCGCGGCAGTTTATGACCAACTCGATTCTAACCGCGAAACCGTTCATGACTACCAGCCCGTGCACAATATTTATATTTTAAGCGCCGTGGAGCTGGGCATAATTGGCGGGCTGGTTTTTGTGATTTTTCTAATTCTGGTTTTACAAAAGGCTTTTCAAAATTTGCTTAAAGTCTTCACGCCGGAAAAAACAGCGCTTTTTGGTATGCTGGTTTGTTTACTGGCTATCGGGTTTTTTGATCATTATTTTTGGACTTTAAGCGCGGGCGTGAGTCTGTTGTGGTTTTGTATTGCTATAATCAGCAACGACGTTTCCGAAAGACAATAGGCTTTTAAAGACCCGATTTTCGCCCTCTTGACGGCTTTTTTCAGCTTGTTTAATATAGTTCTGCGGGATAAATTAGCACTCTTTAATTGAAAGTGCTAAATTATCATCAATGCTTAGATTTTTTAATTAAATTAACCTTTAATAAAATATGCAGCTCAAACCCCTGGGCGATAGAATTGTGGTCAAGCCCGCCACACAAGAAGAAGTCACTAAGTCCGGCATTGTTTTGCCAGACACCGTGGACAAAGAAAAAAAAGAGCAAGGCGAAGTTATTGCCATTGGCTCTGGCGAAAAAATCCAGAAGCTTGGGCTAAAAACCGGCGATCTGGTTTTATTCGGCAAATACTCCGGCGACGAAGTCAAAGTTGAAAACGAGGAGTACAAAATCCTCAAAGACGAGGATATTTTAGCGATTTTAGAAAAGTAATTAACCTATCAATAAACCTATGGCAAAGCAAATTTTATTCGATGAACAAGCTCGCGCCCTGATAAAAAAAGGCGTTGACCAACTGGCCAATGCCGTGAAAATCACGCTTGGGCCTAAAGGCCGGAATGTGGTTTTGGACAAAGGCTTTGGCAGTCCGACGATTACCAATGATGGCGTGACTATTGCCAAAGAGATCGAGCTGGAAAACAAGTTTGAAAATGTCGGCGCGCAACTGGTGCAAGAAGTAGCCAGCAAAACCAATGATGTGGCCGGAGACGGCACCACCACCGCCACCCTGCTGGCGCAAAAAATGATTACTGACGGCTTGCGCGTGGTTGCGGCTGGCGCTAACCCCATGGTCATGCGGCACGGGATTGAAAAAGGCGTTAAGGCCGTGGTGGAAGAACTGCACAAGATTTCTAAGCCCGTCAAAACTTCAGAGGAGATAGCACAGGTCGCGTCGATTTCCGCGGCGGATCCAGAAGTCGGCAAGCTGATTGCCGAAGTTATGGATAAGGTCGGCAAAGACGGAGTGATTACGGTTGAGGAATCCCAGACTTTTGGTTTGTCAAAAGAAGTCGTGGAAGGCATGCAATTCGATCGGGGCTATGTTTCGCCCTACATGATAACCAACGCGGAAAGAATGGAAGCGGTTTACGAAGAAGCACACATCTTGATTACTGATAAAAAAATCTCGGCTTTATCGGACATTCTGCCACTTTTGGAAAAATTAGCCCAGACCGGAAAAAAAGAATTAGTGATAATCGCTGACGAAGTCGAAGGCGAAGCCTTGGCAACTTTTGTGGTTAATAAGCTCCGCGGGACCTTTAGCGTTTTGGCGGTCAAAGCCCCGGGTTTTGGCGACCGGCGCAAAGAAATGCTGCAGGACATTGCGGTCTTGACCGGCGGCCGGGTGGTCAGCGAAGACATCGGCTTGAAGTTGGAAAATGCGGATTTGGAAGTTTTGGGCCAGGCGCGGAAGGTCATTGCCAGCAAGGAAAACACCACTATCGTTGAAGGCAAAGGCGATAAAAAAATGCTGGAAGAAAGAATCGCGCAGATTAAAGCCGAACTGAAAACCACGACTTCGGATTTTGACAAAGAAAAATTGCAGGAACGCCTGGGCAAATTGTCGGGCGGCGTGGCAGTTATCAAAGTTGGCGCGGCCACAGAAACCGAAATGAAAGAAAAGAAGCATCGCATTGAAGACGCCCTGCACGCAACGCGCGCAGCCGTGGAAGAGGGAATTGTGACTGGCGGCGGCGTGGCCCTAATCCGTACTGCGCATGTTTTGGATGGCCTGGAAGCTAATGGCGATGAAAAAGTCGGCATTGATATTTTGCGCCGGGCTTTAGCAGAGCCTTTACGGCAGATTGCGGAAAACGCCGGTAAAGACGGTTCAGTTATCGCCGAGGAAGTGCGGAAGTTGAAAGGCAGCCATGGCTATAACGCGGCCAAGGACAAATTTGAAGATTTGGTTGAGGCTGGCATTGTGGATCCGACCAAAGTCACCCGTTCGGCATTGCAGAATGCAGCTTCAATTGCGGCCATGCTTTTGACCACCGAAGCGGTGGTGACCGACCTGCCGGAAAAGAAAGACGCAGGTTCTGGTATGCCAGGTGGCATGCCTCCGGGCATGGGCGGCGGTATGGATATGGGATATTAAAAGATTCAGAAGAGGAACCCCTAGGGGTTCCTCTTCTGTGCATCTCCTCCTCTTCTGGTGTCGCGTCGTCAGGGCTCGGTTTGGGTACCCACGAGACCCTAAACCTCGCCCTTCCTTGCGACAGTTTAAAGAAAAATTATAAAACCCGTCAGTTTACCTGGCGGGTTTTTGGATTTTAGGAAATGAGCTTTTAGATTGTGGTTGAAGGGTTTCTTAAGATCTCAATGGCGTTTTCAAGAATTTGCCAGAGCTGATCTGGCATGGGAATTTTGTGGCTGCAGGTTTGCAGAGGGAGGGTCAAGAATTTAAAGATCCGCTTTTGGGAAAACTGGTGGGTTTGTTCAAATTCCTTCGGCGCAATTCGGCTGATGCACACTCGGGTTTTGTGGCACAGCGGGCAGAAATTGGCGAAAATTTTACTTTGGCCCTTAACCAAACCCACGTAAATTACCAGCCTTTGATTCTTTAGCGGATTGAGGACGACATATTCCTCCAAATGCATTTTAACGGCATAGCCAAGCCAGCGCAGCTGCTCTTCGACGGCATCCTGCCAGCACGCGTAAGCTTGCGGGTTGTTGGGAAAATTTTTTACCAGCCAGGCTTTTGACATCGTGGCCAAAAGCTGCGGCTCATTCAGAATGCTCTGAATGTGAGTGCTTGCCAGAATTTCCAAAGCGGTTTTAAAGTCTTTGCCGCCATGGCTGATGGGGATCCTGGCCTGACCACCAAAAAAGTTTTCCTCCATTTTTAATCTGACCTCCGAGTTGCTTTTAGGTGCATTGTTGAAGTTAGTTTTGATTTTCAAATTGGTATATTAGCAAATCCATGTCTTTTGTCAACCCCGTACCACCCTGTACCATTTCGGTGCAGGGTGGTACGGGGTCAAGCGAATGTACATATTTTACAAGAGAGGTATAATTTAAACATATGCAAGACCCAATTACTCAAAAAACCCAGAATACGGGTTTTAACAACACCCGCAATTTGATAGCCGCCTTGGGCTATGTTTGGTTTGTGTGCGTGGTTATTTTGCTCTGGAAGCGGGATGACCCTTTCATTGTGAATCACGCCAAAAACGGCACGGCCCTTTTCGTCCTTTCAATCTTGTGGTTTATTCCGATCTTGGGTTTTATAATCCTGATTTTTGAAGTTTACGGTTTGTATCAGGCTTTTGTGGGGAACCCCTACAAACTCCCGTTGATCGGAGATTGGCTGGAAAAATACAAGATATGATTGGGCGGGTTAAACCGCAGGGCGGCTAAGGAAACGCTTTCGTTTATTCAGAAATAATTTTGTCAAAAAGATGGACAAAAGTCGTTTTTTGTGTTAAAATTAGAATACATTTCTCGAATTTAAAACACACACCATATGCCAAAAAAAATGTTGAGCCAGGCTGAAAAACGCAAGCGCTTTATTTTGTGGTTTGACGAAATCACCATTAAAGACATTCCATTTGTGGGCGGCAAGAACGCTTCATTGGGAGAAATGTACCGGGAGCTAACCGGCAAAGGCGTAAAAATTCCAAATGGCTTTGCCATTACGGCTTATGCTTACCAGTATTTATTAAAAGCCGCAGGCATAAAAGACGACATTCGGGAAATTTTAAAAGGCTTGGATGTCAACAATTTAAATAATCTTTACGAACGCGGTCGCCGGGTGCGGGAAACGATATTGCGTGCGGAATTTCCTTTGCAGCTTAGAGAAGAGATTATCGTGGCGTACCACAAACTTTCCCAAAATTACCGCGTTCGCAATGTGGACACGGCTGTCCGCTCCAGCGCCACGGCCGAAGACTTGCCGGACGCCAGTTTCGCGGGCCAGCAGGAAACCTATTTGAATGTTTCCGGCGATCACGCTTTGATTGAGGCATGCAAAGCCTGCTTTGCTTCGCTTTTCACAAACCGCGCCATTTCTTACCGCGAAGCCAAAAAGTTCGACCATTTTTCCATTTCACTTTCCATCGCCGTGCAAAAAATGGTCAGGTCGGATTTGGCCGCTTCGGGCGTGATGTTCTCCATAGACACCGAATCCGGCTTTAAAGACGCGGTTATGATCAACGCCTCCTACGGGTTAGGTGAAAATATCGTGCAAGGCGCGGTGACGCCAGACGAATATTATGTGCACAAGCCGACTTTGGCCTTGGGGTATAAGCCGATTATCGGTAAAAAGATCGGTAGCAAAGAAATAAAAATGGTGTATTCCTTCGGCACGACCAAGCCCGTGAAGAATATCCGGGTGCCATTGCCTGAAAGGCAGAAGTACGCCCTGGCCGACCCGGAAATTTTAAAATTAGCCAAGTGGGGCGTGATCATCGAAGAGCATTATTCGCAAAGAGCCGGGAAGTTTAAGCCCATGGATATGGAATGGGCCAAAGACGGCGAAACCCAAGAATTGTTCATTGTCCAAGCGCGGCCCGAAACCGTCACCAGCCAAAGAAATCCGAATGTTTTACAGACCTATGTTTTGTTAAAGCGCGGCCGGGTTTTAACCGAAGGCGGTTCCATCGGCTCAAAAATCGGCACGGGTAGTGTGCATGTGATTGAGGATGTTAAAGATATCGGTAAATTCAAAGCCGGTGAAGTTTTGGTGACGGAAATGACAGATCCGGACTGGGAACCGATTATGAAAAAGGCGGCGGCCATCGTGACCAATGCGGGCGGTCGCACCTGCCACGCGGCCATTATTTCACGGGAACTCGGCGTGCCCTGCATTGTGGGCACGGGCACGGGTACGGCCGATTTGAAAAATGCCGGCCAAGTCACAGTGTCCTGCGCGGAGGGCGATAAAGGTTTTGTCTACGCCGGCAAACTGCCGTTCACAATCAAGAAGACCGACCTTAAAACTTTAAAGCGCCCCAAAACCAAAGTCATGATGAATGTCGGCAATCCCGAATCCGCTTTTGCTGATTCTTTTATTCCCAATGACGGCGTGGGTCTGGCGCGGGAGGAATTCGTCATTAACGACTATATCAAAATTCACCCCATGGCCCTGCTGAATTTCAAAAAATTGAAGGATTCAAAAGTTATCTCTGAGATTCAGAATTTAACCGCCAGCTACGCGAACAAAGCGCAGTTCTTTGTGGACAAGTTGGCCGAAGGTGTGGCCCGTATTGCCGCGGCGTTTTATCCCAAAGATGTGATTGTCCGTTTATCAGATTTTAAAACCAACGAATACGCCAATTTGATCGGCGGCAAAGAGTTCGAGCCCATTGAAGATAACCCCATGATCGGCTGGCGCGGCGCTTCTCGCTATTATGATCCCAAATACGAACCGGCTTTCAAGTTGGAGTGTCTGGCTTTGCGGAAAGTGCGGGATGTCATGGGCTTGAAAAACTTAAAAGTCATGGTGCCTTTTTGTCGAACTGTCAAAGAAGGGCAATTAGTCATCGAAACCATGAAAAAATATGGCCTGGTTCAGCACAAGGATGGGTTAGAGGTTTATGTGATGTGTGAAATCCCGGCAAATGTGATTTTGGTCAAGGAATTTTCCAAAATTTTTGACGGCTTCTCCATCGGCTCCAACGACTTGACGCAATTGACCTTGGGCGTGGATCGGGACTCGGCGCTGGTTGCGCATGTATATGACGAAAGAAACGCGGCAGTCAAGAATTTCATCCGCCAGGTTATTCGGGGCGCCAAGGAAGCTAAAAGAAAAATCGGCATTTGCGGCCAAGCGCCCTCGGACTTTCCGGATTTTGCTCAGTTTTTGGCGCAGGAGGGGATTGACAGCATTTCCTTGAACCCAGACACGGTCATTAAAACCACCGTGGCGATTTACCAGGCCGAGCAGAAAGCGCGAAAGAAAAAATAATAAATTTAAACAAAAAAGAGCGAGTCATAAGATTCGCTCTTTGTAATGAAAAATTTTTTGCCGGATGCCCAGCCAGACCCTGAAAGCCAGGGAATTCACCGCTGGATATTTCTACCAATATCCATTCTTTCGACCCCTCTTATAAAAGAGCGGGGAGGATAGGGGTTTGTCGAGCTCAGACCCTGAAATAGCTTTTTTCAGCGCGGTCTCTTCTAAAAGAGCTTTGCTGGGACGGAAAAAACATAACGATAACTCGAGCTTTCATATTCGTGCTTCATCCGGCATTTTTATTTTGTGTTTCTGACTTTAACACAAATATTTGTTTTGTAAAAGTTATTTATTCACTTGCGGAATTTGGGATCGCCATAGGTCCTTCCCTTTTTTAATCAAACAAGTTATGGTATTTTTAGTTTCCAATTTCGGAAAGTCCGTAATAAGGAAGGGTCGCATAGTGGCCGAGTGCGTCTGCTTGGAGAGCAGATAGACCTTCACGGGTCTCGGGAGTTCGAATCTCCCCCCTTCCGCCAAGAATCACATTTCGAAAAATCAAGGTTGGAAGCCTCGGCGCAAAGCGCCTCGGCATGGTATTTTTCCGCAATTTTGAAGGCATTTTTGAAATC
>QZJU01000019.1 GCA_003597955.1 Candidatus Parcubacteria bacterium
TGATGCGGCCGCATTTCGCCCCGGCCGTGGATGTTTACGAAGAAAAGGACAACGTCGTGGCTGAAATGCCTTTGGCCGGCGTTGATCCGGAAAAAGTGGAGATAACCGTGGAAGACAACATTCTTACTGTTTCCGGCAAGAATGAGCACAAAAGCGAAGTGGACGAAAAGAATTATTACCGCAAGGAAGTCCGTTATGGCGCGTTCAGCCGTTCTGTGGCCCTGCCCAAAGCCGTCAAAGGCGAACAAGCCGAAGCGACTTTTGACAAAGGCATTTTGAAGATAGTTATGCCCAAGGCCGAAGAGGCGAAGCCAAAAACCATCAAGGTTAAGGCTAAATAGCTTATTTCCCCTTCGTCCTCCTAACCAGCCAGAAGTGGCTGGGATAGGGGGATCATAGGAGATATAAAAAGATTGCTTAGTCACTCGCAGACTCGTTCCTCGCAATGACGTAATAAAACATTTTCGTCTTTGCGAACCCCGCATTAGCGGGGTGAAGCAAACTTTCGGGACAGAAAGTCAGGAAGATTGCTTACCTCCGCTAAGGATGACTAAAGAGGAAAGATTGCCACTCTCCCTCCGGTCGCTCGCAATGACAGTTGATAAAATACCGACACCTATACCCTTCAACCATACTTCTGACCACAACTAAACCTAAAACCCTTCAATCATGCCCCAATTCGCACTCCCAAATTTTTCACTTCCAAACGGCAAATCCGACAATCTGCGCATGGACGGGCATTGCCCAAATTGCGGAAACCTCTTTGACTTCCGGAAAACTCAAGTCTTGGCCGAAGAGGCCAATTCCACGCTCTTGTTTCTGAAATGTTCCAATTGCGGCGTGGCGGCCGTGGCCACCATGAGCATGTCGCCGCAGGGCTTGCTTTTCCGCGGACTGGTCACCGATCTGACCGCCCCGGATGTGATGAAATTCAAAGACGCGGAAGAAATCACCAGCGATGATGTCGTGACCGTTCATCAAGCTTTAAATTCCAATTCTTTAATTAATTAATCTTTTCATTTTAAACATATGTCAAAAATACTCGGAATCGATTTAGGCACCACCAATTCCTGCATGGCAATAATCGAGGGCGGCGAACCTAAGGTTTTGGAAAACAAGGAAGGCAACCGCACCACACCTTCGGTCGTGGCCATTTCCAAAACCGGCGAACGGTTGGTCGGCCAGGTGGCCAAGCGCCAAGCCGTGGTCAACCCAGAAAACACTTTGTATTCCATTAAGCGTTTAATTGGCCGGCGCTGGGACGATGAAGAAGTCCAAAGGGATTTGAAGATTCTGCCTTTCAAAATAGTTCAGGCCGGCGTGGGCGTGAAGGTCGTAATGCAGGGCAAAGAATACACGCCCCAAGAAATTTCCGCCATGGTCTTGCAGAAAATGAAAGAAGACGCGGAAACCAAGCTCGGTGAAAAAATTGAAGAAGCGGTGATTACCGTGCCAGCTTATTTTGATGATTCCCAAAGACAAGCCACCAAAGACGCGGGCGAGATTGCCGGCTTGAAAGTCCGCCGCATAATCAATGAACCGACCGCGGCAGCTTTGGCTTATGGTTTTAACAAAAAAAAGGACGAAAAAATCGCGGTTTATGACTTGGGCGGCGGGACTTTTGACATTTCCATCCTGGAAGTCAGCAATGACACGGTGGAAGTGAAAGCCACCAATGGCGACACGCATTTGGGCGGCGATGATTTCGACCAGCGGATAATCCATTGGATAATTGAGGAATTCAAAAAAGACCAAGGCATTGATTTAAGCCAGGACCAAATGGCTTTGCAAAGATTGAAAGAATCAGCGGAAAAAGCCAAGCACGAACTTTCCACGACCACGGAAACCGAAATCAACCAGCCTTTCATTACCACGGACGCGTCAGGCCCGAAACATTTGGTTTTAAAAATGACCCGGGCGAAATTGGAACAGCTGGTCGGCGATTTGGTGGAAAAAACCTTGGAACCAACCAAGAAGGCTTTAGCTGACGCAGGCCTAAAAACCTCTGACATTAATGAAGTGGTTATGGTCGGGGGCATGACCCGCATGCCATTGGTCCAAGGCACGGTTGAAAAATTTTTCGGCAAAAAGCCGCACTTGGGCGTGAATCCGGACGAGGTCGTGGCCATTGGCGCGGCCGTACAAGCCGGAGTTTTGCAGGGCGAAGTCCGCGATGTTTTATTGCTGGATGTTACGCCATTGTCATTAGGTTTGGAAACCCTGGGCAGCGTGATGACGCCTTTAATTGAAAGAAACACCACGATTCCCACCAGCAAATCCCAAGTCTTTTCCACGGCCGCGGACAACCAAACTAGCGTGGAAATCCACGTGCTCCAAGGCGAACGGCCCATGGCCCATGACAACAAGTCCTTGGGCCGGTTCATACTTTCCGGCATTCCGCCAGCGCCCCGGGGCGTGCCCCAGGTTGAAGTGACTTTTGACATTGACGCCAACGGCATCCTGAATGTCAAAGCCAAAGACAAAGCCACTGGCAAGGAACAGAGCATTACCATCACCGCTTCCACGGGTTTGTCCAAGGACGAAGTGGAAAGGATGAAGCAGGAAGCCCAAACGCACGCTGAAGAGGATAGAAAGAAAAAGGAATTGATTGACACGCGCAACCTGGCCGAGAATTTGGTCTTTACCGCGGAAAAATCCCTGAAAGACGCGGGCGACAAAGTCAGCAAAGATGTGAAAAAGGAAATTGAAGACAAGATTGAAGCCGTGAAAAAGGTGAAGGACGGGGATGACAAAGACGCCATCAAAAAAGCCTCAGATGACTTAGGCCAGACAATCCAGAAAATTGGGCAGGCGATGTATGGAAGTCAGCAAGCTGGCAAGTCGGCAAGTTCGCAAGCTGGTGGGGAGGGAGCGAAGAGTGAAGAACCGAAGAAAGACGAAGGTCCAGTGGATGCGAAGTATGAGGAGGTTAAGAAGTAATTGTTTTAGAACCTATTACTTATCAACAACAATTAGCGGGGTATATACAGAGAAAGCCATCCTTGGTTGGCTTGTATGAAAAATTCAAACAACTCACTCTTGATGACCAAATTCTTACGGGGATGATCATTGAAAAAGGCAATGAAGCATATAATTTTAATTTGCTTTCACAGAGGTCAATTATTGTTGCAAATGTTTCTGTAGGCAAAACAGAGATACAGATTTTTTTCTTATCGGAACTTAAGAATTATAAAGTAACAGAAGATGCAGGCATGTTGCACTTTGATATAAGGTTTAGTAATGGTGCTTACGTCAGCGGCAGTATTAGTGGGGTTAAAAATCAGTGGGTAAAGAATTATTTTGTTTTGCTACCCAAACTTCTCACTTCGTTTAAAACGCGTTTTGAGCCGCCAAGAACTGAGGAATTACCTTCCGCACCCCTAGGCTTTGTTGATAATGAGCAAACCTCTAATGTAAAAAGCGGGGAGGAAGGATTGCCGCGTGGTCCCGCTATACAGCGGGGCTCCTCGCAATAGCGAATTCTACCCCGCCATTGCGAGCGAAGCGAAGCAATCTTTCAATCATTCACGATCATGCGCGATCATCAAGGTTACGTATATATCATGACTAATGCGGGTAATTCCGCCCTGTATGTCGGCGCGACCAGCGAATTACCTAACCGAGTCTGGCAGCACAAGAAAAAAGCCAACCCAAAATCCTTCACGTCCAGGTATAATCTCACTAAACTTGTCTATTACGAAATAGCCGATAATATCCTTGCCGCCTACGAGCGTGAACACCAAATCAAAGCCGGCTCTCGCAAGAAAAAGGAAGCGCTTATAGAAAAGATGAATCCAACTTGGAAAGATTTAAGTGAGGAAATAGAATAAAAAACCTCCCCAAAATCAATTCAGCGGGTTTTTGTCATTCCGACCGGAGCCCAGCTTTGCGGGGCGGAGTGGAGGAATCTCGTTAGTACCAACTGAGATTTCCCCGCCTGCCTCGTCGGCAGACGGGCTTCGTTGGCCTTTGGTCGCCTCGCAATGACGGAAAAATAAAAAACCCTTTAAAATTTAAAAAAGGTCGCTTATGGATAAGCGACCTTGCAGAATGAAATCATTAAAGTGTTAGCAAAACCTCGGTTTTATCCAAACAGTGCTTGATGACTTTTGGAAAGTTTTCAACGCGTTTCAGGCGCTCCTCCGGCTTCAGGTTAATCCGCCCGTTGATGTTTTTTATTACATGCGGCGGCGGGTCCGCAAAGTTCAGCTCGGCTTGGATGCCGAGGAGCTGGATAAAGACCGTAAATCTGGCTGAAAAAATATTTAGTTTTGTTGTGGCGCATTGCCAGATGGTTTCGGGATTATTCAGCATCGCGGTTTTCTCGTGGTAAATGAACTGAAAAAAGTTCAAAGCGTTGAATTTGCCCGCCAAATCCCATTTTGCGTCAATAAAGTCCTTAATACGGACGGGCAGGTCTCGCAGACGGTCTGGGGTACAATAGTCGGTGTCAACAAAAATGTCGTCAACCGTGATTGGGATAGCATAACGGGGCATATACCACCCTTTGTATTTCTGGATTAGCTTGCAGGCATCCGGCGGGTAGAAATGCTGATTTTGGTAAGTCTTTTCCGCGAGCTTGTTTAAATATTCGTCAAAAGTTGGTGCTTGACCGCGTGGTTCGCTTTCAGCCAGTGCGCCGGCTTTAAACAAAGCAATGCGAACAAACTCCGGCATATCGACGATGCCAAAACCGCCTTGGCAAAGGTCAGACAGTTTTTCCCACATAAATATCTCCTTTTTAAAGTACTTAGTTTTTCTTTTTAATCCGTAAAACTTAGTTGAATTTATACTTATTGTCAAATCCGTTCCGCTTTTTTAATTATTCGCAATGACGGATTTTCTTATGTTAGAAAAATAATGGTAGAATAAGAAAGCAAAAAAAATTAACTAACCTATATATTTATGAACCTCAAAGATTTTATCAGCACAACCCTGACGGCTATTGGCCAGGGCATGGACACGGCCAGCAAAACCACAGGCCACCAGTTCAGAATTACCACCGATCGGCGGTCGGCAAGTTCTTTCATTGAATTTGATGTGGCCGTGACCAGTGAAAGCGAAAAGCGGGGGAGCGCCGGCATCAAGGTTTGGGTTTTGGGCGCCAAAGGCGAACGCGGCAAGAAAAGCCAGAATGTCAGCCGCCTGAAGTTTAAAGTTCTTTACAAAGGCAAATTAAAGCTTAGAAAGAAAAAAACCCCGAATCAAATGATCCGGGGTCGTTAAGGAGCCGAGCGGGCTGTCAATCGACTTTTCTTATTTCACGAACTAGGCTGTTTCAGCTTAAACCACCATTCAGAATCAGTCAAGAAAGCCCCCAGACTCATTTTTAGAGTTAGGGGGCGGGAGGGATCGCGCTGGAATGGTCATGGAAACAAACAGCCCCATTCCAAAGATAGCCTAGCCTTGCTTGAAAAATTGTCAAATAAGTTTTTTTAAAAAAAGACCCTTTTAAAAAGGGTCTAAAAGAAGCCTTTCGGACGGATGAATTTAACTGTTTACTTTAGGCTGAACTTGGTCGCAGGCTTTCCAGTAGGCAATACTGCTCAAAACCCAGCCAGCGAACACCACCAGGATAAAAGTCGGTTTTATCAAACTAGGCCAGAAATCGCCAAACAGCAAGGGGAAGGAAGTTAAGATAAAAAATAATCCCTGGCAAAAACTAATCAGCTGGGCATAAGGCTTTAGTTGGATCTGGTAGAATTTGCGCCAGCGTTTCTCAACGCTCAATGAGTAAAGCAGGATTATCAAGCCAATAATTTGAGTGATTGTCGGAGGCGGAAAGAATACGCCGGTAAATTCACCTTGGCTAACATAAATCCACCAGGCACTCAAGATTAACAAAAACTGGCCAAGTACATTCATTATTTTCCAAAACGGGTGCAATTCTCCTCCTTATTTGTCAAAATACTATTTTAACCAACCTTAAACCCAAAGACCCAGATTTGTCAAAAAAATAAGCCCCGAACCAGGTGGTTCGAGGCAAGGAATGAAAATCACAGGAGCCTTTTGAGGCGATATTACTGCATTAATTTCAACATTAATTTCAAAAGGTTCCTAACGGAGTATGGCCTATTTTTTAAAATATAAAAAAAGTCCCGAAACCTATTAGATTTCGGGACACCCTAATAGGAGGGGACTCCAACCGGGAGGCTGGCTGATGTACACAATACTTGAGGGTATTGCCTTTAAAAGAGCTATTGAAATCGCCAGGTTTTCAGCATAAAATAAGTTTTTAAAAAAGTCAATTTTTTGGCGGCAAATAAAAAAGTCCCGAGACCAAAATAGATCTCGGGACGACCAAGAGACGGGGATCGCAACAGGGCGAACTCTAGTACACAGTAAGATTAAAGATCAATTCTTAATGGTTGCAAATCAAATATAGTACAAATGTTGGAAATTGGTAAATGTTTGGGAACTAATGCAGAAAATCCAGAAAAGCCTTACAATAAACTTAATTCTTAATTATTAAAACTTATGAACCCACAAACCCAGCAGATTCAAATAAAAGTCGATGACGCCACTTTAAAAGGCGTTTACGCTAATATGATGGGCGTTGCCCACACCAAGGAAGAATTCGTCTTGGATTTCATTAATATCTACCCGGCCCAAGCCACAGGCGTGGCTACGGCGCGGGTGATTGTCTCGCCCGGACACATGAAAAGGATTTTAAGCGCGATAAAGGACAACATTGAGAAATACGAAAAGAATTTTGGAACCATCAAAGCCGCAGACGCGCCCGCCAGCGGAGAAGTCGGGTTTAAGGGGTAAAAGCATGAGTCATGAAGAAAAATAGATCCCGAAACGAGTTCGGGATGACAATTGAAAAAATGCCAGAATCAAAATCAACTTTAGCGCCAACAAACGCTGAATTAAAAAATCCGGAAACGAAAAAGTCCAGTTTTGACTGGAAAGTTTTGATTTTGGGCATTGTGCCACTAATTTTCGCCGGAGTTTTTTGGTGGACCCTGGACATTGCTTTGCAGCAAAAAATCGTTGGTTTGCCGCCCGTCAGCCAAGCCTGGCAGTTTTTGATTGCCTTATTCTTTTTCTGCATGACCCTGGCTTTGTTCGGCGTTTTTGCCATGGCCCGGACGCGCAAGCATTTTTGGCAAACTTTGGTTTTGGCATTCTTGGCTTCGATTATCCTGGTGGTTTTTTTCCCGCACCGCTGGGCTAGCTTGGCCGCGGCTGGCGCCGCGTTTCTAGGCTTCACCATCTGGGCCTGGAGCATTGCCGGCGATGTCCAAGCCCGCATAAAATTCCAGCCGCAGTTCACCATCCACGCGGGTTTTGGCACAGGCTTATTTTTGCTATTGATCAGCCTTTCCCTTTGCTACTATACCTCGTTGGGCAACACGCGGGAAACCACGGAGCAGGTTAGGCAGAATTTAATCACCGCTACCGGCAATGGGATTAATATCGTGCTGGATAACCAAATTCCAGGCTATCGCAGTAGCATGAGCTTGGACGAATTTTTAAGCTTGGTGGCCACGGATAAATTCGGTGAATTGATCGTGCCGGAAATCACCAAAACTTTGGATTCGGACCAAGCCAAGGAAAACGCCTACAAACAAATAATTTCTGAATTGCGGAAAGCCAATCCCGCTTTTGAAAATCCGGAAACGACCGACGCCATTCAGCAAAAATTGGATGCGGAAATTTCCGCGGAACAGCAAGCTTTGCAAGAAGCGGCTTTAAACCAGCTTTCCGAAGTGCAAAAACAGCTCTTAACCGAAGCGCGGCGGGAATTTTTGGTCACTTTTAAGATTGAAGCCACAGGCGCGGAAAGCATGAATGTAATTTTGGAAAAAATCCTGGAGCAGAAAGTCGGTCAGTATGTGGACCCTTACGAGCGTCTGATCCCGCCCATCCTAGCCTTGTCTTTTTTCTTCATTATTGAGATCATCAGTTTTGTTTACCGCTATTTGATTTTCGCTTTGGCGCCGATTGTTTCCTGGGTTTACCTGAAAATGGGCTTGATGCGACTCCGCCGCGTTCAAACCGAGGTGCAAAAGTTGGAAGTCTGACCTATGGCTAAAGATTATTACCAAATTTTGGGAGTTTCCAAAAACGCCACGGCTGACGAAATCAAGCGGGCTTTTCGGAAAAAAGCCCACGAACATCATCCCGACAAAACTCACGGCAACGAGGAGCGTTTTAAGGAAGTCAATGAAGCTTACCAAGTTCTATCCAACCCGGAGAAGCGCAGCCAGTACGACCAATTCGGCACGACCTTTGACCAAGCCCGTAGGCAAGGTGGCGAGCCAGGAGGAGGTTTTGGCGGTTTCGGGGATTTTAGCCAAGGCGGGTTTCAGCAGGGCAACGTGGACTTTGGCGATCTGGGGGATATTTTTGGCGACATTTTCGGCTTTGGCTCAAGCGGCCGCCAAAGGAAACGGCGGGCTCGGAGCGGCCAGGATATCCAGGTTGATTTGCCTCTGACTTTTCGGGAAGCGGTTTTTGGCGCGGAAAAATCTTTTGAATTATTTAAAAATTCTGTTTGCGAAAACTGCGGCGGTTCCGGCGCCGACCCAGGCTCAAAAATGCAAACCTGCTCCACCTGCAAAGGCCAAGGCCAGGTGCAAAGAGTGGTAAACTCTTTTTTTGGACAAATCGCGCAAACCACAGTTTGCCCGGCTTGCGAAGGCCAAGGGCAAATCCCCACGGCTAAGTGCCGAAATTGCCGGGGCAGCGGCCGGATTAAAAAGACCTCGGTCATAAAAGTTTCGGTGCCGGCTGGCATTGATGACGGCGAAACCCTGCGTCTGGCCGGCCAGGGCGAGGCCTCGGAAAAAGGCGGGACACCGGGGGATTTGTATTTACGAGCCCGCGTCCAGCCCGACCCAAGGTTTGTCCGAAAAGGCGCGGATATTTTCAGCGAAGTCAATATTGGCTTTCCGGCGGCTGCTTTGGGCACGAGAATCGAGGTGGAAACT
The DNA here is from genome assembly GCA_003597955.1 of Candidatus Parcubacteria bacterium. Lineage (GTDB taxonomy): Bacteria > Patescibacteriota > Patescibacteriia > PEXW01 > PEXW01 > PEXW01. Next base: position 8,940 of record QZJU01000019.1, read on the forward strand.
TTGGATGGTCCAGTGGTAATGAAAATTCCGGCTGGCACGCAGTCAGGCAAAGTTTTTCGTTTGAGCGATAAAGGTGTGCCGCATTTGCGCAAGCGCGGTCGCGGCGATCATCTGGTGACGGTAAATGTTTTAACGCCCACCAGGTTGCACGGCAGGCAGAAGAAGTTACTGGAAGAACTTGCTGATTTACAGGGGCATGGCGTTGACGAGTAAGGAGGAAGAGAGCCTGTATATGTCCTTGATCAATTTGACAATCACAACCGCGGTGGTAGTTTGAAAGCAAACAAACATGAGGTGCTCTTTATGAAACATAGATGCCGGGGCTTGATTGCTATACTGCTTGGCGTTGCGATCCCCGTTACTCTCTGCCGTGTTCTGGGAGTCATGCCAATGGTGGTAATCGTTATCTTTATTCTTGCCCCAGTGCTCGTGATCATTATTAGCGTGCTCGTTAGGCGGATGAATCGTCAAGTCTCGCAAATAACTAATAAAGAGGCCGCCGGCCGCAAGTAGCCCGCACTTGGATGTTCACCCTGTACCGACATTGGTTGGTATAGGGTGCTTTTTGTTCAGGAAGATATTCACGGCGTTTGCTTTTTAAGCCAGGCGTAGCGATGTGTGTTTATCAAGAAACGACATTTTACGATCTTCGCAATTCTATTTTAGGCCGAAATCCACAAAGAGCGAACTGTTCGGTCTTCAGGCGACTGAGATTGGTTATGATATAACAAAGTTGAAGCCGTTTCTTGGCCGTCTGAATTTTTATATGACCGTGATATGTCACCGTTGTCTGCAAATTAGCGTGATCCACGGGGTGCGGAGACGGTTTGTGATAGTTGTGGGAAGTTGAAAAAAATGGTATAATTCATTTAGACAAAATAAATAACCCCCCAAATTGATGGATATTAACGCGGCTGCCACTTCAGTCCAAGGCCTCTTTGCCGGACTTAATTGGTCACAACCCAGTTGGGACCTGTTTATAATAATGTTTTTCGTGATCGCCGCTTTTCTTTACGGTTTGTCTTTGGGCCGGGATCGGATAATCGTCATAATGGTTTCCATTTACATGGCGTTGGCGGTGGTGAACACCGCGCCGTTTTTGACCAACACCGTCATTACCCTGCAAACGCCCTTTGTCATTAAGATCAGCGTGTTTCTGGGCGTTTTTGTGGCTTTGTTTTTCCTGCTTTCCCGCTCGGCCTTGTTAAGGACCATTGCGGCCTCGGAAGCGCAAGGCAAATGGTGGCAGGTTTTGGTTTATTCCATATTGCACGTGGGTTTGCTGGTCAGTGTGGTTTTGAATTATTTGAATCCTGAAGCCGTGGCCAAGCTGGCGCCCTTAACCCAAAAGATTTTCGCTTCGCCAAACGCCAAGTTCATTTGGATCATCGCGCCTATCGTGGCCATGATTTTATTTGGCGGCGCCGCGGCGGAAAAGAAGAAATATAAGTACGAAATATAAGAAATTCGGCGAGGAAACCTACGGTTTCCTCGTTCGATACCACTCCTTCCCTAAGTAGAGTCACTTCGTCAGGGCTCGGTTTGGGTACCCACGAGACCCTAAACCTCGCCCTTCCTCGTGATTTTTTATTTCTGTCATTGCGAGGAGTCGTGAGGGGAATCTTGGACGGTTCCGTAGTATTGTCATTCCGAGCGAAGTCGAGGAATCTCGTTTGTACTAACCCAGATTTCCCCGCCTGACGCTCCTCGCGGAACTATGGCGGTCAGGTCCATGCGACCTCAGAGACTTAGGCCTTAGTCGAAATGACAACAAAGGTGCAGGAGGGGTCAAATAAAAACCGCCTAACATTTTGTTAAGCGGTGGGGTTGTTATTTAATGTATTATTTGGATGGTACCGTTTTGATGGATATCAAGGCAGTACCTTAAGATATTATGGCGCATATTAGAAACTACAATCCTAAGTAAGCCATCATCATTTTTCTCTGTAGGTAGACTGAAAATTTGATCCGCCCCAGCCAGCTCGTAATAGCATAGCGGTCCAGACATATTTTCATGTTGTAGACTTACATGCATGATAATCCCATCCAGGCTAAACTCGAGATAAAGTCCGCTCATACCCTCAACTGGCCGACGATAACCCTTAGTAAGCATATTCGAGGAATTCGTTGGAAGGTTAAAGAACGTTTCAACTGCATTTTGGAAATCTTTCCAGCTTTTTACTTCGAGCAATTCTACTTGTGCCATTTCGTTGACCTCCTTAATGTTTGTTTTGAGATTCTGAAAAGGTTAGCATTCTGAAAAACTTTTGTCAAGCACAAGGTCTTGCTACAATGTATTTATTATGCCACTGAAGCTTTTTAACACCCTTTCCCGAAAAATTGAGGAATTTCAGCCGATTCGCCCGCCCAAGGTGGGCTTTTACGCCTGCGGACCCACGGTTTACGACCGGGCTCACATTGGAAATTTGCGCGCTTACATTTTTGAAGATATTTTGCGCCGGACTTTGATTCACAATGGCTGCCAGGTCAAATTGGTCATGAACATTACGGATGTGGGGCATTTGACCTCTGACGCGGATGAAGGGGAGGACAAGTTGGAAAAGGGCGCTAAAAGGGAAAATTCAAGCGTGTTTGAAATAGCGGAAAAATACACCCAGCTTTTTAAGCAGGATCTAAAAGCCCTGAATATCGCCGAGCCGGATGTTTGGCTGAAAGCCACTGATCACATCCCCGAACAGATTGAATTGATAAAAAAATTGGAAGCCAAAGGCTTTACTTATAAGACCTCCGACGGAATATATTACGACACCAGCAAATTTCCGCATTACGGAGATTTAGCAAAACTGAATGTCAAAGGCCAGAAAGAGGGCGCTAGGGTTGAAGTTAACCAAGAAAAAAGAAACCCTACGGATTTTGCTTTGTGGAAATTTTCGCCCCAAGGTCAAAAAAGGCAGATGGAATGGGAAAGCCCCTGGGGCGTGGGTTTTCCCGGCTGGCACATAGAATGTTCGGCCATGAGCATGAAAGCCTTGGGCGAAAGTTTCGACATTCACACGGGCGGGGTTGATCATATTCCGGTTCACCACACCAATGAAATCGCGCAGAGCGAAGGTGCTACTGGCAGGCGATTCGTGAAATACTGGCTGCACAATGAATTTTTGTTGGTTGATTCTGGAAAAATGGCCAAGTCAGCCGGAAATTTTTTCACCCTTGACGATTTGCAAGAGAAAGGTTTTTCACCCCTTAATTACCGTTATTTTGTTTTAGGCGCGCATTACCGCAGCAAACTAAATTTTACGCTTGAGGGCTTGAAAGCCAGCCAGAACGCGCACGAAGAATTAGTTAACCGATTAGCCAATATGCCCAGTGAAGCCAAGATCGGCTGTGCGGATTTCGAAAATAATTTTTTTGAAGCGATAAATAACGATTTAAATACGCCCCAGGGTCTGGCCGTAATGTGGGAAATGCTGAAAAGCGACAATCCTGATTCAGCCAAAAAAGCCAGTTTGCTAAAAATGGATGAAATTTTAGGTTTGGGCTTGGCTAAAGTTAACCCCATCAAAATCCCGAAAGAGATAAAAGAACTGGTTGAAAAGCGAGAAGTCGCCAGAAAAAATAAAGATTTTAAGTTAAGTGATGAGATTAGAAATCGAATTGTGGAAAAAGGCTTTCAGGTTGAGGACACGGAAGGCGGACCATTGGTTAGGGTAAGATAAGTCTCATGAAAAATTTTTGGCAAAAACTTTCCAAGCCGATTTTGGCTTTGGCGCCCATGGCCGGAGTGACGGATTCGGCTTTCCGGCAAATGTGCAAAAAAGGCGGGGCAGATGTCTTGTACACGGAATTTGTTTCCACAGACGCCATTGTTTATGAAAGCAAAAAGACCTTTGAAATGCTGAAGTTTTCCAAAATGGAAAAACCCGTAGTCGTTCAGATTTTCGGCAAAAACCCCGACCACTATTTCAAAAGCGTGAAAGTTTTAAGCGAGCTGGGTTATGACGGGGTGGACATAAACTTTGGCTGCCCGGCGTACAAAGTCGTCAAAAGCGGCGGCGGCGTAAAATTGATGCTTAATTTGGATTTGGTGAAAGAATTGGTCCAGGCGGCGTGCGAGGCCGCCAAAATACCCGTGTCGATAAAAGTCCGGGCCAGCATAACTGATAAGGCAACCCAGGCAAAAATCACTGCCAATGACTTGCTGGAAAAGATTAAAGGCTTGCCGATTGCCGCAATCATGGTGCATGGCCGTTCCTTTGAGCGGCCTTTTGACGGCCAAGTTGACATTGAAGCCATAACCAAAGTCAAGCGGGTCTTTTCAGGTATTACTTTGGCCAACGGCGGTGTTTATTCGCCCGACGCTGGCAAAGCCTTGCTTGTGCAAACGCAAGCTGACGGACTGGGCATTGCTCGCGGCGCTTGGGGCCGGCCGTGGATTTTTAAACAAGTTAAGGATTTTTTGCGAACCGGCCAGTACAAAATTGTTGATTGGCCAGAGATAAAAAAACAAATGCTTGAACACGCTGAGCGCGCATTACAAAGCAAGGGCGAACATGGTTTAGTGGAATTACGAAAGCAATTAGCTTGGTATGTGAAAGGCCGGCTAAATGCCGCGGAAATGCGCGCAAAACTGGTCCGGGTAAATACATTACTAGAGGTACAAGATATTTTGAAAAAGTATTAAAAAGACAAAGCGCGGTTTTTATTTTTGACCACTGGTGTCAGCGAGATTCCTCGACTTCGCTCGGAATGACAATACCACGGAACCGTTCAAAGTTCTCTCACAAAAAATAACCATCGCAAGGAAGAAGGAGCATCAAACTTGCTTTGTGCGACGATTGACGACGCGATTCAACTAAGGGGAAGTGTGGCACCGGGCGAGGAAACCGAAGGTGTCCCACCCGAATGAATACAAAAACTTGACTCCCTATTTGAAGTCAAGTTTTTGGGTTAACCTCTTCTAACTTTAAGCTTTTATTAAAAGCTTTTTGAGGTTTGTTTTTATTTTACCAGCGTGTTTGCTACAGCTTCAACGCTGAAATCTCCAGTGCCAGCTTTGGTGACATTCACATAAACCGCACCGCCCCAACTGGCCGGAATGCTTTTGCCGGCGCAAGTTGCGACTTTGGTGTTCAGGTCTTGCAGTTTGGTGGCGTCGTATTTGTTGACGATGTCCGTAACTTTTTGAGTCGCGGTTTTCTTGGCGTCAGCTAAAGTACCGGCGTTGTCAGCCTGCACATAACCAACCAAGCAACCTTTACTGGCTGCCCAAGCGCCATTTGTGTAAACCGTAGAAACCAGTTCTTGATCTTTCTTTTGAAAAGAGGCAAGATTTTGGCCAAAGCCTTCGGAAGCGTTGCTGATAGTCCAGACAAAGAAGATGCCAAGCAAGAACACGAAAACAAAAGTTAGCACTAGCGCGACTGGCGATCCATAAGGCATTTTTTCCATAATTCTCACCCCCTTTCTTAAATTAAAGAAATCATTATTTATTAGTGGTTTTTATTGGGCTTTCTTTTTGCGGCAGTTCAACTAAATTATCGACGATTAAGCGCAAATCTTCAAGTGTGACCTCGCCAACGAATTGGTCGCCTTTGCCAGATTCCACCTGGGTCAGATGTACCCGGGAACCGGCTTCGTCCATTATGTCAATGGCTTTATCGGGGAAAACCCGTTCCTTTAAATGCTTGTGCGCCAGCAGGACGATAGCTTCCAGAATTTGATCAGAATACTTAACGTGGTGGTAAGCTTCGTATTTGGCCCGTAAGCCTTTCAGGATCCCCAAGGTCTGATCCGGAGTGGGCTCCTCTACGATAATTGGCTGGAAGCGTCTTTCCAAAGTTTGATCTTTTTCCACATATTTTTGGTATTCTTCCATGGTCGTGGCGCCTATAACCTGAAGTTCGCCGCGAGCCAAGGCTGGTTTCAAAATGTCTGCGGCGTCGATTGCGCCCGAAGCTTCGCCAGCTTCAGCTAAAGTGTGGATTTCATCAATAAACAAAATTATGTGCCTTTGCGCGGCAATGATTTCATCAACCAGAGTCTTTAAGCGTTTTTCAAATTCTCCACGGTATTTGGTGCCGGCCACAAGTCCAGAGAGATCCAAAGCCAAAATCCTTTTGCTCTTTAAGATTTCTGGAACGTTTCCATGTGCGAGTTCGTTGGCTAATTCTTCCACGATCGCAGTTTTGCCCACGCCGGACTTGCCGATGAGCACCGGATTGTTTTTTGTGCGCCTGGAAAGAATTTCAATCACCCGGTAGATTTCGTGCTTGCGGCCGATGACCGGGTCCAGTTTTCCGGCTTTGGCCAAAGCGGTCAGGTCTTTGGAGTAAAGTTCCAGAATTCGGCCAGTGACCAAAGATCCGCTTTCAGTCTGCTTGCGCAAAAGGACTAAGACGAAAGCTAAAATCGCAACAATAATTACGCCCAGCAGGGTGGTGTTCATACCTTAAGTTTCCAAATGGTGGTGAAAAGCGTGAAAACCAAGAGTCCGCTGCCCATAACCACCATGGCCGCAAGTTTATAACCCACAGCCAGTTTTAGTTCATAAGCGGTTTGGGTTTTTACCAAGTTTTTTATTTTTGGCTTTTCCATATTTATATTTTAAATCCAGCGCATTTTTTTGAAAATTGCCACAGCGCTCGTGCCAATCAAGAAGAGGATAAGTATAAGTAGATAAAATCCAAATTGCATTTCTACAAGTGGGGTGTTCGGAAGCCGGGCGGCAAAAATCGTTACGGCCAAGGTCAGGGTGAAAATCACGACCGAAATTGTAGTATAAGTTTTCATGATGTCGTTCAAACGGAAAGAAATCAGCGATTCGTTGGTGGCCTGGAGGGCTTCCACCGCCTCCTTGAACGCTTCCAAGTGATCCCAAATTTCTTTGGACTTTTCCACGGCGTTAGAAATAACGGCATCGCTTTGGTTTTCAGGCACGAGTTTCAAAAGCCGGTTAGCCGGGCTTAATTTTTTTATGGTATTTTTGTGAGCCTGCATGATTTTCCGGAAATCCACGATATTCCGCCGGGAAATCAAGATTTCTTGCACCATGGATTTTTCCTGGCCGCGGAAAATCAGCTTTTCAATCGCGTGTAAATCCAAGGACATGTGATCCAACATTGGCATGCAGGCGTTCAGCTGCTGGGTGATAATGTCAGCTAGCAAAAGTAAAGCATTACTCTTGGTGAGGGAGCCGGATTGGCTGTGCGCGAGGAAGTCTTCGAACATTTTATTGACCACGGGCAGCTTGCCGTCATGGGTTGTGATCAGATAATCTTTGCCGATAAAGAAATCAATTTCCGAAGACTCGATTTCCCTGGTTTTGCGGTTGTAAACCGGGAAAAGCAAAACCAAAAAGGCGTAAGAAGGGTAAATCTCCAGTTTGGGTCTTTGGCCGGTAGTAATACACTCTTTAATATCCAGAGCATGGAAGTACGGAAAATTCTTCCTCAAATAGTTTATTTCAGGCGTGTCATCAGCCGTTGCGCCTGTAATATAGATCCAACGACAATTTGAAACCTTGGCTTCACGAATCGGCATAAAAAGTAGTGGTTTTTATTTTTGTTGGGATTTTGTTTTATCCGCCTTCGCAGGAAACCCCGGGTTTACCCGTGGATGAATGCGATTGAGAGCGCTGCGGCGGATGTCACTTCCCAAGCGCGGCGGATAACCCGCCGAAACATCTGTGCGTAGGCGGGTATTTATGCAGGTGCCACGGACTAGCCCGTAAGGCTCCATTTAACTATATTTTAGCACGATTTGGGATTTTTTGCAAGTTTCTGTCTTAATAAAATTTAGGTATAACCTTTGGGTTATGCCTAAAACCCGAAACCATCATTTTTAAGGGTTATGCGGCCAGTCGGGATGTGTAAAAGTTTTGTTGTCAGCGCTCGCTTTGGAAATGAAAAAAAATTTTCAATTCGCTCGTTTCGTTTGGCAATAAAAAACCGGCAATTCATTTTTGAATTGCCGGCAGAATCAATACGCGTCTCGCCAGGTTCTCACCGTAAAAGTGAAAATTTCGGTATCGGCATAGCGGTTGTCACCAGCCCAAGCCGAAGTAATTTCGCACCTGATTTCGTGGTCACCGTTTGCCGGATTGCCAAAATGAAAGCGCGGGCCGTTTTCTCGGAGAATACCATCCACAAACCATCGGATTTCTGAAACATAGGTGGATTGTTTTAAGCCTGTTTCATAGAAGACAACCAGCCCGCCGGCTGAAGTTGGCCAGAGCAAGGTGGAGTTATCCAGAATCTGTCTGGGCGTTCGGCCTGGCCCTTCAACCATGACCCCGCCACCGGCCGGCCGATCCGAGCGCTGGCCAGAGATTCCGCCCTGAACCGTCCAACTGGCGCAACCTATGAAGCTTAAACAAAGAATGACGGTTAAGAATATAATCAGAGTTCTCATTTGCAGCCTCCAGTCAACTCTGACACGATTAGAGTCGTGTCGTTTTTGTATACTTCATACGGTCCGTAGAAAAATGGCCCGTAAGCCAGATTGATGCTGACATACTGGACGGGCGAAGGCACGCCGATTTGGACCGCGCTATTCACCAGGTCAAAATCTTTAGTCGCCGGCTGGGTGGGCGCGGGCACTTGGCTAACAGTGATTCTCCCGCCGCATAAGTATAAACCGTCGGCAGTCTGGAATTTGACCGTGAACCAGTCCCGAGGGAAATTTCGGTTTGAATCGAATTTCATTCGAACATCCAGGCTTCCGCCCTCAACGAAGTATTCGGGATGATTAAAAGGTGCACAACCCATGAATCCAACGCCTAAAATTAAGACGCATATTGCGAATTTAAAGAACAGTTTCATGTTTACCTGCCTTATTTTTTGGTTTTTATTATCGACTTACACTATCACCAAAAACCTAATTTGTCAAGAGCTAAATAAATCAGTTAAGCTAAACACATGTGGTTTTGGCTTATCTTTATTGTGGCGTTGTTTGTTTTGGGCACGATGGCCTGGGCAGGTTTGAAGGCCGCGCCCTGGGTGCCAACGCGTTCGGCGGATTTTGAAAGAATACTTAAGCTCGCTGAAATAAAAGCCGGACAGACAATTTTTGAGTTGGGCGCAGGCGAAGGCCGGTTGTTGAAAGTTTTCAGCCAGACTCCGGCCGCCAAAATAATCGGTTACGAAATTTCAATCCTGCCTTTTTTGATTGCGCGATGGCGGTGCCGGAAATTGGGACATAAGGTCGAATTAAAGTTTAAGGACTTTTTTCAAGCGCCCTTTGCCAAGGCAAATGTGATTTTTTGTTTTTTGACACCAACGGCAATGCGAAAACTTAAAACAAAATTTGAGGCCGAGTGTGAGCCGGGAACCCAAATCATTTCTTATGCTTTCAGCGTTCCGGGCTGGAATGCCGATGCTGTTGACAAACCTGGCGCTAAAGACATTGGGATTTATAAATACACGATTTAAACCCGCTTGACCCCGCACCACCCTGCACCGAAATGGTGCAGGGTGGTGCGGGGTTGACTGGTTTTTCCGCGTTTGGTAAATTAAGTCCATCAAACAAACCGTTTAATTAAACAAATATGACAGACCAAAACACAGATCCAATTATGCAAGTTCGACAGTTGCTGGCTGAAGCCAAAGCTTCCATTCAGTCGGCTGAATTTATTTTGGGCGAAAATTCGGAATTGCCTGGCAAAAAAATTAATGTCAACGCGCAAGCGCGCAAAGAAGGTTCAGTATCAGTGGAAGGCGAAAACCGGGTAATTGAAGGTATTTTTGACGGTCAGCACATGGTCGGTCCGGACGGCAAGCAGTATTCCGTGCCGGCGAACTATGCTTCCAAATCCAAGCTGGTGGAAGGCGACAAGTTGAAGCTGACGATTACGCCGGACGGCGCTTTTATTTATAAGCAGATCGGTCCGATTGATCGCGTTCGCGTGGTTGGTAAGCTGGTTCGGGACGAGCAGACGGATGAATTTCAAGTTGTGGCCAATGGCGCGCCTTACCGGGTTTTGCTGGCAAGCATAACTTACTTTAAAGGTGATGCCGGCGATGATGTCGTGATTTTACTGCCAAAAGACCACCAAGCGAAATTTGCAGCCGTGGAAAATATTATAAAGCGAGTCCCCGGCCAGGAGCCCGTGGAAGCCGTGGCAGCAGAAGTTGTGGAAGGCGATTCAGGCGAAATCCTGCTTGAAGTAAAAGCTGGGGAAGTGGAAACGCCAGAAACTCAGGATAAAATTGACGAAATTTAAAGCTTAACGCTTTTTCTGCCGCCGGCTTTTCACGCCTTCGGAAATCAGCCAAAAGCACAAAACCGTTCCGCTGATGATGGGCAAATCCGGCGGCAGGCGATAGCCATGGCCGTTGCCCCAGAGCGTGACTAGGGCGACCAGAATAATCAGCGTGAACATCCAAAGCAGGACAAAAAGTTCGCCGCGCAGGCCACGGCTGGCGTATTTTTTCTGCATCCTTAAAATTTCTTTATCGCCCACATAGGCGCCGACCAGCGTAAGGTATAAAGTCGAGGCCAGTGTGGGAACGCGAATTTGGCTTTTTGAAAAAAATTCCAAAATCAGCCAGCCCCAAACGATAAGTGTGTAGGCATTCAAAAAATAAATGAAAGCTTTTACTCGGTGAATCATTTTTTCAAAACTTGCTTGGGTTTCTTGGGAAAGTTTAGCGTCAACAAGCCGCCGTGTCAATAAATCTAGCACCTTCATACGAGTTATTCTTACACAGGTGTTGGATAAACTAATACTAATTTGACATGAGTTAAAGCCTTGTTTATACTGTTAAAGCTTAAGCTTTTAATATAAATATTTTATGTCTAAATCTTTTGTCACCCCGCCCTTGCCTTACGCGTATAATGCCCTGGAGCCGTACATTGACGCAGAAACCATGAAATTGCACCACGACAAGCATCACGTGGCTTACACGACAAAGCTAAACGCGGCCTTGGAAAAATACCCTGCCTGGTTTGACAAATCGGCCGAAGAAATTTTGACTGACCTGGTTAAAATCCCCGAAGACATCCGAGCGCAAGTCAGGAATTTTGGCGGCGGACATGTTAACCACGCCATGTTTTGGGAGGTTATGGCTCCTGACGCGGTCGGCAAACCGTCAGGCGAGTTGCTAAAAGCCATTGAAAAAGATTTCGGCAGCTTTGAAGAATTCCAGATTAAATTTGAAGATGCGGCCAATACTCAGTTTGGTTCAGGTTGGGCCTGGTTGAGCGTGGCTGATGGTAAACTTCTAGTGGAAAAAACCGCAAACCAGGATTCGCCATTGACTTTAAGTCACCGGCCAATTTTGATGCTGGATGTTTGGGAGCACGCTTATTATTTGAAATACCGAAACATGCGTCAGGATTATGTGAAGGCTTTTTGGAATGTTGTGAACTGGCAGGCCGTCATGGCGAAATTCAAAAGCGCTTAAAGATCGAAACCAAATTATGCCCGAATAACCAACTGGTTTTTTGGCCTTTTTTGGTGGCGTATTGTCTTAGGGTTTGTAAGCCGGAAGATTCGGCTAATTTTTTCAATTCCCAAAAAGTAAAGCCGTGCAGGTATCTTTTGCCGATTATTTCGCCATCGCTGTTTTTCCAGTATTTAAAAACATCACCAAAATCAAGAGGCAGGCCTTGGAAAATTTTTTTCAAACATATGCGCAATTGCCCGCGCCACCAGCCAACTTGCCACAAATTCCAATTTAACAGAATCAGGAGTCCGTCCTTTTTTAAAACTCGAGCGAGTTCTCGCATGGCCTGGTGTCGATAAATATCAGAAGGAATATGGTGCAAGGTCGCCAGGCACAAAACAACATCAAAAGTTTGGTCCGGATATGGCAAGGCAAGAATTGAAGCGGTTTGGAAGCGCTGATTTGGAAATTTCTGTTTTGCCAAGCCGACTAATTTCGGGCTAGAGTCAATGCCCCAGTATTCCACCGGCTTATTTTTCAATAATTCCAAAAATCGGCCATTTCCGCAGCCCGCGTCTAACACTTTATCCCCGGCTTTGATATACTCCAAAAAGTCTTGGAAGTCTGGCCAGTTAAAATGCCGGGTTTGCGAAAACTGCTCGGCGATCGTCTCATAGACTTTTTGGTTATCAGCAATTATTCTATCGGCGAATTCTTTATTCATAATTCATGAAAAATCCCAATTTAATTAAAACTATTAGCGCGCTGTTAAAATTTTCTCCGACTTCGGAAGACGAGTTGCACCAGGCCAAGCGGGCGATTGCCAAGCGCTTTGAATTGGCCATGCCAACCAACGCCGGTTTGCTTAAAGCTTATCGGCAATACTTAAAACAGACAAATGTTAAGCCTAATCAGGCTTTGTTAAATGTGCTTAAGCGTCGGTCGATTCGGACGCTTTCGGGCGTGGCTCCGATTACCGTGCTGACCAAGGCTTACCCCTGCCCCGGCCGATGCGTGTATTGTCCGACGGAAATCCGAATGCCCAAAAGCTATTTGGCTTCCGAACCGGCGGCGCAAAGAGCCGTGCAAAACCACTTCGATCCTTTTCGGCAAGTGAAAAGCCGGATTGCCCAATTGGAAAAAAACGGTCATGTGGCGGATAAAATCGAATTAATTGTTTTAGGCGGCACTTGGTCTTTTTATCCGGAAAAATATCAAAATTGGTTTATCAAGAGATGTTTTGACGCGGCAAACGGGAAATCCAGCCTAACTTTGGCGCAGGCGCAGAAACTTAACGAAACCGCCAAGCGCCGGATTATTGGTTTGACTTTGGAAACCCGGCCGGATTATGTCACCAAAGCCGAGCTTTGGCGCATGCGCGAGCTTGGCTGCACCCATGTGCAGATCGGCGTGCAGTCTTTGGATCAAAAAGTTTTGGATCTGAACAAGCGCGATGATTCGATTGTTAACATCGGCCGCGCCATGGGTTTACTGAAAGATTTTGGGTTTAAAATAACTTTTCACATCATGCCAGGCATGCCCGGCGCCACCCCAGCTTCCGACCTGAAAACTTTTAAAAAATTGTTTTCTGACCGACGTTTCCAGCCGGATATGCTGAAAATTTATCCGACGGTGGTGATTAAATCCGCCTTGCTTTACCAATGGTGGCGCACCGGCAAATACAAGCCTTATACCGATGTAGTCTTGCAGAATTTGCTGGTGCGGATTAAAAAATTGATTCCGCCCTATGTCAGGATCAATCGCCTGATTCGCGACATTCCAGGGCCAGACATTATTGACGGAAATTTAGTGACGAATTTGCGCCAGCGCTTGCGGGCCCAGGGCGTAATCTGTCAGTGCATTCGCTGTCGAGAAGTCCGGGGTGAAAAATTTTCAGAAAAAGATTTGACCTTAGTCAAAAGGTCATATCCAGCAAATCAAGGCCAGGAGTACTTTTTGAGTTTTGAAAGTCGGGATCGAAGAAGGCTTTTTGCGTTTGTGAGGTTAAGACTGCCGGATAAATTTAAAAAACCCGCTAAAAAAGTTAGATTAATTAGATTTTTTGATAAAAAGGAGATCACGGCTGAAACCCAAACCCGAGCCTTCGATGAAAAAACAGCATTAATTCGAGAACTGCATACCTATGGTGAGCTGATGCCGGTTGGCTCGGGGCGAAAGGCTGTGCAGCATATCGGTTTGGGCAAAAGACTGATGCGGGCCGCGGAAGATTTGGCCAAAGCCAAAGGATTCGAGAGAATCGCCGTTATTGCCGGAATTGGGGTGAGGGAGTATTACCGAAAACTGGGCTATAATGATGAAAAAACTTATGTTGTCAAACCTTTAAAATAAATTTATACTTTAGGGTAGTAGTTTATTAAAATTTGGCGGCCGCCGAAAAAAGTAGTTTATTTTGAAGATTTCAACATTAACACAAAAAGGCCTATGAGAAGACTTCTCATTGCAGTCGCAGCTTGCGGACTGTTTTTTATTGTCAAGCCAGCTTTGGCCGCTAACGGCACTATCAGCGGCACTGTCACCCATGCCGTTGACGGCACACCAGTCGTTGGTATTTGGCTTTCAGCAACAAACATAAGCACCTCGGCAACAACATACGTTTATGGTACTGGCGCTGATGGTTCGTACAGTCTTTCGCTAGCCCCAGGCACATATGATGTTTCGACTTACACTTCCACATCCGAAGAGCCGGGCATGCAATTTATCAGAAAAACTATAACTATTACTCTTGCTGACAGCGAGGTGCGGCCTGGTCAGAATTTTTCCTTAAACCGGCGGGGTTGGTTTATCGGCACTGTGTATTCATCTGACGGGGTAACGCCCGTGGCCGGCGCTGCGATTACAGCTTCCAACGCCAGCGGGTATCTTTCTGGTTATGGTTCCACAATATCTACCTCAACGGGCTCTTATGTCCTGGCTCCAGCCCCCACGGATACCACGGCTTCCGCCACGGGCAGTTATAATTTCACTATTACCAAATCTGGCTACTTTGCCGCGCAGATTACCGGAGTCGCGCTTAGCGCCAATGACGCTGCGGTGACGCGTAATGTCACGCTGACCCCGGCCAGCACGATTTCCGGAACAATAACGGATTCAAACGGCGCCGTGCTTGCCGATGCCACAGTCACGCTGACACGAACCGTCGGCTCGCAGACCGGATTAGCTTACGCGGCAGTCACGGACGTTTCGGGAAATTATTCAGTTTCTATTTTTGACAATTACTATTACAACGGAACCGCTATCGGTGAATATTCCATTTCAGTAAGCAAAAGCGGTTATGTCTCCCGATCGGGGACGGTTTCGATCGATGCTGACGCCTCGGCCGTGAGCGGGAAGAACTTTGCCATGAAACTCGGCAAGACTTACAGCGGCAGCGTTTTGGTAAAAAGCGACAATGCGGCCTTAGCCAGTGCGACTGTGAATCTTTATAAGCGGAACAAAGCCCGCAGTGAAGTGCCGGATTACATTGCCACGACAGACAGCAGCGGCGCCTTTTCCATCACGGGCATTGCATCGGGAAACTACCGGGTGAGGGTCACGCGGAATAAATATGTGAACATCGTTACGGATTTGTTGAGCATAAAGAAAGACATTTCTGGTGCCGTATATAAGATGGAAGCCGGCGGCACGATTTCCGGACAGGTTTATACCGGCAACCGAGTCGGCGTAGACGGCGCCTCAATTGGCGTCTATGCTTTGAAAAATGGAAAGCAGGTGTCTTACACATCCGTGTTGGCAGATGATCAAGGCAATTATACCGTCAGCAGCCTGAAGGCCGGCACCTACCGTTTGAGAATTAGTTCCACCGACAATGTGACGCAATTAGCGAATGTGGCCGTTAAGGTCGGCAGGACATCAACGAAAAACATTAAAATGGTCGCCGCCGGTTCGATTTCCGGATTTTTGACTGATCGGGAAACTGGTTTGCCAGTAGGCTATACGATCGTACGCGTCGTCGGAACGGCCATTACCGGCATTTCTGATATAAACGGTTATTATGTCATTGATGGCATTGCCCCGGGCAGGCGAAAGATCAGCGTAATGAGCTATTACTATGACATTACCAGCTGGAGCAATATCACAGTGAGGTCAGGTAAGATTACTTCGGGTATTAACTTTGCTCTGAATCCAAAACAGTAGTTATTCAATAAAAAAGGAGTGCGAGATGCTTGATTGTTTCAGTTGTGGTATTGACCTTACTGGGGATTTGTGAAGTGTTAAGCTCAGTAATTAGAAAACCTAAGCACGGTTAGGAACCAAATAGTTGGTTTTTAAAAAGCGTTCCATTATAATGAAACGCTTTTTATCTTCACGAATTTTGTTTAGGCGAATATGGTCACGGTTTGCCTGACCTCTTCAGGAATGCCCAAGATGCACGGGTATTTTTTGACTTCTTCGGCATCCACCCAGGCGTAATCAGTAAAAGCGCCCGCTTCAGGTTGGACATCCCCGGATTTATATTTAGCGGCGAATTTCACCAAAATCACTGGAATGCCGTCTGGCCTGATAAAAGCCACGCTGTTTAAATAGTGGAGCCGATCTTCAATTTCCACGCCAGCCTCTTCTTTAACTTCCCGTTTTAACAGCTCCTCGACTGTATTTTCAAAATCCAAAACTTCGCCGTTTAGCCGTGTGGGGTGGTTTAAATCCAAATCTTGCCATTCCAGTTTCCCGCCCGGCACGGCGTACTTGCCAGGGTGGACTTTTTCCGTTTCCGATCTTTTCAAAACCAAGCATCTTTTATCGGCTGCGCGGTAAACCACGACATTGGCGACAAAATAAAATAATTTGTTGGTTTTGGCTTTGTCCAAGCTGATTTTTTTAGCAGGCATGTTAAAAATATTTATTTTTTAGCCCAGTGCTTTTCGATATAAACCATTTTCCACCAGAATCTGCCAAGCCAAAAGCCTCCGGCTAGACCCAGGAGGATTAAGCCAATCTGGAGCGCTGGCGGCAAGGCGCAGCCGCCGTACCAGGTGACAACCCTTTGGTTTTGCTCGGACCAATTTAAATACCAGGCTTCAATGCCCGCGTGGGCGAGCAAGCTTAAAAGCCCGCCTAAAATGGTTGTAGCCAGCAAATAGATGCTGTGTTTTAATTTAGTGACTTTTAGGTTTGGAGATAGAAACATATATTGATTAAAGTTTTTAGTAAAAGTTTTGTGTCAAAAAGCAAGAATAAGTGTCTTAAATTAAGCAATCGAATTTTATCTCTTTTTTGGTCCCCGGCAAAATGAAGCCTGCAGTGAGAAACGAGCTGGCTCCGATTACTGGACGACGTTAGAAACGTGATTATAAGTGGAAAGTCCAACTTTTGCTTCCAAAAGTTGCATGTTTAATCACTGCAACACTAAACTACTACACAAGCTCTAAGCCAACCGTTCGATATTTACAATCGACTGTAGCCTTGTAGCCAAACTTTGAAAGAAAACTGATGCCAGCTAATGGCACCCCTTCTTGTATTAATACTTGAATTAGATTAACCCTTCCTTCCATTGCAGCAAAAGCAATCGCAAAAGGCGCGTTAACCGTTTGCCCATTTGCAATTGTTACTGGCGTAACTCCACCAACTAGAAGTCCAAGTTCTTGCGCCATTTTAGGTGTCACCTGCAAGTCCCCTGTGAATCCAGTATCAAGTATGACAAGAGGCGTTTGCACTGCCCGCCCCCAGGCAATGACCGTTGGTATTTAAGGGTGTATTTTTGTCGAAAAAACCCCTAAGCATTTCCGCTCAACCCAAATGACCTTGCCAAAGTTTCGGCGCTCTCAAAGCCAATCTTGACTACATAGAATACTTTATCGGGGTGATTTTTCCTTGCCAGCTCTAGTGCTTCAGCGCTTGTATTCCCAAGATACGTATTTTCAGAATCTATATCTATTGCTAAAAACTTCCCATTTTCCTTGGGTTCAAACTGCACTTTTACTTTTTGGTATATTGCCGCCCCTTTTTCGGCAATTTTTTGAATATCTGCCTTTTTTATCAATTCTTGGCTATCAGTCATAGACAAATGGAATATACCATGGATTAGGGTTTTAACATACTGAAAATGCCGCCGGTATTGTTTGCCCAACGGCTGCTCCCACTCGTCGAAAAAGTGTCTTAATTTTGGGGGTCTTGACAGGTGCAGGCGCTCCTCGGCCGACCGTCCCAGGAACGCATGCAGAAGCACGAGTTCGCCTTCCGCGGTCCTATCCGGTGCGGGGAGTGCGGTGCCATGGTGACGGCGGAAGCGAAAAAGAAGCGGCTGGCGAATGGCACGGTGCAGCGCTACGTCTACTACCACTGCACGAAGCGCCGGAACCCCACCTGCTCCCAGCGCTCCATTGAGGAAGGGACGGTGAAAGAGCAGGTTGCGACGCTGCTGGAGACGTTGGAAATCTTACCCGACTTCAAAGACTGGGGACTTGCTCGGCTGAAGGAGATGCACAAGCAGGAGGTGAAGGACCGGGAGCACATCTACGGCAGCCAGCGGCGCGACTACGAAGCGTGCGTGCAGCGGATTGACGGCCTCGTCGAAATGCGTGCCAACAAGGAAATTGACGCGGTGACCTTCCAGGAGAAGCAAGCGAAGCTGCTGCACGAGAAGGCGCAGCTCCTCGCCCTGCTCAAGGATACAGACCGTCGCATTGAGAAGTGGCTGGAGGTAGCGGAAAAGGGCTTCAATTTCGCTGACCGGGCAGAGTACGCCTTTACCCACGGGAGCCTGGAAGCCAAGAAAGAGATATTTTCCCAGCTAGGTTCGAACTACGTGCTCAAGGACGGAAAACTGACGATTTCCCCGGACATTCTCCTCGTTGCCATTAAAAAGTTGAGTAATGCCGTGCATCCCGCTATGTTCAAGTTAGAACCGCAGAAGCAGACCGTCGTTGCAGCACAAAACAGCGCTTCAATGCCGCTTCGTACAGATTGGTTCCGGGACTTGGATTCGAACCAAGATATTCAGGTCCAGAACCTGAAGTCCTACCATTAGACGATCCCGGAATAATTAACCTTCGAATGCGTTGACAATTTTATCCCAAAGCTGATCCGCGGAGTTTCTAGGGCCGCTTTTGGTTTCCTGCGATACCGGCTTTGGCGGATAGGAATTTTGACTTTTCAAATTAACATTGTCAAGTCTGGCGTTTAGGTCTAATTCCAGAATAACCTTGGCTTTTTTGCCGATTATGCTTTTGGCGGCTTCGGCCAAAAGCGCTCTTGCCTTTGGCGCGTTTAATTTTTCGACATGCAAAGTAAAAGGGCAGACGATCTGAAGCTCATCCTGGCTTAAACTTTTCGGCCGCACCATTTTTAAAGACAAAGCCAAAGCTGGCGCTTTCCGGCTGACTTCCTCCATCATTTGTTCCCAAATTTGAATCAAATTTAAATCAGCCGCCGCATTTTCGGTCTGCGTTTCAATCGGTTTGGTTTTGCTTTCCGGCAGGGGGTCGGGAGTTTGTGTTCCGAGTTTTTCGGAAGTTGATTCAATCACCGCCAGTTCCAAAGGCAATTGCGGCAATGGGCTGGCTAAGATGTATTGTTGGATGCTCAAAAAGATTTCCAAAAGCTTGACGATTTTTAGGGGAGTAAAAGCATTTAAGGCTTCAGCTAAATTTGGCTGCATTTGCGGCCGAAGATTCGGGCTTACCACCCGGTAAAGCAAACCATCTCGCAGTGTCCGAATTATATCGTTGCGGTAGGCTTCCAAATCAATGCCATTTTCAACTTGGGCGCTTAAATTTTTTAATGCCGCAGCACGGTCATTCGTCAAAATCGACAAAATTAACTGCTCAACTGCGGCTTGGTTGGAACGCGGCAAAACCAAATCCGCTTGCTCAAGGGTTATCTTTTTTTCGCCTAAAGCAAAGACCTGGCCCAAAACGCTTTCTGCATCGCGGCTGGAACCATCAGCCAGTCGGACGATTTCCTCAATCACATTGTCGTCAACCGTGAAGTTTTCCTGCTTAACAATCATTCGTAATCTCCTCGCCAGGGCTTCAGCCGGAATGCGATGGAAGTCGAATTTTTGACAGCGCGATTGGATGGTTTCCGGAACTTTGTGGATTTCGGTTGTGGCGAGCACGAAGAGCGCATGGGCAGGCGGCTCTTCCAAAGTCTTCAACAGGGCATTAAAAGCCGCCGTAGAGAGCATATGCACTTCGTCGACGATAAAGACCTTGTATTTCAAATTCGAAGGCGTAAAGCGGCTATGTTCAATGACTTCTCGGATGTTGTCTACGCCAGTGTAAGAAGCCGCGTCAATTTCCAAAATATCCAAAGCCCGGCCCTGGGTTATGCTCATGCAGGCTTCGCATTGGTTGTCGGGTTCGCCGTTTTTTGGCTTGAGGCAATTTATAGCTTTGGCCAACAGCCTGGCTGTGGTGGTCTTGCCCACGCCCCGCGGTCCGGAAAAAAGATAAGCATGGGAGATCTGGCTTTTTTGGATTTCGCTTAAAAGCGTGTGAGCGATATGCTCTTGGCCGATCAGGTCGGCAAAAGTCTGCGGACGGTATTTCCGGTACAAAGTATTAGAGCTCATAGTGGCTATATTTTACTCCACTTAAAATCATTAGTGAAGCGCTTTAGTTATGGTGCAATAATTCCCAATCGAATTCGGGGTTTTTGGCGGTTTTTTTAAAATATGTTAGCCTGTATTCTGCCTATGAAAATAATTTTAGCCAAACCCAGAGGTTTTTGCGCGGGCGTTGACCGGGCGATCGACACCGTTGAATTAGCTTTGGAACTTTTTGGCAAGCCGGTTTATGTCAAGCATCAGATTGTCCATAATACCCATGTCGTCGCTGCTTTGGAAGCCAAGGGCGCAATTTTTGTGGAATCGGTTTTGGAAATTCCCAAAAAATCAGTTTTGGTTTTTAGCGCGCACGGCGTACCGCCGGAAGCTTGGCAGCAAGCCCGCGCCAGAGAACTGGAAGTAATTGACGCGACTTGCCCTTTAGTCACGAGAGTGCATTTTGAGGCTAAGAATTTCAGTCGCAAGGGTTACGATATACTTTTAATTGGTCATCGGGGGCACGTGGAAGTTGTCGGAACCATGGGCGAGGCGCCCGGCAAAATTCAATTAGTCAATGATGTCAACGAAGCAAAAAAAATTCAAGTTAACAATCCTGACAAACTGGTGGTTTTGAGCCAAACCACTTTGAGCCTGGATGACACGGCAGAAATTTTAGAAGTTCTAAAAAGCCGGTTTCCAAAATTAGAAACGCCGCCAAAAGGGGACATCTGTTACGCAACAACAAATCGGCAAGCGGCAGTTAAGGCTTTGGCCAGCAGAGCGCAAGTAATTTTAGTGGTCGGTTCCAAGGAAAGTTCAAATGCGAATCGCCTGCGTGAAGTCGCCGAAGTTGCCGGTGCTAGGTCTTGGCTGATTAACGATCCCGGGGAAATTAAAACAGAATGGCTTGAGGGTGCAGAGAGTATTGGGATTACTTCTGGCGCTTCGACACCCGAAGATATTTTTGAAACCGTCGTGGCGACAGTTCAAAGGTTAACAAAAGGTGAAGTCGTCGAATTGGAACATTTGCGCGAAGGGGTCTGGTTCGCTTTGCCCGAAACGATTTTGAAATCAGCCAAGGACAAAAACTTGGGCGGTGCAATTTTAAAAAAGCATGAAATTGCTAAGCAAGCTAAAATGACGGTAAATTAAATTTATGGTGACCAAAGCTCAAGTGCAGAAAATCTTAAGAACCTGTGATGATCCCGAATTAGGCGTCAATGTCGTGGACCTTGGCCTAATTTATGATATTCAAATTTCCAAAAAAGGCTTCGTTAAGGTAATCATGACTTTAACCACGCCTGGTTGCCCTTTGTTGGACTATTTCGTTGACACGACAGCCAGCAAAATTCGGGGTTTAAAAGGGGTAAAAGACGCCAAAGTGGAAATTACTTTTGATCCGCCTTGGGATAAATCCAAGATGACAAAAATTGCTAAAGACCAGTTAGGCTTGGATTAAAAACCCCCGCTTTTGTGGAAAAGCGGGGAATCATAAGTTATTTATCCAATTTTTGGTCAAGTGAGCAGTCTGTTGTTGGGGTTGCTTTTGGCGGCGCCTGCTGGTCTTCAGTTTCATCTCCGAGCGGGTATCTGCCAGCTTGGATCATTCGGCTGATCCTTCTTTGCCACTTTTTTGTTTTTGAACATCTGGACTGTACACTTTTCCTCCTTGCTAGAAGTAAGTTTTGGGTAAATAGGGCAAACTAATTAGTCTGCCGGGGGTTTGGGGGTGGGTAAACTTGGCCCGAATTGAATTTGGTCGCGTTTAGCAAGCTCTTGGGCTCGCAAGTTGTAAATGCTGGTTGGATCAATGACCCTAGGCGGGCCAATGATAGGCAAAGGCAATTGTGGTCCCGGATTCTGGGCAATCAGCATTGACGGATAAGTGTCTCCATCCATGATTGGTTCAGATTCGAGCGAACCTTGGGCATTGCCTAACTTTTTCCTTAACCAACTAAAGGCCATGCTTCCTCCTTGATTTTGAAAGTTCAAAACAGCCAAGCTTTGGTTTTTAGATTTATAAGTCTAGCCTAATAATGAAAGAATGTCAATCCAGCACCACTTTCCGGCGAAGCGTTTACAATTGGACCAAGATATTCAATCAGGTAAATAACTTTTGTTAAAATTTAAGACTTTTAGCGGAAAGAGGTGCGGGGTCAACCCCAGACGCTAAAATCACCATAAAAAATTCTTATGCTATAATTATAACATGACAACAATTTGGCTATTTTCGATTTTGAGCGTCATTTTTATAAGCTGCGTTTCTCTCGTTGGAATTTTTACATTGTCATTTCAAGAAGCCAAGCTAAAAAAGTGGCTGCTGTATTTAGTGAGTTTTGCCGCAGGCGCAATGTTGGGTGACGGTTTTATTCATTTGTTGCCTAAAAGTTTGTTGGAAAATACTAAATCCGAAGCCGTCGGCTTTTCGATCCTAATTGGGATTGTTTTGTTTTTTATTCTGGAAAAAGTGATTTTTTGGAGGCATTGTCACCAACCGACAACTGAAAAGCATGTGCACAGCTTTGGCTTGATTAATTTAGTGGGGGATGGTTTGCATAATTTTATAGACGGCATAATTATCGCCGCCAGTTTTTTGGTGAGTCTGCCTTTAGGTTTGGCCACCAGCATCGCTGTGCTCGTGCATGAGATCCCCCAAGAGATTGGAGATTTTGGAGTTCTATTGCACGCCGGTTACACCAAGCGTCAAGCTATTTTTTACAATTTTTTGTCGGCCGCGGCCGCGCTTTTTGGTGCGGTGATTACCCTGATTGTCGGCGCTGGAGCCGAAGGTATCGTGAGCTTTCTGCTGCCTTTAACCATTGGCGGTTTTATCTACATTGCCGCGGCAGATCTTTTGCCGGAACTGCATAGGGAGAAACACACCGCCGAATCTTTTTTACAGTTGTTTTTCTTCCTGTTGGGTATCGGTTTGATGGCCCTGCTTTTATTACTCGAATAACATTTTAAAATTTCGGGAAATTCATTTTTAGGAAATCGCAACGCTTTTAATAAAATCAATCACTTCTTTGTGTTTGTCCGATAAAATTTTTTGGGTATCGCCCTCGACCGTGATTCTTAAAAGCGGTTCGGTATTGGAAGGCCGGACATTCACCCACCAGTCTGGGTATTCAATGGTCACCCCGTCCAATTCGTCTTGGCGGCCGTCTTGATATTTTATCTTCACCGCTTGGATGACTTCGGGAATGTTTTTGACCACGATATTGGTTTCGTCAGCTCGGAAATAGGGATTTAAGCCTACAATAATTTCCGAAAGCTTTTTGCCTTCCTGGGAAATAAGCATTAGCAAAATCAAAAAAGAAATAAAACCCGAATCGGCGTAAAAATTATCTCGAAAGCTGTAATGGGCTGAAACTTCTCCGCCCATTATTCCGTTGTGATCACGTAGGCCGTTGGCGACATTCACAAAACCAACGGCGGTGCGGATTGGCCGGCCACCCCATTCTTTTATTCTTTGCGGTACGGCTTTACTGCATATGGCATTGTAGGCAATGCCGGCGCCCGGATTCCTTTCTAAAAAATACTTCGCCAAAACCAGCAAAGTTGTGTCGGCCCTAACAAATTCGCCTTTTTCGGTGACAAAGAAAAGCCGATCGGTGTCACCGTCCATGATAACACCAAAGTCCGCCTTGGTTTCCAAAACTTTAGCCTTGATTTGCGTCTGTGATTCAGGCAAAAGGGGGTTGGAAGGGTGGGCGGGAAAATTGCCGTCCAATTCAAAATTTATTGGGATTAATTGACAGGGCAGCTTTTCAAAAATCAAAGGCATTACTTTGCCGGCCATGCCATTGCCGGCGTCAACCACGATTTTAAAAGGCTTGATTTTGGAAATCTCGGTGAAAGCAAAAATGTGTTTTAGGTAGTCGGGCCAGAAGTCTTTTGGCGAAATTTTGCCGGGGACGGTCATGGCGAATTCCCGATCTTTAATGTATTCGTAAACTTCTTGACCCCGGACAATCCTTAGGCCATCCCGAAAAACCGTCATTTTTATACCATTGTATTCTTTGGGGTTATGGGATGCGGTAATCATAACTCCGCCGTCGTATTTAAAGTGGCCAGTAGCAAAGTAGACCATGTCAATTGGAACTTGGCCCAAGTCGTGGATTTCCACGCCTTGGCTGGCCGCGCCTGCCATGAATCGCTCGGCCAATTTCGGAGAGCCAATTCGCATATCTCTGCCGACCACGATTTTTTTGGTTTTGGTTAATTGCGCGTAACCTTGGCCGACCACATAAGAAGTTTCGGGGTTAAGTTCGTCTGGATAGATACCGCGGACATCATAAGCTTTAAAAATTTTTGGGTTTAAGTTTGCCATTTTTTATATTGTTAAATTTTCAAAGTTAATCAAACTAAGACTTTTAGCCTAAATAATTATTTAAGTGAATTATAACCCACAAGAAAAAATTTTTCCAAAGGTCTGTAGGCGATTATTTATTAATTAAAAATTCAGTAAGCACAAAAAAGATCCAAAAAGCTACAAGCATTAAACTCTCCCTTTTTGATAGAGTTCGGCCGGTCCGCATGAAATGAAACAAAATAAACGCGGCCACAACCATAAACACGCCGGTGGAATAGATGATTTTTTGAGGAAAGGAGAAAGGATTTAGCAACGCGAGAATGCCAACCACTATGGTGGCATCGGCTAAAACCGTGCCAAGCACATCGCCGACGGCCAAAGAGTCGGCGCGCTGTTTAACGGATCGCAAGGAAAAGAAGAATTCTGGCATGGTCGTGCCCAGGCTGACAATTAACATGCCGATAATAACCGGACTGACTTCAAACGAGCGGGCGAGCGAAGTTGCTGAAGTAACTGTGAAATGTGAGCCGGTTAACAACACCGCCATACTAAAAAGCAAAAGAAAGAAATTTTTCAGTTTGTTTTCCGCGTTGTCAAAAGATTTTCTGCCGTCAACTCCGTTTTGAAGGGAGATGTAATAAAATACACCGCCAGCGAGAATTAGCGCCAAGCCGTCAATGCGCGAGAAATTGCCGTCCAAGCCTAGGATTAACGGCAATAACAATAAAAATGGATAAACACTGTGGTGTTTTAGGATTTTGCTTTGAATTTTTAGTCCCCGGCTAGTCAAAAGAACAATTACGGCAAAAACCAAGGTTAAATCCGCAATATTTGAGCCGAAAAGCATGCCTAAACCGAAAGCGGGGACGCCTTGAATGGCAGCATTTATGGAAATGAAAGTTTCCGGCAAAATTGAAATTATGGCGACGACGATAAAGCCGATTGTGTATTTTGACAATCTAAAACTTTCAGCTAAACGCGCGGCGAATCTCGTGGCCAGGGTAGCGCCCTTGATTACCAAAAAGAGCGAAACGCAGAAGATGAATAAGTTCGTTAGCATATTCAGCAATACTTTTTTATTTGATCGGGGATCCGGCCTGCCCGCCACCCGCCCGAACGACTGAAGTCGTTCAGTCGGGCGGGTCGCTGCGCTTAGGCGCGGCAAGGCGGGGACTTGTTCCGCCATGGGGCGGGATGCCATCTACTTTTTCGATTTCATTAGATGGCGGTAAACCCTCAACCCGTGCGTCCCATAATGCGCTAGTTTTTGTGAACTGGTCGGAGTGGTGGGACTTGAACCCACGGCCTCAGCGACCCGAACGCTGCGCGCTACCAACTGCGCCACACTCCGTTATCATAAATCGAGATTATCTATATATTGACGAAATGTCAAAGTCGGGGTAAATTAAGATTTATGTTAAACACCAAACAATTAGCTGTGCCTCAACATATCGGTTTTATAATGGACGGCAATCGCCGTTGGGCTAAAGAACGCGGTTTACACACGCTCGAAGGCCATCGGCGCGGCTATGACAATATAAAGAAAGTCTTGCAATGGTGCATTGATCGCGGCGTTAAAGTCGTTACGGTTTATGCGTTTTCCACGGAAAATTGGAATCGGCCGAAGAATGAAGTTAAATATCTGATGAGGTTATTGGCTTGGGCGTTTAAAAAAGAATTGATCGACTTGCAAAAGAAGAATGTTAAAGTGAATTTTTTCGGACGCTTGGAGGGTTTGCCGAAAAATGTCCAAAAGGAACTACTGGTGTTGCTTGAGAAGACTAAATATAATACTAAAGCGGTTTTGAATTTGGCAATCAACTATGGTGGCCGCGCCGAAATTCTTGACGCAATAAAAAAACTGATGAAAAAAAGTGCCGAGGCTTTTCAGCTGACTGAATTGAATTTCAGGAATTTTTTGTATAACAGCTCTGTACCTGATCCTGATCTTATAATTCGGACGTCTGGTGAACAGCGGCTCTCTGGGTTTTTGCTGTGGGAGGCGGCTTACGCAGAATTGTATTTTACCAAAAGGAAATGGCCGGAATTTTCTGAAAAGGACTTGGATGTCGCGATTGAAGATTTTGCTCAGCGGAAACGGAATTTCGGAGCCTAGGGGATTATTAGAAAGCCTGCGTTCAGCCTTTGGCTAAAAGCCAGGGCTTTTGTTATAATTTTAAGGCAAACGAATTTATGATCAGCCACCCCTTACTTCAACCAAAAAGAACTTCCTTACAAACCAAGATCGCGAATCTGGCGCAGGACGTTTCCACGCGGGAACCAGACGAGCTGGATAAGCCTTTAAGTATTTACAATAAAAATTGGGTATTGGTGATGACGATTTTCAGCCTGATTTCGGTTTTGGCGTTTATGTTGGTGCCTGTCATTACGCTGACTACAGGCGAATCAACCACAAATTTTTTGGAGAATGTCAAAGATTTGGTTAATTTTGGCGCGCCGACTTTGCTGATCGTTGCCATTTTAGTTGGCACCACAGGTTATTTCGGTTATTCAAAAATCGCCTGGTGGCTAAGTTTTGGTTTTTGGGTGAGCATAGCGGTTTTGATAATCAATATTACCACCGGAGTAAATTGGCTAAACTTCGGCATTTTTTGGATAATCATTGGCACTTTGGTCGGAGTTTTACTTGGCTCGATTTTTGAACTGATTACCGCGTTCCGGCACCATCGGGAAACCTTTATTAAAGTTCTGTTGTTCATCGGTATCTTAGCTACAGCCGCGGCAAGTTTCGTTTCCATTCAAAACGGCTCCAAAAAAAGCGTTTTAGCGATTACTTTAGAAGAAGCGCAAAATCGGCTGGATTACGCGATTTTCAAACCCACCGACATTCCCGACCGCTTCAGCATCTACCAACCTTTTGTTTATGTCTCCAGGGATAAGCTGCACATGTATTTTGGCGATGACCCTTATCCGCCGCCGCCAGTAATTGAATTTTTAAAGGGCTTGGAGGTGGTGGAAACGAAAGGAGTGGGGCAGTTACCCGAAGAATATATCAGCGATTATTCCAAAGTCATGATAAATGGTTCCGAGGGTCGCTATAGGGAAGATCGCGGTCGGACAATCGTCGAGTGGCAACAAGACAACACTTACATCATCGTAGCAAGTTATAGCCCCATCAACGGCAAAGAATTGCTGGACTTCGCCAGGTCTTTCGTGCCGCTTTACGCTCCTTAAATATATGCGATTGAGAGAAGTGATGACCCACAAGGTATTTTGTCTGCAAGCAGACCAAGACATAAATTCGGCGATACATTTTTTCGCCGAGCACAAAATTACAGGCGCACCGGTGCTGGAAAAAAAACAGGTGGTGGGAGTTCTTTCTGAAAAAGACATTTTTCGCGCGCTTTACCCGAGCGTAGCTGAATTTTATGAAAACCCGGAACTCTGGATGGAAGAGGTCGAATTGGAAGCTAACGCAAAATCCATTTTGAATCAGCCGGTGAAAATTTATATGTCCAAAAATCTGATTTGCGCCACGCCTGACACTCCGGTAATGCAGGCTGGTTCAATGATGTTGGCTCACCGGGTTCACCGCATTTTAGTCATGGATGCCGAAAAATTAGTGGGAATCGTTACACGGGCGGAAATTTTTCGGAATTTGTTTCGACTTTATTCTAAGTAGTTATGCCTGAACTGCCAGAAGTCGAAACCGTCGTAAAGGGCCTGCGGTTTTTGGTCGGCAAGAAAATAAAAAATATTTTAGTGACAAAGCCTAAGCTGGTCTCGGTCGGGCCGGAGGTTTTGAGTCCCAAACGCGTTCACGGTCATCGACAGGTTAGGGAATTCGTCGCGGCGCTGAAAGGCCGGCGGATTTTAAAAGTCGCCCGGCGGGCGAAACTAATAATTATTGAGCTGGATGAAGATTGGTGGCTTTTGGTGCATTTAAAAATGGCCGGCCAGCTGATCATCCAGAAAGCCAAGCAGAAACGACTTTTGGTAAGGCTTTTGAATTCGCCCACGGCGCCATTGCAAGCCTTGCCCGGCAAACACACGCACATTGTCATAGAATTTTCTGACGGGACGAAACTTTTTTACAACGACATTCGGATTTTTGGCACATGGCGGGCGGTCAAGGCCAAAGATTTGGGCAAGGTAGATGACCTGCAGGGTTTTGGGCCCGAACCTTTGGCTAAAAATTTTACACCAGCGCTTTTAAGAAGCCGGTTGCTAAAAAGGCCAAACCTGAAAATCAAGCAAGCGCTAACCGAGCAAAGTTTATTGGCCGGCGTTGGCAACATATACGCGGATGAAACTCTTTTTGCCGCAAAGATCCGGCCGCTTAGGCAGGTAAAGAAGCTTCAGCGTCAAGAATGGCCTAAGCTTTATCAGGCCTTGCAGAAAGTTTTAAAGAAGGCCATTCTCGAGCACGGCTCTTCAGTGGGAGATTTTATCCAGACCAACGGCCAGCCTGGAAATTTTGGGAATTTTCACAAAGTCTACGATCGCAAAAACCAGCCTTGTCGAGTTTGCAAGACCCTGATTAAGAGAGTTACTCTTGGTGGCCGCAGCGCGCATTTTTGTCCGCACTGCCAGAGATAGTTGTGGTCTGGAGTTTTTTGGTGTGGGGAGCCGTATCGTCAACGGCGTAGTCTAGATGGTGAAGGCGGGCAGGATTCTAGAAAAGTTGAGCCAGCATTCCAACGATAATGCCAATCAACGAGCCGACGATGATTTGACTGGGCGTATGGCCCCAGCGTTCAGAAAGCAAAGGGTAAGTTTTGGCTTGAGCCTGGGGGTGTTCGCGAACCAGGCGGTTTAAAATTTTGCTGTGCACGCCGATCTCATATCGAAAGCCCATGGCGTCTCTGACCGTAAGAATCGCCAGGACCAAAGCGATGGCGAAAGCCGCCGAGCTCCAGCCTTCTTGATAACCAGCCATGGTGGCCAAGCAGGCCACAAAAGCGGCATGGGACGACGGCATGCCGCCGTAACTGTCCCAAATGCGTTTAAGATCCAAATTGCCTTTAATCTTGTCAACGGATAATTTCAGGATTTGGACCCCAAGAGCGGTTAATATTGGTATAATAACTATTCCCATACTTTTTAGGATATATGGACATTATACACGCTTTTATTTTAGGTGTCGTGCAGGGTGTGACCGAATTCCTGCCGATATCCAGCTCCGGTCACCTTTTATTTTTTCACGATGTGCTTAATTTTGACATGGCAGACAGCCTCAGCTTTGACGCGGCTTTGCATTTAGGCACGCTCTTGGCGCTGATATGGTTTTTTTGGCCAGAGGTGAAAAAAATTCTCAAGGGTTTCTTAGGTTCCTTCGTAAAATGGGAAGTGAGAACAGATGAGAATCAAAAGCTAGCCTGGTTGGTGATTTTGGGTGCGATTCCCGCTGGACTCTCAGGTTTGCTTTTGGAAAATTGGCTGTCAGAAAACACGCGCAACCTTTGGCTGGTGGCCGCAACCTTACTCTTTGGTTCTGGAATATTTTGGCTGGTGGAATATTGGTCAAAACGGAAAATTCAAACCCCGGAAATTTCTTTTCGGACTTCGTTAATCGTCGGCTTGGCCCAAGTTTTGGCTTTAGTCCCAGGAATTTCCAGATCCGGCGCGACCATTGTCGCCGGCCTTTTTCGAAAATTGGATCGGGCAAGCGCGGGTCGTTTTGCTTTTTTGATCTCTCTGCCCGTAATTGCTGGTGCCAGCCTGCTAAAACTGACCGAGATCGCCAAAAACGCGCCAATCGGACAGGAGCTTGTAGCTGTGGTTGTGGGCGTATTGGCTTCCATGCTGGCCGGGTATCTGGTAATCAAATATTTTTTGAAATTTTTACAAAAACATTCACTTTCGGCTTTTGCCTGGTACCGGGTCTTAGCTGCGCTGGTCATCGCTGTTTATTTATTAACCAGTTAAAAAATTTTTTAAAACCCCTGAACTTTGAATTTCAGGGGTTTTTCGTTTAAACGGGTTTTTGATCAGGCGGTCCGGAATCTTTAAGCTCCACGCGCTGATAGTAAACGCTGATGAAAATAACGCTTATGCCTAAGACCGTCCAAGGCCACCAGAGGTAAGTGTTGTTGCAAAAAAGCTGGGAATAGATCAGTAACAAGCCCAGCGTCAAAACGCCCGGTGCAACCCACCAGAGTTTGAAAGGTTTTTTGATCAACCAAGTAAAGTAAGCGGCCAGAGCGATAATTTGTAAAAGCAGAATGATAATGGTCCAGGGGTGGGCGATGTTTTTACAATTTTCGACTGGCGCAGTTGACTGCAAACTATTTGAATTTTCAAAATTCTCAGTCACCGGGACTTTTTCGATTTCTTCAGCAGACACGCGGGGAGCGCGAGCAATGGTTTTGGGTTTTTGCACGGAAACTATTTCGTCAGTTGTCTCTGTGGCGCTGGGCTCAGCGCCGTTAACTATAATGGAAACAATTGTTCGTTCGCCCGAAACTTCGGCGATTAAATTTGTTTGACCGGGTTTTAAGGCTTTCAGTTTTCCATCCTTTGAAACTTTAGCCACTTTTGGGTTTGTGGTCTGCCAACTTACATTTGTTGTTATCTGATTGCCGGCGGCGTCCGTGGCCTTTGCATTGAAATTAAATTGATCGCCAATGTCCAAATTTACTTTCTCGCCCGGCGTTATCTCCAAATTTTTTACCGAGCCCGGAGTGACCGTAACGGGAAAACCGGCGGTCTGGCCTTGGAAGCTTGCGCTGACTTGCCAATTGCCGACTGAATGCGGCTGATAACCTTCTGCGGTAACTTGGCCAGAGGGATCGGTTGTGGAAAAAACTGATTCTTTTGTCACATCCCAGCTATTGCCATTGCTGTCCAAAGCATAAACCCGAATTGGCAAAAAACCGTCAGTCGGCAGGCTGGCCTGGACAGGCAGGATATTTAATTTACTTATGGGCCCATGGGTAATGCTAATGCTGGCCGTGGCGCTTAAACCCTGGTAAAGGCCAGTCAAAACCCATGTACCTTGGGCTATGGCGAC
Organism: Candidatus Parcubacteria bacterium; assembly: GCA_003597955.1. Taxonomy (GTDB): domain Bacteria; phylum Patescibacteriota; class Patescibacteriia; order PEXW01; family PEXW01; genus PEXW01. The sequence goes on from QZJU01000019.1 coordinate 40,076, forward strand.
AAATTCGCCCCTTTGACCTGGAATTCCAGTAAAGCCGCCTCCTGGCAGCTCAAATCTGGCTTTTTGGGTTACATCAGCGCTTGTACCGTCGTTATACAGGGCAGTTAGGGTGAAAACTGCTGTTTGGCCGGAAACCAAGCTAAGTTGGCCTGGAGACAGGCTAAGGCCGGTCAAAACCGGGCCTTCAGCAGCAAATGCCTGGTTTATGGGTAGAATTATCAAACCAAGGCTAAGGCAGGACGCAAGTAAGATGCTTTTAAGTTTTCGCATGGGTTTTGTTATAAAAAAAGGCTAATAGTCGTCAAAAATCTTAGGAAAATCTTGAGAAAACCTTTTAATCGAGGTTTTCGGAATTTTCGAATAATTTTTGCTTACTATTAGCCTTTAAGGATTTTTTGAGGCTTTTTGGGGATGTGATTGATGGAGATTTATACTCCAGAAGGAACAAAGGTTTTTGTCAAGTTTATTTTGGATTTTTTGAAAACACTTAAGAGCTTTTGCCCCTCCTTTGGCAAATGTACAAAATTTAATTAGTTTTGGTTTTTGTGAAAATAGATTAGCAAAGATACGGCCATTGGTCAAAATCCCGGGATTTGTTTAAACCGAAAACCAGATTTTGCCCAAAACCTTGACTGCGGGCGCGATTTTTTGCAAAAAGTGGAATTTCATAAGTAAAAACCCAGAAGCAATGGCGATAACCGCCAATGTTTGGCCAATGATATGGGCGTGCTGGACGCGGATTTTTACGAAGATGTTGATTGCCAAGGCAATAGCCAAGAACAACAAAACGCCTAGGTAGAAATTATCCACAAAATTCATTAGCTTGCTGACAATGTCGTTGGGCGCTTGTTTGGTGACTTCCTGGCTGATGATTTCTGGGGTTGAGGCTGTTTCCGGAACTATCGGGGCACCAGCTTGAGTTTCAATTTGCGGTTCTTGAACTTGCGCCACTGCCGTGGGTGCGACCGTGTTAATTTCAAAATCCACGACGGTATTTGGCACCTGCGTGCCGTCGGCTGTAAACAAAGAGAATTTTTCAAGATTTGAACCGGCCTGGTCTGGCGCTTTTATTTTCCATTCAAAACGCGTTACACCCTTAGGCGCGACCTCAGTTTCCAAACTGGCGATTGTAGATTTGCTTTCCCAGCTCGCATCAGCCAGTGCCGATTCGCGTTGTTTCGGTTCTGTGGTTGCAAGTTTTAAACTCTCGGGTTTCCATGCCGAATCGCCGGTGTTTTTGAATTCGGCCCAGACTTCCACGGCAGCGCCCGTAAATAATGTGAATTTTTCTTGGCTCTGCTGGATAAAATCGCCTTTGGGCAAGGCCGTGACCTCGGCTTGCACCTTTGGTTGAGTGGAAGGTTTAGGCGCGGTTGAAGTTTGTTTGGGCGGAGCAGTGGTTGCGACCTTCTTGGGTTTTGGCGTGGTCACTTTGGCTACCGGAGTTTTTTTGGCAACTTGGGTGCCGAACATTTCCACCAGCACAGTGGTTTCCACGCCGTCCATGGCGCCGGTGACCACGGCCACGCCGATTTCCTTGTAGCGTTTGTTCAAAATGTTTTCGCGGTGAGAAGTGCTGGCCATAAGCGCGCTATGGGCGGCTTCAGGCGTGGTAAAGTCAATGGCCAAGTTTTCGCCGGCCACAGCGTAGTCGTAGCCCGTTGAATCAATCCATGTCCAAAAGCGCTTGCCTTCGGGTGTAGTGTGGGCAAAATAATTTTTGGAAAGCATGTCTTTGGCTTTATTCAGAGCAGCCTGGACCAGCTTAGGATTGGATGTTAATGCGTTCAATTTTGAATTCTGGCGGGATTCATTGGTTAAACTGATTATGGTGCTGGCCGTGTAAGCTGCATATTCGGCTTGATTGGGGAAAGCCGCAAACAGAAAAACCGCACTTGCGATTTTTGCGGAAATCAAAATATAAGCATAAATTTTTAAAGCCCGAGTCCGTAAAGCGTGCGGCTGGTGGTTGTTGCCTTCATGCGGAATAAACCAGTGTTTCGCGTGATGTTTTACGCGGTGAATCATACGCTTGGGCAAAGGGTTGTCATTGGAATTTTTTTCGGTCTTCATAACACATTAGAATATCACAAAATACCCTTTAAGTCAAGTATAATGGGTGAATAAGCGGGTTAGCAAGTTTTTTTGCTATTGCGAAGTGCCCCCGTCCCGTAATGAAAATTGATTAAAGCAATTCCCCAATCACCACCAGCCTTTCCTTAGTTGAAAACAATGGATGGCAAGTAAAAACCGTGAGCTTGGGTTCCTGCGTGGGTTCGGCAATGTCCGTGTTTTGGCGCGGGACGATTTTGATCTGCCCAACGCGATAGTCATATTCCTTGCCTTGCCAGTAAACAATCATAATGTCACCGACGCTAAGCTTGTCCAACAAGTACAGGGTCAGATTTGAAGGCGGGCGGTAGCGAAAGCGGTGGGCGGAGAGCACGGTGTTGCCGCCGATTTTCGGCGTCGAAGAATTCGGAATTCGCCAGGCGCCACGGTTTAAAGCAGAATTTTCATTCTGGCCTTCAACAATTGGTAAGTTCACTCCGATTTTGGGAATAACTAATCTATTATCCGGCGGCCGGGAACGGGAAATGACTCTTGCCTTAACGCGCTTTGCGCTGGTTGAGGCGTTTATATTTTGAGGTTGATTGGTATTATTACTGGCTTGGTCTTGTGTTTCAAATGCTGAAACTGCAATTGTGCCGTCAGGCGCTATCAGATTGCTTTCGTAAGGAAACACCGGTTCCTCGGCACTGGAAACTGGACCGGTTAGGTAATAGCGAACAATTGGCCAGAGCGGGTAAGTTAAGATTATAATGCCGGCCGCAATCAGAAGAAGGCCCGCCCAAAGGGCGGGCCCTCTCTTTCTTGGTTGACTCGTTGTTTGAAAGTCAACCATTAACTTTTACGCCAAATTATCAGCTTGGTTCCGGCGGCGGATTAAGACATAACCGAGGACGATTAAGCTTAAGCCTAAAGCCGCGATACCGGCGTCAGTCAAACCTGCGCCCGTGTCAACGGTTTCCGCCAAGACGCGACCGCGCTTGACTTCAACCGGAGCGCTGGCGACTAAGCGGCCGTGATTGTCAGCTGTGACGATAGCCACATTTTCGTAATCGCCGGCTGGCACGCTGGCGCCAACTTTAACCTGGTAATTCACCGTTTTGGTTTCGCCAGGATTGATGTCGCCAATTTGCCAAGACTTAGTGGTTTCTTCGGTATTGAAGAAGGTGAAGCCTAACGGCATAATGTCTTCAAGTTTGACATTCAAGGCAGCGCCCGTGCCGGTGTTCTTGATTTCAACTGTGTAAGTGAGGACATCATTCGGTGCGGCCGTGGTTTTGTTCACGGATTTCTTGAGCTGCAAAATCGGCTGGGTTTGCTCGCCCAAAACTTTGGGCACTTTGACTTCCACTGTTACTTTGGTGGAAACTTCAGCCGCATTGTCAGCTTTGGCCTTGGCCATGTTGTCGTAATCGCCGGCCGTGGCACTGGGCGAAACATTGACCGCGTAAGACACGGTTTTTTCTTCGCCCACCGCAAGGTTGCCTAAACTGAAAGTCTTGGTTGAGACGCCGCCATCAACAAAGGCAAAGCCGGCTGGCAAAGTGTCGGTTAAGGTGACATTGATTGCCGTGTCAGTGCCGATATTTTTGACCTTAACTGCATAAGTTACGGGATCGCCGGGATTTACAATATTTGCGCTCACCGTCTTGGTGATTTGCAATTGCGGAGCGGTTGCGGCTTTGACATCTGCCTGGGCAAAGAGCGGATCAACTTCTGCGCTTTGGATTTTTGCCACATTCGGGATCACAGTTCCGTTTGGCACGGAAATGTCGGTTTTAACGACCAAGGTCAAAGTCCCGTTCTCGCCTGGGTTTCGATTGCCCAGATCCCAAGCCACGGAGCTGACTGGTGTGCCAGTCTGGCTCATATTGCAAGTGCCGGCCGTGGTGCCGCAACTCATAGAAACATAAGTGGTGTTGGCTGGGATCGGGTCAGTCACCAAGACGTTTGTGGCTTGCGAATTGCCAGCCACTGACCAGGTAATAGTGTATGTGACATCTTCCAAGCCGCCGACAGTTGCCGGGTTAGCCGTCTTTTCAATACCCAAGGTTGGCGCGGCGTGGACCGTGGTTGTAATGTCGTCTTTGTCGCACTTTTGTCGCCTCAAGTCTTCGCCATTGGAGAAGAACGGTTCGCCATCAGGAATTTCACCCAAACCGCAGATGTTTCCTGTGTTGGAAATTACAGTTTGGTTTGGCAGGGGACTGTTGACTTTTACGGTCAAGGTCACTGAACCGTTGGCGTTAGGATTAAAGCTGCCCAGATTCCATCTGACCGTGTTGCCGTCTAGGAAACCGCCATCGGAAGCCGAAACAAAAGTGGTGTTCACTGGAATTTCATCAAAGAGGTTGACTTCCACGGGCGTGTTGCCGGTGACAGACCAGTTAAGTGTGTAAGTCAGGTTGTCGCCCGCTTCCACGATTTCTTTGTCCGCGGTTTTTTCAATGTCAACATTAAATTCATTTTTTCGGTTCCAGAAATCGTAGGACGGCGCTTCGCCATAGCCCGTGCCTGAAGTCACCACGACAGTGTGGTAATTCGGATCAACGGGCTGCATTTGGGTCCAGCCATACATCAGGTTTTCATAAACCTTGTAAGTACCTGGCAGAAGGCCGGTGAATTCATAATAACCATCTGGCCATTCGCCCGCACCCGTGACGACGCAGTTTTCCTGCGGCTGAATTGTAAGCTCTTGGATAACCCGATCAAGCACAATTTGTTGTTTGACTAGGCAGATGGTCCAACCGTCCAAGGTGTTTTCAGTGTTCCAGTCATATTTGTAGCCGGTGATGCGGCCGTTGTGGAAGTTGGCGAATTCTAAGTTTTGGTTTTGGCCAGAGCTGGCATTTACCACATAGTTATTCGGTTCAACCGGATAGGTTTGCGTCCAGCCGTCCTGGTTGGCTTCGGAAACAGTGTATGATCCTGGCCCCAGGTTGCTGAAGGTCGTGCAACCTTCAACCGTGGATTGGCTGGTTTGATTCAGATTAATCTGCCAGCCGCCTTCGCCTGTGTACAGCGGG
>QZJU01000015.1 GCA_003597955.1 Candidatus Parcubacteria bacterium
GCTCCTTTACTTCAGGAGCTATCGAGTGATGTTTTTTCATATGCCCATACGTTAATTAGTCTAGACCGTCGTGTCTAGTATATGGGGGTCAGTACAGGTCGCGCAAAGTCTGGAAAGTATCAATTAAAGAAATTCAAGCACGAAAAGCTTTTAGTGGGGAGTTTGTAAAATAATTTCATGCCCGCGGATCCGGGAATCTTTATTTCCGTTTTTTTGGTATACTTATTCCATGAAAAAAACAATTTCCGGCGGTGTCGCGCACAAAATGCCGCCAGATCTGAAAAAAGTCCTCATTGCTGATAAAGCGGCGCTTCGCTTATGGGAAGACATTACCCCGCTCAGCCGCAACGAGTGGATTTGTTGGGTTGAATTCGTAAAGACCAAAGCGACCAGAAAAGACCATATCAGAAGAGTTGTTTCAGAACTCAAAGAAGGAATGCGTCGGCCGTGTTGCTGGCTAGGCTGTACGCACCGCAAAGATAAGCCACTCAACCCCACCCAAAAATTCATTCTCGGCAAAAAGTCGAAAAAATAATAATACGGCGGATCCGGCGGGACTTGGTTGATGGGATTTTGTTTTTATTTGCCAAATTAATCTAATTTGGTATCCTTTGTTGTGCTTATGAAAAAATCCGCTCTTTATTTTGCGAGCCTATGCGTAGCTGCCACGATTGGCGCGGTGAGTTTTTGGTTATCGGCAAAGAATTTTCCTGAATTTCAAGATGCGAGTTTTGTTAAGAACAGTGGCCAGGTATTATCCGAAACCAGGCAGGCGATTGCGCCCCAAGCGCCGCATCCCGTTTCCTACCCAGCGCTTTTTGCCGAAGATTTTAACGGCAGTAATTTGGAAATAGGCGAGGTCCTTGCCCGGACCGAAACCTACACGCGGTATTACATTACTTATGCCAGCGGCGATCTGACGATATCCGGAATCATGAATGTTCCCAAAGGCGACGGGCCGTTTCCAGCCTTGGTGCTGAACCATGGCCATATTGATACAGATGTATACACAAACGGCCGGGGCTTGCGGCGCGAGCAGGATTTTTTCGCGCGCAATGGCTTCGTCGTTCTGCACACCGATTACCGCAACCACGCGCAATCCAGCAAAGATAACCGCGATCGTTTGGCTGTCAGGTTTTCCTATGCTGAAGACGCAATCAATGCCGTTTATGCTTTGCGCCGGTCGGGGCTTTCGGTTATTGACACCCAGAGGATTGGTATGCTTGGCCACTCGATGGGCGGCGGCGTGACTTTGGGATCGCTGGTGACCATTCCAGACCTTATCGACGCGGCCGTGCTCTATGCACCGGTATCGGGCGACATGCGCAAAAGTTTTGAACGCTGGATGGACGCAGACCAAGATTCAGTGGCGGAAATCGCTTCAGAATACGGACTGCCTGAGGCAGCCCCGGAATTTTGGGCAAATATTTCAGCCGAGACTTTTTATGGCAGGATCAGGGCGCCAGTTCATATTTATCACGGCACCACGGATGACAGTGTTCCGTTGGAATGGTCCAAAGATACATTGGAAAAATTACGGCAAGCCGGGGTTGCTGCCGAGCTGACTGTTTATCCGGCTGCACCGCACGAATTTACGAATGACTGGCCGGCATTTATGAATAGCGCTCTGGATTTTTTCAAACAAAACCTCAAGTCCTAATCAAAGCGCGATTTTTTAAAATAAAAAAGCCGGACCAAGAAATCTGGCCCGTCTTATTAAAGATCATCTAATCATTGTCCCCTTAAAAGTTGGTTTTGAAAGGTTTCGGCAATTTGTAGGTCCTGTAAATGAAATCGTCAACCGGATCGCTTTTAATCGAAGGCAAGTTATGGTCAAATTCCGCTGTGTAAGTCCGGGTCACTGGAAAATTGAAAATTATACCGCCTGACCCGATGGTCTGCTTGACTTCGACCGAACGATTACCCGTTCGTTCCGCCGTGTCAATAATCCGCCTGGAATCGTCCTCGGCGATTTCGTCAATCTCGTCGGCATAATCTTTTTTGCTGGCCGCGAAGAAAGCCGGCCAAAACAAGAAAGCGGCCGGACCGATCATTACCGACAACAAGCCGCTGGCGACCGTGGCCCCGAGCGCAGAGGGGCCGTTGCTGGTGGATTTTCTGATGCGTGCCATTTTCTTACCTCACTTTCACCCGCGTGCGGAGATAAGAAGTTTCGGCTTCGCTAAAGAATATTCTTTTCCGACCCGCGAAACCGCCGGTTTCTATTTCGATTTCCGTTTCACCCGGAAGCCGATGTGCCAACCAGGTGCAGGCAATGGCCGCGTGATTATTCGAAATGCTTCGGATAGTCAGGTTCCGCTCTTCGGCCCGTTTCGTGGCCAGCGCGTTATTCGCCCATTTGACGACATCAAACGGGACTTTCTCTGCCGCGACAGCCAAAGGCGAAGGCGGCGGAGTTAACATCGGGAAAGCGTTCCTGTAGGCAACCGGCAGCAAATCGTCGTCGTTTTGATACATAAAAACTCTCCTTCCAATGTTGTTGGGGTTTGTAAAAGTCCATTTTTTGGCTGGTTTTTGTTCCAAAATAATTATATGTCCGGCCGGCTTTTTGTCAACCCCGCACCACTTTCGCAAAATGCTTAAATTATAGCTTAGGGACTGAAGATTGCCAGAGCGAATTAAAGATTTTAAGGTCGGAAATCCGCAAAATTGCGCTAAAAGCCCAAAAAGTGATAAGCTACCAAATGCCGGCTTTCAAACTGAATGGGTACTTGGTGAATTATGCGGCCTTTAAAGATCATTTGAGCTTGTTTCCGGGCTCTTCCGGCGTAAGAAAGTTTAAAAAATATTTGCGCAAATACAAGTGGTTAAAAGGCACGGTTCAGTTTTCTTTGACCAAGCCGTTGCAATTGGGCCTGGTGAGAAAAATCGTGAGGTTCAGGCTAAAAGAAAATTTAGCCAAGCGAAAATTAGCGAAAAAAGATTAAAAAAGTAAAATTTATGCCAAACCGAATCGTGCATTTTGAGATCCAAGCTGATGATCCGCAAAGAGCAATTGTTTTTTATCAGACGGTTTTTGGCTGGGAATTTCCCAAATGGCTGGACGAGCCGCCGTATTGGGGCGTGATGACGGCGACGCAGGAAAGCAAAGAGCCGGGCATTAATGGCGGTTTATTGCCCAGGCCGGCCAAAACTCCAGGCTTGGGCTTTGGCACAAACGCATTTGTCTGCACTGTGCAGGTTGAGAATTTTGACGAGATCGCGGCAAAAATTGAAAAAGCCGGGGGCAAAGTCGCTTTACCCAAACAAGCCATCATGGGCATTGCCTGGCAGGGTTATTTTTTGGATACCGAAGGCAATACTTTCGGCATCCATCAGCCAGACAAGAACGCGAAGTGATTCGTTATCGATTTTAATAATTTTTGTGACTGAATTTGAGTTTCAGGATTTAGTCGAGAAAACCATCAAAGAAATTCCCGCCAAGCTCCGAGAAAAAATTCAGAATGTGGTTTTTACGGTCGAGCCCGATGCTCGTGTGCCGCAAGGGAATGAAATTAAAATAAGCCGCGGCAATTTTTTATTGGGTTTGTACCAGGGCGTGCCTTTGACCCGGCGGGGGATCCATTACAGCCTGGCATTGCCGGACAAAATCACTTTTTTCAAAAAGAATATCGAAAAGATTTCCGACAACGATCCGGCAAAAATCGCCAAGAATTTAAAGGCTGTGGTTCTGCACGAGATCGCGCACTATTTCGGTTTTTCCGAAGCCGAAATCCGGAAAATGGAAAAAGCCAAAAACCCTGGTTAACCTAGGGAAAAAAGCCCGTTTTTCTTTGACAGAAAGGCTTTTTTCCGGTAATTTCAGGCCATGCCTGAACCAAAAGAACTCGCGGTTATAATTGTCAGTTGGCGGGTTAAAACTCAATTGCGTGACTGCTTGGAAAGCATTTACGCTTTAGCCGAACCTCAACAGCCGGGTGAAGTTTTTGTGGTTGATAATCATTCCAATGACGGAACGAATGAAATGTTGAAAGCGGATTTTAGGCAAGTCAAATTGATCGCCAACCAGGAGAATCTGGGATTTGCCAAAGCCAATAACCATGCCCTGGCCCAGACCCAAAAACCTTTTATTTTTTTTCTAAACCCGGATACCAAAGTAACCGAGGGTGCTTTTGCTAGAATGCTCCAAGTTTTTGAAAGGCATGAACGCGCCGGCATAGTCGGGCCCAAGCTTTTGAATCCTGACAATTCATTGCAAAAATCCGTTAGAAATTTGCCCACGCCTTTGGCCCTGGTCGCGATTTTTTTAAAAATGCGTTTTTGGTGGCCGAATTTTCCGCCGTTAAAAAAATATTTGCAAATCGATTTTGATTACGACCGCGAGCAATCGGTCGGCCAGGTTATGGGCGCGGCCTTTTTGGTCCGGCGGAAAGTTTTTGAAGAAATTGGAAATCTTGATGAAAAGTTCTGGATTTGGTTTGAAGAGGTGGATTTTTGCATGCGGGCCAAAAACGCGGACTGGGAAACATGGTATACACCCGAAGCGAAGATTTTTCATACAGGCGGTGAAAGTTTCAGCCGCCAAAGTTCATTTCGGAAACAACGACAGTGGTTTGCCAGTGTTTTAAAATACAGCCAGAAACATTTTAATTATTTCTCAACTTTTTGTTTGTTTGTGTTTGGGGTTTTTAGTTTGCTTGGCACGGGGACAGTGCAGCTATGCCAAAAAATTATCGCGCGGCCGGCGAAAGTCGGCTCGTTGCAATTATGAAAGGCAAGACGATTTTATTGTTGGTTTTCGCCTTAATCGGCCTGGAGGCCGCCTCATTTCTGGCCTGGCGGTTCCCAAGTTTTGGGGTTTTTGCCTGGCTGATTATCGTCGGTTTGGTCGTGGCAGTGAGTTTAGTAAAATTGGAATTTGGGTTAAGTTGGGTTATAGCGGAATTGATTTTGGGCGGCAAAGGGTATTTGTTTTCTTTACCCCTGGGCAATTTTGATTTGTCCATCCGCCTGGGAATTTTTTCAGCGGTGTTTTTGGTTTGGGTCTTGCGCGCGGTAAAAACTAAGAATTTTTGGGGGAGCCAATATAACTTTCGCTGGCTTTGGATAGGCTTGGGCGGAATCGTTGTTTGGGCTGGGCTTATTGGTTTATTGCGCGGCAATGGTTTGAAAGCGGTTTTTTTGGACGCAAACGCCTTTTTATTCTTAGGCCTAGTCCCGGCTTTTGGTTGCCTGAAAAGCCGGAAAGATTTTTTTAGCCTTTGCAATTTTATAGCCGCGGCTTTGATCGTTTTGGCTTTGAAAACCGGCTTGACCCAAGGTTTATTCAACCACCTGCCCTCGACTTCTTTGGCGGATTATTATAAATGGATCCGCGATACGGGCGTGGGGGAAATCACCTTCATTATTGGGCACCTGTACCGGGTTTTTTTTCAAAGCCAGGTGTTTGGCTTGCTGGGTTTCTTTTTGGGCATTGGTTTGGTTATGGCGCAACCCAAGTTTCGATGGTTGTGGACGGGAGTTGCCGGTTTATCGGTTTTCGTCGTCATCACCAGCCTCTCCCGAAGTTTTTGGCTGGGCGGCGGCGTAGCTCTGGTAATGGGCTTGATTGGTTTACTGGCGATAAAAAGCGCGCGCCAAGGTTTTGGCAGAGTAATTTTTCATAGTGCCGTTGCCGGACTAATTGGATATTTGGGTTTTATGTGGGTTTTGAATTTCCCTTATCTGTGGGGCGGGGGAATCCAGGGCGGCTCGCTGGTTAGAATACGGACCGACATTAGTTCCGAATCAGCGGCTTCCAGCCGGAAGGAGCTTTTGCCCGTGATAAACCAAGCGATTTTAGATCATCCCTATACAGGCAGCGGCTTTGGCACGGCCTTGACTTACCGCACTAAAGATCCCCGGGTGAATAAAAACGGCAATGCCCAAGGCACGCTATACACAACCACGGCTTTTGAGCTGGGTTATAACGCCCTGGCTCTGCAATTTGGTCTGCCGTTTTTTTTGGGCTACCTTTTAGTTTTATTCACGATTTTAAAAAAGGGGATTGTCTTGTTTAAACTCGAAAGCCGGCACCGGGCAATTATTGCCGGTCTGGTTTTAAGCCTGATTGCCGTGTTTGCCTTACACGCGACCACACCATATTTAAATCATCCTTTGGGCTTGGGTATTTTGATGCTGGCTTTATGCGCCTTTGCAATTTTTGACCCGCGATATGAACGAAATTGATTTGACTTACGACATCAGCCTGGTGAGCTGGAACAGCGAGCCTTGGCTAGAAAAATGTTTACGGGCCTTAAAAGCCCAAACCATAAAGCCGAAAAATATCTTTGTGGTTGATAATAATTCCCAGGATGGTTCGTTGAAGGTCTTAAAACAGTTTTCGGAAGTTCAAGTGTTCCCCCAAAATGCCAACCTGGGCTTTGCTAAAGCGCATAATCTGAACATTAGCAAAAGTTCCACCGACTTTATTTTAGCGCTTAACCCGGATGTGGTGTTGGAAGCCGATTATGCTGAAAAACTTTTGGATTTTGCCCGAAACAATCCTCGGGCCGCGGCCCTGGTCGGCTCGATTTTTTCATTAGGAGCAACGGAGATTGACACCGCGGGTTTAAAAATTACCATCTGGCGAAAAGTAAAAGAAATCAAAAAATTATTCAGCGAACCAACCCAAATTTTCGGTGTTTCCGGAGCGGTGGCCATGCTGCGCCGGAACGCGCTTGAGCAGATAAAAGTAAATGCTCAATTTTTGAACGAGGCTTTTTTTGCCTACAAAGAAGATATTGAATTGGCTTGGCGCTTGCGTTGGGCCGGTTGGCAGGCTTTTTGTATTCCCCAGGCCAAAGCCCAGCATTTTCGAGTCTTGAAAACCGAAGCGCCTCGCAAAACCAGGGCGGCGGAGCGGCGGAGGTTAAGTTACCGGAACCAGCTTCTGCTTTACCCGAGCGTGGAAAGTTTAAAAACTTTCCTGCCGCATGCGTGGGCAATCCTGCCGGCGGAAATCTTTCGATTGGTTTTTTTGCTGTTAACTGATTACAAAATTACTGTTTCGGCCCTTGCTGAAGTCAGGAAAATGTGGCATGATGCAAGAACCTTTGCTCGTGAGCAGCCGCGTTTAATAAAAGCGAAAGAAGTTCGCGCGGCATTTTAAAATCATGCCAGATCAACCTGTCGTTTCCATAATTATTTTAAATTATAAAACCCGAGGCTTGCTTCGGCAGTCTTTAAAGGGCATCGCCAGTTCGGGCGACGAGGTCGCAAAAGAAATTATCGTGGTGGATAATGCTTCGGGCGACGGCAGCTTGGAAATGCTGGCCGCGGAATTTCCCGAAACGCGTGTGATAGCGGCCAAGCAAAACCGGGGTTTTGGCGCAGGCATGAATTTGGGCATGCAAGCCGCAAAAGGCCAGTATTTTATTTTGCTGAATCCCGATGTAGCGATTATGGACCGGCCTTTTGATCGGTTGGTCGAATACATGGACACACACACGCAGGTAGGCCTGGCTGGACCAAAACTTTTAAATCCCGACGGTTCAGTGCAGTTCTCTTGTTTCCGTTTTCCAAAATGGTACACGCCGATTTTGCGTCGATCACCACTAGGTACTCTGCCAAAATTCCGCACGCATTTGAAAAAATATCTAATGAAAGACTTTTCCCACCAGGAAAATCGAAATGTCGATTGGCTTTTGGGAGCTTTTTTAATAGTTCGGCGATCGGCCGTGGAAAAAGTCGGCAGATTTGACGAAAGGTTTTTTTTATATTTTGAGGATGTGGATTGGTGTCGACGTTTCTGGTCAGCAGGCTGGGCAGTGCACTATGTTTCGACAGTCGAGGTTGTGCATTACCATAAGCGCGAATCGGCAGAAATCGCTGGTTTTTCCGGAATATTCGCTTACCCGACACGAATCCATATTAAGTCCTGGTTTAAGTATTTAAGAAAATATTTTAATCAAAAGTTGCCTAAAACCCACGAGTAAAATATGAATTTTTTAAAAAATCTTAAAAAATTTTTTCCGCTCAAACCCTCCGAACGTTTTAAATTAAGACTAAAGAAAATTTGGCGCTATGCTTGGTCTCCGCTTTTGGTCCTGGTGGCACTGATTTTGACCCTGGCCGGCATCTTTGGCCCCAGCTTTAAACGCGTTTACCAAGAAGCTTTGGCCGGCCGTGTCGATCTGGAAAAAGCCCAACAACACATTGTCAGCCAAGAATTCGTGGAAGGCCAGGCTAAGCTGGTAACCGGAAAGGCACATTTGGAAAACGCCCAAAACAGCTTGAAAAAACTGAACTCTTTGAAAAAACTTCCTTGGGTAAAAACCCAGATCTTGGCGTCGGAGAATTTGCTTGCTTCGGCAATCGCCGTAACCAGCGGCGTGAACCGCTTAAGCACTTGGGCGGAAACCGTTATCGAGCCGTTTAAAAAGGGCAAGGCTTTTAATTTAGGGACTTTAAAACCTGACCAAAAGCGCTTGATTTTAAAAGCCATATATGAGGCTCAGCCGGATTTACAAGCCGCCAAAGCCTCGATTGATTTAGCCGTTACGCACCTTAACCAGATTCCGGAAAAAGGCGTGATTGGTAAATTACAGGAAGCAATAGAACCATTTCGGGAGCAGGTGCCGCAACTCCAAAAAGGCATTGCCGAAGCCATTCCAGCGTCCAAAGTCATTCCGCCGCTTTTGGGTTACCCGGATCAGCAAAACTATTTATTCTTGCTCCAAAATAATTCGGAATTGCGACCTACGGGTGGGTTCATCGGCACCTACGGAATTATTAAAACTAAAGACGGGGAGATCGTTTCGTTTATTACCGACAATGTTTACAATCTTGACGATAGGGCGAAAAATTTAAGCGTTACGCCGCCCGCGCCCTTGATTCGTTACAACCGAACCAAAAAATGGTATTTCCGCGATTCCAACTGGTCGCCGGATTTTCCCACGGCGGCGCAAGAAGCATTAACTTTTTATCGGCGTGAAGGCGGATCCGAAAGGAAGATTGACGGCGTAGTGGCTGTTGATCCGGAGTTTTTCAAAGCCCTACTTAAACTTACAGGTCCGATCACGATTGGCAAAACCACATTTACGGCTGGTAACTTGGTGGAAGAATTGCAGTACATTACTGGTTATGCGTATGTTGATCAGAAATTTGTGGATACCAGTCAGCGAAAAAGCATTATTGGCGAATTGGGCCAAGCGCTGATTGATAAAATGTTGAAATTGCCAAAGAACAATTATGGTAAAGCCTGGACGATATTTAATGAATCTGTGGCGGAGAAGCATTTGATGGTCTGGGTTGCGAACAGCAGCCGCCAGAATATTTTGGAAAGCTTAAAATGGTCAGGTTCGGTGGAAAATCCCTCGGGCGATTATTTAATGATCGTGGACGCTAACATCGCCAGCTTAAAGACCGATCCCGCCGTGAAGCGGACGATAACTTATAATCTTGAGAAAAAGAGCGATAAGTTGATTGCGGATTTAATCATTAAATACGAAAACACCGGCAAGCTGACTTGGAAAACCACCCGCTATCGAACTTACACCCGGGTTTACGTGCCTTTGAATAGCAAATTAATTTTGTCAGAAGGCGAAATGTACGAATGTAATTCCAAGCGAAAAGGCGAAGTTGAGACTTTTGACGAATTGGGGCACACCGTCTTTGCGGCCTTTACCTGCACGGAAATCGGCGCTTCCCATGAGCTCAAAATTAGATACGAATTACCCCAAGGGCTTATAGCGCAGCTTGAACAAGGCGAATACAATTTGCTTATCCAAAAGCAGCCGGGGACGCTGGCTCACGGCTTGAATTTGAAGGTTGACACCGGCCGGGAAATTGCTAATTTGTCAAAATCCACAGAAACCGCGAAAGTTCACAATTCGGAACTGAAGGACCAGAGTAATTTAGAGGTTGATCGCGAATACCAGCTTAAGTTTAAGGAGTAATTATGGCCATTTTTGGCAAAAAATTAGGCATTGATCTGGGCACGACTAATACCTTGGTGCACATTCCAAACCGGGGCATTGTTTTAAACGAACCTTCAGTCGTTGCGGTTTCGGTTATGGATAAAAGGGTTTTGGCTGTTGGCGCCGAGGCCAAAGAAATGTTGGGTCGGACACCGGATACGATTGTGGCTTCGCGGCCCCTGAAAGAGGGCGTGATTGCCGATTACAAAACCACTGAAGCGATGCTGCGGTATTTTATTAATAAAGCCTTAGGCGGTGTTAGATTTTTTCGGCCGGAGGTAATGATAGCTGTGCCAGCGGGCATCACTTCAACTGAACGACGCGCGGTAATTGATGCCACCATTCAAGCCGGTGCTAAAGCTGCTTATATTATTAAAGAACCTATTGCCGCGGCTATCGGCGCAAACATCCCCATTGGTTCGGCTTCGGGGCACATGATAATCGATATGGGCGGCGGAACTTCAGAGGTCGCAGTTATTTCTTTGGGCGGTATAGTCGCAAATACTTCGGTGCGGATCGGCGGAAATAAATTCGATGCCGCGATCCAGGAATACACTCGGAAAAAGCACGGGGTGGCGATTGGCGAACGGACGGCCGAAGAATTGAAGATCCAAATCGGTTCGGCTTTGGCTTTGTCCGAAAAACTTTTCATGGATGTTAAAGGCCGAGATATGGTAAGCGGATTGCCAGCCACGCTGCGACTTTCCTCGGACGATGTTACGGCCGCGATCCAAAATGAATTGATGGGCATTATCCAAGCCGTCAAATCCGTTCTGCAAAATACGCCGCCGGAATTATCGGCGGATGTAATTGACAAAGGCATGGTTTTGTCCGGCGGTTCAGCCTTATTAAGAAGTCTAGACAAGCTTTTGGCCCAGGAAACCGGCGTTCCGGCCTATGTGGCGGAAGAGCCTCTGTTGTGCGTGGCAAAAGGCACGGGCGTGGCCTTGGATAATTTGGATTCCTACAAGCGCAGCATTCTTTCCGCGACCTAAACTTTGCTTATTCGTATGCGCATTGGCATTGATGCTTCCCGCGCAAACCTGGGAGTAAAAACCGGGACCGAATGGTACGCTTTTAACTTGCTGAAAGCTTGGTTGCCCCTGACCGCTTCGCGCGATCAGGTGGTTTTGTATCTAAAGGCCGAGCCTCTGGCCGAGTGGGGTAGATTGCCAAAAAATGTCGAATTTCGAGTTTTGAGATGGTGGCCAAAGATTATGTGGACGCAGCTTCGGCTGGCTTGGGAAATGCTTTTTCACCCGCCGGAAATTTTATTCGTGCCCGCCCACACCGTGCCGATGATTTGCCCGCGCAAAACTATTACGACTCTTCACGACATCGGTTTTGAGCATGCCCAGGAACTTTATAGCCAGCAAAATCTTTTGGGGCAGGGGATTGGCAGCCGAATTTTGAATTTTTTGATCCGTGTTTTGACCCTGGGCAAATACAGCGCGACAGAATTTGATTACCATCGTTTTTCCGCACGTTTGGCTTTAAAGAAATGTTCGGTGATTTTAACGGTTTCGGAATATTCAAAACAAGACATCATTAAAACCTACGGCCTAGATCCCAGCCGAGTCGAAGTAATACCAAATGGCGTTGATACGCAGATTTTTAAGCCCGAAATCCGCCATGAATCGGCAAAAATCGAGGAAATTCTGAAGAAATTCGGTTTGCAAAAGCCGTATCTAATGACCTTGGGCCGCATCGAAAAAAAGAAAAATTCCTTAGGCCTGTTGGCGGCTTTCCGCGAACTGCGGGCCAAACCCGAAAACCAAAAATTAAAACTTTTATTTGTCGGCCCAGCCGGTTTGGGCGGCGAAGAAGTATTCCAGCAAATCAAAAACTGGAATTTAGCTGACTCGGTCATTTGCCCAGGCTGGGTCAAACCGACGGAATTGCCTTACTTGCTTGCGGGTGCCGAAGTTTTTGCTTTACCTTCTTTTTTTGAAGGCTTTGGCATTCCTATTCTAGAAGCCATGGCTTGCGGAACGCCAGTCGTCTGCAGCAACTCAACCGCGCTGCCAGAAGTCGCCGGTTCAGCCGCTTTCTTAGTTAACCCGTATAAATCCGGGGAAATCGCCCAAGCCATTCAAAAGATTTTGGCTGATCCAAAATTAGCTGATGCTTACCGGACCGCTGGCTGGCAGAGAGTCAAAGCCTTCACTTGGCAAAGGAGCGCCGAGCTTTTTGATCGGATCATTCATTTCAAAGTTTAAAGATTGTAAAAAATAAGGACTTGTCAAAAAGCCGGTTTTATTGTATTATCATACCAGTCAAAAACTTTAAAAAACTTGGCTGCTTGATGGAAACATTTGGTCAGGAAAAAATTCAAAAAGCTTTATTGCGGATTTTAAAAAAATCTAACTTTGGGCATGCGGTTATTTTTTTCGGGCATGACGAGTTCGCGGCCGCGGCTTTAGCGGAATGGTTTGGTCAAATGCTGCTTTGCGAAGAACGCGCCCAGCTAGAGCCTTGCGGTGTTTGCCAAAACTGCCAAAATCGGTTTAAAACGCCGGCAGTAGTTTTCCCGCAGCTGGATTTGCTTAGCAATGGGTCCGGCATCGATGCCGTCAGGGAATTAAAATCCAAAATGGCTTTAAAAAATCTGACGGATTCAAACCGGGTTATTTTTTTAAAAAACATTCACAATTTTAAGGCCGCGGCCGCCAACGCATTGTTGAAAATTTTAGAAGAACCGGGAGAAAAAGTTTACTTTGTGATGACCGCCAACAGCTTGCGGAACGTATTGCCGACCATTAGTTCCCGGGCCATGCATCTCGTCGTACAATCCGTGCCTCGGAAAGTGATGTCCGCCGAGCTTGCCAAGCGGGGTTTGAAAAAATCGGATATTGAGCTAGCGCTCGAACTTTTTCCCGGCCAGTTAGCAAAAGCTGTGAATTTTTTCAAAAACGAAGCAAATATCGAACAAATCAAAGCGGATTATCGACTGGCAACAGATTTGCTTAAGGCCCCAAATCGCAAAAGATTCGCCGAAACTGAAAGGCTTTTGAAAAAGCAGGAAAGCGGGACTCAACGCGAGCAGGTCCGGCGTCTATTGGAGCTGGTTTTAATTCGTTTGCGGCAAGAGGCTAAATATAATAACTTTTTACAGGCATTATTAAAAGCTTTTCGCGATCTAAAAACTAACGCGAATCCAAAGCAGATTTTCGAATCTTTATTAATTCAGCTACCATGAAAAAAATCCTATTACCGATACTGGCTTTAATTTTTTTGTCCGGCTGTCTAATCCAATTTAAAACTTCCTCATCGGGATCAGGCCAGGGTTCGGGCGATGGCGGCGTGTTTACTTCGACGGATCGGGGGGAGACTTGGCAACAGAAAGTTTTCGTGAGTCAGGAAGCGCAAAAAGTCACAACCATCGGCAATACCAACGTCGGTTTTTTCTATTTTCACCCAATAGATCCGGATTTGGTTTACTTCAGTTCGATTGAAAACGGACTTTGGCAAACCAAGAACTTAGGCGAAGCTTGGTCAGCCACAGCCTTGCGTTCAGGCTATGTTACGGGTTTTGACATTGATCCCAAAAACCCAGACACCATGTACGCCGGTTTTCAGAATACGGTGCAAAAAAGCGTTGACGCGGGCGTGACTTGGGAAACGATTTACACCAATCAACCTGGGCACACCATTAATCAAGTCCGGGTTGATCCTTTTGACAGCCGGGACATCTTTGCCGCTACCAGCGGCGGGGTGCTGTTAAAAAGCGAGGATCAAGGCGTGACCTGGAGGATCATTCAGCAGTTTTCCGGCAAAGATCTGAAACGCATGCAAATTTTAAAAAACGATTCGCGCATAATGTTTTTGGTAACACAGAACGGAATTTTGCGTTCCACCGACGGCGGCACGAGTTGGAATGAAAACATGAGCCAGGCCTTGGCAAAAATAAACGCCTTGCCCGTAAATGATTTTGTTTACACCGAACGAAATCCTTCTACTATGTACGTGGCTAGCAATCTTGGCTTGGTGCGTTCCACCGACGGCGGCACGAGTTGGCAAGTGGTGCCGACTGTTATCCCGCCCAGTACCGTCCCGATTCAAGCCGTGGCGATAAACTCTTTTGACGAAAAAGAAATTTACTTCACAGCGGGTTCGACCTTTTACAAATCCCAAGATGAGGGGGCGACCTGGCAAACCCTAAAAAATGTGCCCTCGGGCCGGTTGTTCAAGGTTTTGGCTGCACACCCCAAAAAACCCGGCACTTTGTTATTAGGCACGCAATTAGTTAAAAAATAAATTATGTCAAAAGATTTTATTCAAAAACACGATCCCGATTTTGAAAAAGCCTTGGAACATTTAAAGCAGGAATTGCAGGCTTTGCGGACTGGGCGCGCGACGCCGGCAGTTGTTGAACCAATCATTGTTGACGCGTATGGCGCACCTACGCCCTTGGTTCAGTTAGCAAGTATTTCCAGCCCAGAGCCGAGTCAGCTATTCATACAACCCTGGGACGCCAATCTTTTAAAGAATATAGAAAAGGCTATTCAAACCTCGAGTTTGGGCTTAATGCCGATAATTCAGGGCAACGGCTTGCGTCTGAATTTTCCGCCCTTGACTGAAGAGCGACGAAAAGAATTGGTCAAGGCCTTGCACGAAAAGCTTGAAAGCGCGAAAATTTCTATTCGTGGAATCCGCGAGCTTATTCAGAAGAGCATAAAGCAGGCCGAACGAAAAGGCGAAATTTCTGAAGACGAAGCCGATATGGAGCTAAAAGCCCTGCAAGAAAAAGTTGAAATTTTTAACGGCAAAATTCAGGAAGTCGGACAAGCCAAAGAAAAAGATTTAACCACCATTTAAATTCCCATGCTAACCATTTTGGTTTTTATTTTAATTTTAGGTTTACTTATTTTTGTTCATGAACTTGGGCATTTTTTGGCAGCCCGAATTCTGGGCGTCGCCGTGGAAGAATTCGGTTTTGGTTTTCCGCCCAGGCTTTGGGGATTCCGCCGCAAAAAAACCATTTACAGTTTGAATTGGATACCTTTGGGCGGCTTTGTGCGCCTGAAGGGCGAAAACGATCAAAGCCAAGATCCAGAAAGCTTTAGCGCGCAAAAAGCCTGGAAAAGATTGGTGATTTTAGTTTCCGGCGTGACTATGAATGTGGTTCTAGCGGCGGTAATATTTGCCTTTGGCTTTCGGCTCGGCTTGCCTTCAGACATCAGCGCCGGTGTCCCCCCTGGCGGCAAAGTAAGAAATCCTCAAGTTCAAATCATTGAGATCCGCCCGGATTCGCCGGCTGCAAAGTTTGGCATGCAAGTCGGCGATGTTTTGCTGAAAATTGGCCAAACTCCGATTGATTCAATTGCCGCGGCGCAGAGAGCCGCAAAAGTGATCGGAGAAAATAGCGTGAGCGTTGAATTTTCGAGGTCAGGTCAGGTCTTAAGCGGGCAAGTCGTTTTGCAAAACTTGCCAGAATTGAATCAGCCCGGTCTGGGCGTAAGCTTGGTCCACAGTGGTTTGGTTTCATTTCCCTGGTGGCAGGCAATTTGGCAAGGCTGTCAGACCGCAATCCGAGCCTTAGGCATGATCGTGGCGGCTTTTGCCCAAATCATAAAGGATCTGTTGTTTGAACAACGAGTGACCGTGGATGTTGCCGGTCCAGTCGGAATTGCCATGCTGACCGGTCAGGTTGCCCGACTCGGTTTCATTTATCTTTTGCAGTTTGCTGCTTTGCTTTCTTTGAATTTAGCCTTAATAAACATTTTGCCAGTCCCGGCTTTGGACGGCGGCCGCGTGCTGTTTTTACTGTTGGAAAAAATACGCGGTAAACCAATCAGTCAAACTTTGGAAGCAAAAATCCATAATACCGGCTTTGTGATTTTGTTGTTATTGATAATGATGGTAACCTTCAGAGACATTTGGAAGTTAGAAGTCATAAAATCGCTTTGGAGTAAAATATTTTAACACTATGTTGCAATCTACGATTTTTTTACCAACCCAAAGTGCCGTACCGACTGAAGAAATTTCTCGTAACGGCAAATTGCTGCAACAAGCCGGCTTTGTTTCCAAACTTCAGGCCGGCGTGTATAGTTGGCTGCCAATGGGTTTGCGGGTTTTGGAAAAAATTTCCAAACTTATCCGCCGAGAACATCAGCGCATTGGCGCGGAAGAGCTTTTAATGCCGGCTTTGCAACCCAAAGCCCTTTGGTCAGAAACCGGACGCTGGGAGAGCTTAAAAAGCATCATGTACCAATGGCAGGACAAATCCGGGCACGATTTGGGCTTGGCCACCACCCATGAAGAGGTAATTGTCGATTTACTGAAAAAGTCGGCATTGAGTTATCGAGATTTGCCCAAAGCGCTTTATCAGATTCAGTGGAAATTCCGCAATGAACCGCGGGCCAAATCTGGCGTAATTCGCGGACGGGAATTTCTAATGAAAGACCTTTACAGTTTTCACGTTTCGGCTGAGGATTTAGATCAATATTACGCCAAGGTCCACCAGGCTTATCGGAATATTTATGCTGACATTGGCCTGAAGGCCTATTTAACCGAAGCTTCAGGCGGCACATTCACCAAAAGGCATTCGCACGAATTCCAGGTGATAAGTGATGCCGGGGAGGATAAAATTTTAGTTTGCCCCAAGTGCGAATACGCGCAGAACCTTGAGCTGGGCGGGAATTTGAAAAAATGCCCGAATTGCGGAAAAACTTTGGAAACCAAGAAGAGCATCGAAGTCGGCAACACATTTATCTTCGGTGATTATTATGGCCAGCAAATGCATTTGAAATTCACGGATAAACAAGGCACGCAGCAGCCCGTTTATGTTGCCAGCTACGGAATTGGCATTACGCGGCTCGTCGGCGCCGTGACTGAAGTTTACAGCGATGCCAAAGGCCTGGTCTGGCCCAAAGCCATCGCCCCTTTTCAAGTGCAGCTTTTGGTTTTGGGTAATCAACCGAATTTGACTAAACGCGCCCGAGCTTTTGAAAAAACTTGCGAAAAAAATCACCTCGATATTTTACTGGATGATCGTAATGCTTCACCCGGCTTTAAATTAAAAGATTCTGAATTAATCGGCATGCCTTGGCGCGTGGTTTTCAGCGAAAAGCGCGGACAAAAAGTCGAATTGACCAATCGCCAAACCGGCAAGGCTGAAATCTTGGAAGAGAAAGACGCTTTAGCTAAACTTCTTAAACCATGATTTTTGATTCCATTTTAGGCAGATTTTCGAAAGATTTAGGAATTGATTTAGGCACTTCCAGCACATTGGTGTATGTGAAAGGCAAAGGCATAATGATCAACGAGCCTTCGGTGGTTGCCGTGAACACTCGCACCCAGCAAATCCTAGCCGTTGGCACAGAAGCCCGAAAAATGGTGGGCAAAACGCCCAGCCACATTATCGCGGCCAAACCATTGGTCGACGGCGTAATTTCCGATTTTGAAGTGACTGAAAAAATGCTTAGGTATTTTGTCGAAAAGGTCCATAAAGAAGGCTTTACCCTGATTCCCAGGCCGAGAGTGGTTATCGGGATTCCTTTGGGCGTTACCGAAGTTGAACGGAAAGCGGTGGAAGACGCGGCTTTGCACGCTGGCGCTCGCGAAGTCTATTTAATCGAACAGCCCATGGCAGCCGCAATCGGTTCACGCCTGCCAATCCAAGATGCATCTGGGAATTTAATCATTGACATTGGCGGTGGTACGACTGACATTGCTGTTATATCTTTGGGCGGGGTAGTGACTTGGCGGAGCCTGCGAACCGCCGGTAACGCGCTGGACAACAGCATAATCCAATATTGCCGGTCGCATTTTAATCTGTTGGTTGGCGAACGTATGGCTGAAGAAATTAAAATTTCCATTGGTACGGCCACCGAAGAAAACGACGCTTTGGAAACTAAAGCCCGGGGCCGTGATCTTATTACAGGTTTGCCAAAAGAAATTACCATAACCGGCCAGCACGTGCGTGAGGCTTTAAGTCGCTCATTAGGAATTTTGGTGGAAAATATCGGCAGCGTTATTGAAAGTACTCCGCCGGAATTAGTTGCCGATATCCATCAGCGCGGGGTTTTACTCACGGGCGGGGGAGCGCTACTGCGTGGTTTAGCTGACCTTATTCAAAGAGAGATAAAAATCGCCGTGCATGTAGCTGACGATCCTTTGACTGCGGTGGTTCGTGGCACGGGCATTGTCTTGGAGGATTTAGATAGTTTAAAAACTATTTTGGTGCTTTCAACGGAAAATAGCGAACAAGGAGGTAAGCGCTAGCTATGGAAAAATCCCGCCTTCGAATCACGATCCTGGCGGTATTTTTGATTGTTGCGGCTCTGACTTTTGCCGGAGTTTTACCAATTGTGCAGAGAATAATCAAGCCGATATTGCTGCCGGTAAGTCAGCTTGTCAACCGGGTGGTCACTAATGTGGCGCAAAATTTCAAGTCGCGCGAAGACTTGCAGAGCCTTGAGTCTGAAAATCAAGCCTTGCAGCAAAAAATCGTCGAGTTGGAAATCCGGCAGGCAGATCTGAACCGGCGGCTGTCAGAACTCCAGCTCCTTAGAAAGGAAGAAGATTTTTTGAATCGGCATGAGCTCCGTGGCCAGCCAGTGCGCGTAATCGGCCGTTCGCAGAGTTCAGCCCAGTTGCTATTGCTGGATGCAGGCTTGAATCAAGGTTTGAGTCTTGGTCAGCCGGTAATCGCGGCCGATGGCGTTTTAGTCGGTTTAATACAAGAAGTAGGCGAAATAACCAGCAGCCTTAAACTCCTGACCTCGGAAGGCTTAAACATAGCGGCTCGCGTCGAAAATGAGACAAAGTCGCCAGGCATAGTTACAGGCGAAAAGGGCGTGGGCATTAAATTGACACTCGTTCCACAAAATGAAGTGCTGCAATCCAGTCAATCAGTAGTCACTTCGGATCTTGATCCGAAAGTTCCGAGCGGATTGCTGATTGGTAGTATTTCTAAAATCGAACAGACTTCCGGCCTGCTCTTCCAAAGCGCCACCGTCATTCCCGCTTTGCCTTATGATACCTTAAACGTTTTAATGGTTTTAACCGCGCAATGAAAAACCTTTTAAAACACCTTGTTTGGGTGATTTTATTTCTGGTTTTGCAAATCGGCACAACTGCCCTTTTTAGTGAAGGTTGGCCGGCTAATATCTTAAGTGTACTTGCCATAATTTTCGTCTGGCAAAACGCCTTTGACAAAATAAAATATGAAGTCCTGCCATCGGCGATTCTGGTCGACTTGATCCAAAGCTCACGTTTGCCGCTGTTAACCTTCACTGTCTTAGGGGTCTGGTTTACCACGGCACTGATTCAAAAAAAATGGTTAACAAACCATTCCAGTGCTTCGCTTTTAGGTTTAGCATTTTTAGGCGGCCTCATCCGAATTTTTTTGACCTGGATTATTATCAGCTTTGGCTTTCTATTCAGCTTTTCAAATATTCGACTGAATTTTACCTGGTCGACATCGCAAATTTTATGGTTGCTTGTTGTCGAACTGGGCTTGGCCTTTTTTCTCGGGATTTCGCTGGTTTGGCTGAAAAAATTCATGCGCAAAAAATTATTTTATGGTGCAGCTTAATCCATTCGAAATTTTACCTAATACCCATTTGGGCAAGCCCAAGCTTGTAAAAACTTTTAAAAGTTACGAATTTAGCGATGAGACTTTGGAAGCCCAAAGAACGGATTCGCCAACTCTCAAGCAGCAAATTCAGGGCAAACGCCTAAAAGTCATTAGTTGGATTTTTGCTTTTTTGCTTTGTCTGCTGACCTACAGGGTTTTCTGGCTGCAGCTGGTAAAAGGCAGTGAATATCGGCGGTCGGCAGAAAATAACCGGATACGGATTTCTTCGATCCCGCCGGTCCGTGGCGTCATTTATGACAAAAACGGGAAAAGCTTGGTTGAAAACATCGCAGAGTTTAGTTTCGGGGTAATTCCTGCGGATTTAAAAAATGAAAGTGACGCAAGAGCCCAACAATTATCAGCATTCGCCGAAACCGCAGGAATACCAGTTGCCGAATTTGAGAAAGTACTGGTCGAAAAGAAAGCGAACAGTACGGAATTTGCCGTGGTAAAAGAACATCTTGATTACGCGCAGGCAATGAAGTTGAAGATACTATTTAAAAACGAACCAGCCGTGAAGGTGGAAATAATGCCCCGCCGGCATTATTTAGGCGGAGAAGCCTTCAGCCAGATTTTAGGGTACACCGGAAAAATATCCGAAACAGAGTGGGATGATATTAAAAATTCCGAAGACAACGATTACCAGATGAATGAGGTTATTGGCAAAACTGGCTTGGAAGCAGTCTACGAACGGCAAATGCGCGGGATCAGCGGCAAGGCTTCGATTGAAGTCAATGCCGAACGACGGGAACAAAAAGTTTTAGCCGCCGAAGAAGCGGTGCCGGGACAAAACTTGGTGTTGCATTTAGATAGCGAGCTCCAAAAATTACTGTATAAAAAAGCTAACGCCACCGTGAAAGCCTTAAGGACCACGGGCGCGGCTGTGGTGGCGCTCGATCCCCAGACCGGTGGCGTCTTGGCTATGGTCAATGCCCCGAGTTATGACAATAACGACTTTGTTTCCGGTATTTCCAGTTCACTTTATGAGCAATTAATCACTGATTCGCATAAGCCGTTGTTTCCGCGAGCCGTTGCCGGCGAGTATCCTTCAGGCTCGACCATCAAACCGCTTTTTGCCGTCGCGGCCTTGGATCAGGGCATTGTAACGCCGCAAACCACGGTATTAAGCACTGGCGGAATAAAAATCGATAAATGGTTCTTCCCTGATTGGCGGCCCGGCGGACACGGAGTTACAAATATTTACAAAGCGATTGCGGATTCAGTTAACACTTATTTCTACACTATCGGCGGCGGCACGGAAAATTTTGATGGCTTGGGCATTGATCGGATGACTCAGTATGCTAGAACTTTTGGACTTGGCGGCCAAACCGGACTGGATCTACCTGGCGAAAGACCTGGCTTTTTGCCAAGCAAAGCATGGAAGGAGCAAACCAAAGGCGAAGCTTGGTACATTGGCGATACTTACCATTTTGCAATTGGCCAGGGCGACCTTTTGGTGACACCTGTGCAAATGGCTCTTATGACCGCCACAATTGCAAATGGCGGCACGGTTTTTAAACCCCACCTGGTTGCCGCGTTTCAAGACAGCGCAAAAAAAATCAGCAAAACTATTGAGCCTGAAATTATCCGTAAACAAATTGCCAAACCCGAAGCCTTCCAAGTCGTCAGGGACGCTATGCGCCAAGCAGTAACTTCCGGCAGCGCCAGCCGCCTGCAAAGCATAAGCCAGCCGGTATGCGGCAAAACTGGCACGGCGCAATTCGGCAACCAGAATAAAACCCATGCTTGGTTCATCGGTTTTGCGCCATGCACCAATGCCAGTATTGCCATTGCAGTTATCGTCGAAGGGGGAGGGGAGGGTCACGCTGCAGCCCTGCCCATCGCGGAATCCGGCTTCAAATACTGGCTGAAAAAATAGGGAAAGCCAGATTTGACAGATTTTTGCCTTTCCCGTATCCTGTTTACCATATTCTTAAATTTTTTGTTTATGCCGGACAAACAGTTTATAACTTCAGAGGGTCTAGAAAAACTCAAAAGCGAATTAAATATTTTAAAAACCGAGAAACGTAAAGAATTGGCAGATCGAATTCAGGAAGCAAAAGAGTTGGGGGATTTGTCGGAAAATGCCGAGTATCAGGAAGCCAAAAATGAGCAATCTTTCGTTGAAGGCCGGATTGTTGAACTCGAGAATCTGTTAAAAAATGCCCAGATCATTTCACCCTCAAATTCCACGATAGTGCAGGTGGGTTCAACGGTTGAAACTGATCTAAATCAGACAATTAAAACTTTTTACATTGTCGGTTCAAATGAAGCCGATCCGGTTAATGGCCGGATTTCTAATGTTTCACCTCTGGGCCAGGCCTTCTTAGGCAAAAGAGTTGGTGAAAATGTGGTGGTTCAAACGCCTGGAGGCGAACTAAAAGCCAAAATCATCAGTATCAAATAGGATTTTTGTTGAATCCGCAAACATTGTCATTTGCTTAGGGAAATGATAAATTTTAATTATGAAATATGACATTAATGATGAACGCAGTATTCGGCTTAAGCGGCTGGAAGAATTGCAGGCGGCAGGAATAAATGTTTATCCCAGCCGATCTCGCAGAACCCACAAGCTTCGAGAAATTGATTTGAATTTTTCAAAAATAAAAGGGCTGGTTGGGGTAGTTGGCCGGATCCGCGGCTTAAGAAGTCACGGCGGCTCGACTTTTTTGGATTTGCAGGATGATTCGGGGAATTTGCAGATTTTTTGCAGCCGGAAAGAAATAGCCGAATTGTACGATATATTAGTTAGTCGGCTTGACATCGGCGATTTTGCACAGGCTGAAGGGGAGCTGTTCATCACCAAAAGCGGCCAGAAAACTCTTTTGGCCAAAAAACTTTCGATAATAAGCAAAGCGCTAAAGCCTTTACCAGATAAATTGCACGGCTTGACCGACACGGAACAAAGATTACGCCAACGGGAACTGGATATTTTGGCAAATCCGGATTCGCGGGCGGTAATTGAAACGCGGCTCAAAATGTTTAAAATTTTCAGAAATTTGATGGAAGAATCCGGCTTTGTGGAGGTGGAGACGCCGATTTTGCAACCTGTGGCCAGTGGAGCCAGCGCCAAGCCATTTGTCACACACCATAACGCCTTGAAAGCGGATTTGTTTCTGCGGGTGGCGCCAGAATTGTATTTAAAAAGACTTTTGATCGCGGGCTTTGAAAAAGTTTATGAGGTCGCTCGCTGTTTTCGGAATGAAGGTTTAAGCCCCCAGCACAATCCGGAGTTCACCCAAATAGAATTTTACGCGGCTTTTTGGGATTATCGGCAGCTGATGGACTTTTGCGAAAAACTTGTTGTTTCAGTTGTTGAAAAAGTTAAAGGCAAGCTGGAATTTTTGGTTGGAGGTAAGGAAATTGATTTCGTGCCGCCTTTTCCCCGATTATCATATGTTAAAGCGATTGCCGACGCCACCGGCATAGAGGTTTTAGAAATTTCCGAAAAAGCTCTCCGGCAGGCTTTGAAAAAGCTCAAAATTGAGGTTGAACCCAAAGCTGAAAAAGGCAAATTAATTGACGAATTATGGAAAAGCCAAGTCCGCCCTAGCATTCACCGTCCGACTTTTATTTTTGATTACCCAGTCGAGCTTTCACCTTTAGCCAAACGCAAAGCCGAAGACCCTCGTTTAGTGGAAATGTTCCAGTTGGTTATTGCGGGCGCGGAAATAATTAAAGCCTTTAGCGAACTGAATGACCCCCTGGATCAGCGGAAACGCTTTGCCGAGCAGGAAATCTTGAAAAAGCGGGGAGATGAAGAAGCGCAGGGGAATGACCCGGAATTTATCGAGGCCTTGGAACATGGCATGCCTCCAGCGGCCGGGGCAGGCATAGGCATGGATCGCTTGGCTGCAATATTAAGCGGCAGTCATTCAATAAAAGAGGCCATCATTTTTCCAACTTTGAGGCCAGTCAAAAACAAAAGCAAATAAATGAAATTGCCAAACCGCGCCCACGCGCTTGCACTTTTGGATGAGTGGGTAGAAAATCCGAATTTAAAAAAACATATGTTGGCCGTTGAGGCGGCTATGCGATCTTACGCAAAGCTTTTCAAACAGGACGAAGAATTCTGGGGCTGCGTTGGGCTTTTGCACGACTTTGACTACGAAAGATTTCCCGATGCCAAGCATCACCCCTACGAAGGCGTAAAAGTTTTGGAAAGATTAGGCTATCCGGACGAATTTTTAAAAGCCGTATTGGCGCATTCCACGCATACTGCCGAACCCCGCGACAGTCTCCTAAAAAAGGCAATTTACGCAGTGGACGAATTATGTGGCTTTTTGGTGGCAGTCGCCTTGGTGCGGCCAGCAAAGCAGCTTCAGGACGTTTCGGTTGATGCGGTTAAAAAGAAGTTAAAAGAAAAATCTTTTGCCGCAAAAATCAATCGCGAGGAAATCATTGGCGGCGCCAATGAATTGGAAATTACCTTGGAACAACACATTCAAAACGTTTTAACCGCAATGCAAAATATTCATTCACAACTTGGACTATGATCGACTATAAAGATTTTTTGAAAAACCCGGAAAAATATTTCCTTACCTATAGAAATCGAGGCGGCGAAACCTTGTTTAAACAAGCGAAAACCACTTTGGCGAAAATCCAAAAGGTTTATAATAAAGCCGCGCAGCAAAAACTAGAAACTTGGCAGGCAGAAATCAATCAGGCTAGCCGGATCTTCCCGAAATTGGACGCCAAGCAAAAAAAAATAAAGCAGCAGGAATTAAAGAAATTGTCCGCAAAGATTGCATTACTTGAAAAGCAAATTAAGGAGGGCGAAGGAATCA
Organism: Candidatus Parcubacteria bacterium; assembly: GCA_003597955.1. GTDB lineage: Bacteria > Patescibacteriota > Patescibacteriia > PEXW01 > PEXW01 > PEXW01. The sequence goes on from QZJU01000015.1 coordinate 24,291, forward strand.
TTGACGAATTAATCGGGAATTTGCCGAATTTGATTTTTAACGATGTGCCGCTCGGCCCTGATGCAAGTAATAATGAAGTGGTTAAAATCGTTGGTGCAAAGCCGAAATTCGCCAAACCGCCCAAAGACTATTTAAGCTTGGCGGAAAAATTGGATCTTATTGATATTCCCCGGGCGGCAAAAGTTTCCGGCTCGCGTTTCGGGTATTTAAAAGGCGATGCCGTGCTTTTAGAATTTGCCTTGATTCAGTACACTCTGGAAACCTTAATGCAAAACGGCTTTTTGCCGATATTGCCGCCAGTAATCATCAAACAGGAATACATGGAGGCCATGGGTTATCTGGCCCAAGGCGGCGAAGCCGAGGTCTATAATTTGCCAAAGGACAATCAATATCTAATCGGCACTTCGGAACAATCCGTGGGTCCGTATTACGCCGGTGAGATATTAACAGCCAAAGATTTGCCCAAAAAATTCTTGGCCTTTTCCACGTGTTTTCGCCGGGAGGCGGGTAGTTATGGCAAAGACACCAAAGGCATTTTGCGCGTTCATCAATTCGATAAATTGGAAATGTTCGTATTTTCCGCGCCGGAAAATTCGGAGCATGAACACCAAAAACTTCTGCAGGCCCAGGAAGCGTTGGTTCAAGGCTTAAATTTGCCGTATCGTGTCGTAAAGCTTTGTAGCGGTGATTTGGGCTTTCCTTCAGCCAAAACATTTGACATCGAATGCTGGTTGCCTGGTCAAAATCAGGGCCAGGGCGAATATCGGGAAACCCATTCGACATCCAACACGACTGATTTTCAAGCTCGCGCTCTGAACATGCGTTACCAGCCGGCAACAGGCAAAAAAGAATTTGTTCACCTCTTGAATGGCACGGCCTTTGCCATTGGCCGGATTCTAATCGCAATTTTGGAAAATTACCAGCAGCCCGATGGCAGCATTGAGATTCCAAAAAACCTGCGGAAACACTTAGGCCAAAGACAGAGCATAACTAAAAGTCAAAATTAAATAAATCCGAGATGCAAAGGGGCTCAATTGAAAAAAGATATTTTAAAGCCAGCTATGCACAAGTTGGCCGGGCGCCCTGGCTCTTTCGGCATCCAAAATTAGCAGGTTTTTTAACTCTGTTCCTGATTGGCGGCGGAGTTTATTTGTTATACGGCCTGCCATATTGGCAAATAAAAAAGATTCAAATTTCCGGCGAACGCGCTTTTGCCAACGAAACCTTGCGGACGGCAACTTTAAATCAAATGCAGGCCCGTTGGCTTTGGTTTTTTAAACAGAATAAATTATGGACTTTTGACACCAAAGCTTTTGCTCGTCGCTTGAAAGAGAAATGGATTTTTTCAGAATTGAAAATCAGCAAACGAATGCCTGATACGATAATTCTCAAAGTCACCGAAGAAAGACCCGCCTTTGTCCTAAAAACTAATTCGGAGACCCTGGTGGGCATTAACAATTTTGGAATCGCGTCAAATCTTATACCGGCCGAAAGCGCAAAAGAATTTATACCTTTGGAATTTGAAACCTGGCCGCCAGACCTGGCACTTGGCAAAGAAGTGCTTTTTAAAAACGATATTCTGGCCTTAAAAGATTTTGTAAACGCATTAAATCAGCGCAAAGAAAATAGAATTTCGCCGCAATCGATTTTAATCAAAACCTCGCCTGACCGAACCGCGATCATCAAGCTGGCAGGGGAGCGGGAACTAAAAATCGACCGAAGCGCAAATATTCAGAAACAAATCAATGCCTTTTTTCTGGCATACGATCAAAAATTAAGCAGCAAAAATTTCGAATACATTGATGTCACGGTTCCAGATCGGGTTTATTACAAATAATATATGCTGTTAACCGTTCATATCCTGGCTGGCTCAACCTTTGCTTTAGCTTTGGTCAATCCCTATTATACCGCGGTATTATGTTTTGCGACACATCTTGTTCTTGACGCCATTCCGCATTGGAACTACCCCGTACCTAAAGCTAGAAACCTAAAAACTTTTTATCAGGCTTTTGGGCCTGACCTTATAATGACAATTTCAGTTTTTCTGGCACTCTTAGTAGTTTTTAGAGATCGCTGGTATTTAGTTATTTGGGGTGCATTCTGGTCAGCCTTGCCAGACTATCTAACCTTATACAAAAAGGAGAAGCCTTTTAAAACGCTTTTAAAGCCCTATTACAATTTTCACGATAAAGTGCAGTTTGAAGTGAATAAAGGCCCTGGAATCGCATTTCAGGGGTTTACAGTCGTTATTTTGGTGCTAATTCTGCTCGGTCTTGCCAATTAGGGAGCTATTTTTAAGCTGAAAAAACCGTTTTGCGATTATATTGTGTCGTCTAAGATATATTGTACGACGCAATTATATTACCTAAATTTATATAATCCAATATTCCCCTTTTTAATAATAAAGATAAAAAAACTTTGAATTAATTTATTAGGGTAGATAGTCCAAAGGGTTAACTGGAAAACCGTTTAGTCTGACTTCAAAATGCAAATGTGCGCCAGTGGTTAAATTACCAGCGCCAGGTGTACCTGGCAATCCCCCGCTAAGCCCGATTATTTGACCTTTTTTGACATAAGTTTCTTCGGCAACATTTATTTGACTAACATGGCCATAAACCGTGGCAATACTGTTTGAATGAACTAGCATTATATAGCTATAACCAAAGCCTGCATTTTTAGCCCGCGCCACATAGCCGTCGTCAGCCGCCGCAATTGCCGTGCCTTGGTTTGTTGGGATATCAATTGCCGGGTGCTCAAAATAACGCCGATACGGGTAAGTCGGATCGTGAAAATAGGCACTAATGCCTTTTGCCGGCGATACTGGCCAAGAAAGCTGAACATTTCGATTGCCGGTGAAGATATTCTCTTGCGCTTGGCTGGTCGTTTCCTTGCCCCCAAGTTTGGATTTTAAAGTATCCTGCAAGGATCGAATGTCTGCATCGGCGTTAAGCTGTTCTTGCCGGGATTGCTCTAAGAGCTGATTATATAATTGCTCATTCGATTGAGTGTCTGAAAGAATTTTGGATTTATAGGTTTTTTGATCACCCAAACTCTTAGAGGTGGTTTCTAGTTCCGATTGTAAAGTCACTAATTCGGCCTTTTGCCTTTCGCGCTCGGTTTTTTCCCTTTCCAAATTGCTTTTGGCCAAGCGAATGTCACTCAATGAGTCGGATATCGTATTTTGCAAGGCGCTGGCGGCGCGGATATCGTTAACCACATCGGAAAAGGAATTGTGAGCGATTAAAATTTCCAGCTGATCTTTTTGATCATAACGGTAAATGGTCTTAACCAGTTCACCCAAGAAGCCGCGCAGTTTGTCAATCTCTTTTTCTTTGTCGCCTATGGCTTTTTGCGTCAGGTTTATCTGCAGCTGCTTTTCTTCAACCGTAAAATTCAAAGCTTGAATGTCAAGCTCGGTCTTGCTGATTTGCGCGTCAAGCAAAGTCAGCTCGTTTTTCAGGCTGGCAGAAGTTTTTTGTTTTTCAGCAATGATGTCTTGGTATTCCTGCAACTTTTGCTCTAGCAGTCTTTTTTGGTCCTGCTTTTCCTGAATGCTCCGGTTGAGTTCATCAACGCTTAAATTATTTGGATCGCTAACAGTCGAAAGACTTGAATTCGAGTTAAGATTCTGATTTTGATTGGAATTTTCAACTTGGGCCGTGCCCCGATTGGGCAAAATTAAAAACAGACTGATTAGCAGACTTAAAAGCAATAATACCGGTTTTTGGGTTTTGTTTTTGGCCATATCAGACCAAATATATCACAAAATCTCGGAAAAATCAAGCTTTTTGGAATACTTAGAACTTGGCTATCCCCTTTTCCACTCTCTGCAGGGTCTTCTTTTTGCCTAAAGCAACCGCGATTTCAAACGGGTCCGGACTTTTTTCTAGACCAGATAAGGCCACGCGAAAGGGCCAAAGCATTTCAGCATTGGTTTTGTTTTGGCTTTTTATCCAAGCTAAGATATTATTTTTAAAATCGCCTTGATTGTTCCAGGCAGTTTGCGGAATTTCTTTGAGAAAATCGTGAATTAGGGTTAGGTTTTCTTTTACCGCCGTTTCACTATTTATGTGCTTTGGCATCAATAGATCTTTTGAATAATTTATTTCGTCAGTCAGTAAAAAATTTATAGACTTTGGAATGTCGGAAAGTTTTTCAGCTCGGTCCAAGGCCAAAGGTAAAAATTTCTGGCATTCTGCCGGACTCAAACCTAAGCCGACTTTTTCCGCCAAGACAATCGGATCCTGGGCGCGTAAATGCTGGCGATTTAAATATATCAGCTTTTTTAGTTCAAAAATGGCCCCAGCCCGATTGATTTTTTTCAAATCAAAATCTGCGGCTAGATTTTCCGGGCTGGGATAAAATTCTTGATTGGTTTTGGGATTCCAGCCAAGCAGGGCGATAAAATTCAAAATTGCATTCGGCAAGTAATCTTTTAAATAATCCTTGGCCGCCGTATCATTGTCCCGCTTTGAAAGTTTCTTGCGATTTGGTCCTAAAATCAAAGGCAAGTGAGCGAACTCCGGCATTGGCCAATTCAAAGCTTGATAAAGCTGAATATGCAAAGGCAAGGAGGGCAGCCACTCTTCGGCGCGGATAACATGGCTGATCGCCATCGCGTGGTCATCCACCACATTGGCTAAATGGTAAGTCGGAAAGCCGTCAGCTTTTAAAAGAACGGCGTCTTCCAAAAAAATGTGTTTGAAGCTCACTTTCCCTCGAATTAAATCATCTGCATCTGTCTGGCCGGTTTTTGGCATTTTAAAACGGATGATGTGTTTTTCGCCTTTCTTTACTCTCTCTTGGCTTTCCGCGCTAGGCAAATCACGGCAGAAGCCATCGTAGCCCGGGGGCAGATTTTTTTGAACCTGTTGTTTGCGTATGTCTTCCAATCTTTCAACCGTACAAAAACACGGATATGCAAAATTTTTCGCAACCAGCTTTGATGCGGCCTCTTGGTAAAATTTGAGTCTTTTTGACTGCACATACGGACCGCTATCCCCTTTTTCATCTAACCGGCCATTTTTTAGAATTGGACCTTCATCGTATTTAAGTCCGAAAGCGTTTAAAGTTTTTATGATCTCTTCAACTCCGCCCAAGACAGATCTTTTTTGATCTGTATCTTCAATCCGCAAAATGAAAGCACCATGATTTTTCCTGGCGAATAAAAAATTGTAAAGCGCGGTTCGCAAACCCCCGATGTGCAAACTGCCCGTCGGCGAAGGCGCAAAACGAACTCGAATCTCTGATTTCATAATTTAAATACTAAGGCGTTCCAAAACCCGAATGTTGCCCGCCAAATCCGGCCAAAGCGCCAGGGCTGGGTAATCAGGCGCCATAGCCATTCTAAACCAATTCGCCTTAAAAACCTAGGCGCGCGTTGTCTGGCACCGGTTAGAAAATCAAAAGCGCCGCCAACGCCCACGGCGACTTTGCAAGTTTTTAATTGAGTGCGATTCTTTTGAATCCAAACTTCTTGATTTGGCTGGCCTAGGGTTAAAAAAAGAATCTGAATTTTTCCGGCGTTGATGTTTCGAATCGCGTCAGCATCATTAGAAAAAACCTGATGATCAAGCCGGGGAAAAAGTTTTTGCATGGCGCTTGAAATCCGTTCAGGTGAAGAAAGCCCGCCTTTGGGTATCAATACGCCGATTTTTAGATTTCGGCTTTCCGCCAAAGCGCAAATATCCAAAACCAAATCAGCGCCCGGGTGTCTGAAAACCGAAGTTTTAAAAGCCCATTTCACGGCCCAAGCTAAGCCTACGCCGTCTATTAAGATCAAATCCGCCTGATTATTAACCTCAAGCAGTTCTGGCTTTTTACTGGCCAAAACCATAAACTCCGGGTTTAAAGTTAAAATTTGCCGGCACCTCTCGCCCAAAAGAAAATTTTCAATATTTTTGGCAATCTCCGGCTTTTCGCCTAGATCAATATTAAAACCCTTGTAGTTAATTCTCTGCATATTATTAAAACTAATTTTTTTACTGACTTTTAGCAAGAGCCTTGGTCTTGTCAAAAAAAATTCGGTGAGCTATAATAATTAAGCTATGTTTAAAAGACTAATAAAACATTTTTTGTTCTTTAGTCTAATTTTGGTTTGGTTAGCGCCGAATTCGGCTTTTGCCGCATTCAATCCCGGCCGGATAATCTCCGACGAAGAATTCACTGATGCCAATAGCTTGAGCGTCGGCGACATTCAGAACTTCTTAGTTCGACGTGGCGGGGTTTTGGCTAACCGTACCTTGGAGGACTTTAACAAGGTTAGTAAAACCGTCAGCGAGGCCATTTTGGAAATCGGCAAGCTATACAACATAAATCCCAAGGTAATCCTGGTGACTTTGCAAAAAGAACAAAGCCTCTTGAGCGACCCGACGCCCACACAAAGGCAATTTGACTATGCCATGGGTTATGGTTGCCCGGACAGCGGCGGGTGCAGCGCCAACGCCAAAGGCTTTTACCGGCAAATGGATTTTGCTGCCTGGCAGTTCCGTCGCTATTTGGATTTCCCTTCGCAATTCACCTACCAGGTTGGACGGAGTTACACTTTTTCAGATTTGAATAACAGCCGAAAGACCACAGTGACCATTGAAAATCAGGCCACGGCGGGCTTGTATAACTACACGCCCCATGTCTATAACGGTAATTTTAATTTTTACAACTTTTACACTACCTGGTTCGCCAAGCATTATCCTGACGGGTCTTTGGTTAGAGCTAAAAATACCGGCGGTGTTTGGCTGATCCAAAACGGCGAAAAAAGGGCCATCCAAAATCGAACGGCTTTTATGACGCGCTTTGGTGATTTTTCCAAAGTTCTGGAAATCACTCAAGATGAACTGGAAAATTACGCGCGCGGCCCGGATATTAAGCTGCCGAATTACTCCTTGGTTCGAACGCCAGATTTAGCGATTTATTTAATTAGCGGAGACGAAAAAAGACTGATTCAATCTCAGGAAGTTTTCCGGAATTTAGGGTTTAATCCTGAAGAAGTAATTGATGTTTCTTTTGAAGATGTGGCCGCGTATCTGGACGGCTTCCAAATTTCAAACTCCAGCGCCTATCCCGCCGGCGCTTTGGTGCGGATTCGCGAAAATGGCGCGATTACTTGGATTGAAAACGGCGTCTGGTATCCGATTGTTGACCGAGCGATCCTGAAATCCAGATTCCCGAACCGCAAGCCCAGCTTGACCATTTCCAATTCCGAATTAGATCAATACACCAAAGGCCCGGCTTTAAAACTGCGTGACGGCGAACTCGTCCGGGTCAAAGGCGAAGGCGCGGTCTATGTAATCTCTAATGGGCTGCGCCGGGGTATTACTTCCCGACAAATGCTCAACCAATTTGGCTATAAGATTAAAAATGTATTAGTAATCAGCCCACGTTTGGCTGAAGAACATCCGGTCGGCGAAAAGCTTAACAATGTAAATTTGTAAAATGAGCATAGCGCTTGCCGCATTGGTTCCACATTCCCCTTTGCTTTTGCCCACAACTGATGAAGCCCACAAAAAAGCCTTACGCGGCCTCTTTTTTGCATACCACCAACTCTCTGAATTACTGCATGCCCGAAAAGTCGAAGAAATTATTTGCTTTAATCCTCACGCGACCAGCGTCGGCAATGTTTACACCTTTAATCTAGCCCGAAAACTGACGGCCACATTTACAGAATTCGGAGATTTAACCACCAGGATGGAGGCCCCAGGCTCTCCGACTCTGGCTTATCGATTAAAAGAATCATTAGAAGCGCATTGGTCGGTTTCCGCGATTATCAAAGAGGAGGTCAATTACGGGTCGGGTATACCCATATTAATGCTTTCAAACTTGCCGAATAAACCAAAATGGAACTTGATTTCCACCCGGGAAGCAAGTTTGCGTGAACATTTTAGCTTTGGCGTTAATTTGCAAAACGAACTTTTGAATCATCGCAAAAGAATAGCGATTTTGGCTTCAGGCGACATTGCCACCGGCGTCAGCTCGGCTGCCCCGAACGGCGAGATTCCAGGCGCGAAAGCCTATTACCAGGACTGGCTGACTGTCAGCTCTGACATAAAACGGCTGAAAAATTTTCTTTTCGCCCAAAAACCCAAAACTTTAAAACTTTTTAACGCTTGCGGCGCCTATAGCCTGTCGCAGTTGCTGGGGGCTGTGAACAGCTTAAACCTGAGCAATCATAACCTTTACGCAGACGAGCCGTTCGGAGTCGGCTACCAGCTGGCAGTTTGGCAGCCGAAGTGAATTAAGTGGCTATATCGCGTTTTTTGAAAAAGTACGCGGCCAGAATCGCGCAAAGCGCACTGCTCAACAAAAAAACCAACCAAGAAAGAGTTTCGATCCGACCTTGAGTCAAGGCTTGGTTTACGTTGTAATAATGGAAGAAAGAAAAATACTTCAAAAAATCCAGATTGTCTTTAAGCGATGCCAATATATTAAAAACGTACATGCAAATCAAAATGCCGCCGCTAAACATGTAAGTTTTGCTCCTTTCGGAAAAAATGGCAGAGAAGAATGCGGTCAGACTGAATATGCACATTCCGAAAAGCAAAGCCAGAATGCCAAAGATTAAATGGTTCTTAAAAACCGTGGCAACATTATAAATTTTTGATAAAGGCGCGATTGTCAAAATTGAAAATATGCAGAAAATCATTAGAGCCGCAGCACCGGCAAAATAACGACTAAAGAAAAGCTTCAGGCGGGAAATCGGTTTGGCCAAAAGATATTCAATTGTGCCTTTCTCGATTTCACCCGATAAGCTGGCGCCAGCAAAGGCTGAAACCAAAAATATCAACATCAAAGGCCAAATTATGGAAAATTGCTCGGTGGCCAGGAAATTTTCAATATTTAAAAACATACTGGCTAAATCTGTCATCCCAAATGCTTTCATCAGGCCTTCGGGAAAACTTTTCATGTAGTCCAGCATTTGTTCACCGGTTTTTGAAAAACTTGGGAAAAGACTCACATACATCCATAAGAAACCCAAGGAGGCGAAACTAAAACCCAAAATGGATATCCGCTTGTCTTTTAAAATTTTTAAGATGAGCGAAAACATAGACTATTTTTCGTAAAATTCCAGGAAAATTTCTTCCAAAGGCACATGTTCGATGTGGAGGTCTTTGATGGAATGCTGGCTGATTTTCTTGATCAGCGGGTTAATATCCCCTTTAACATTTAAAACTAAACGATCACCTAAGTTTTTAACCACCTGGACGCCGTCGAAATTAAATTCTGGAATTGAAAACTTATCGTTAAACGCCACCTGAACCAATTGCATTCTTTTGTCTTTTAATGTCTGAATGCTTTCAATTGCCGCCATTTTGCCTTTTCGAATTATGCCGATGCGGTGGCAAATTCTTTCAACTTCAGCCAAATTATGAGAGGACATAAAGACCGTGCTACCGGCTTTTGCCAAATGTTGTATTAATCCGTAAACCTCATTCTGCAAAATCGGATCCAGGGCGTTTGTCGGCTCATCTAAGATTAAAATTTTTGGCTGAAACATGAACGCCAAAATCACCCCTAGTTTTTGCCGGTTGCCGGAGGACAAATTTTTTATTTTTGAATCGACATTGAAATCAAATCGTTCGCAAAGGTCTTGGCTGATGTCAGGTTTTTTTACCAAAGCCTTGGCAAAATCAATATGCTCAGCACCAGTCCATTTATCGTAAAAACGGGCATTACCGGAGAGATAACCGATTTCATTTTTTAATTCTACTGAAGCGCATTGCGCGTTTTTATTCAAAATTTCAACCTTGCCTTCGGTCGGACGAATAAAGTCCAACATACAACGAATGGTAGTGGTTTTACCAGCCCCGTTTGGGCCTAAAAAGCCAAAAATTTCTCCGGCCTCGACATCAAAAGAAATGTCATCAACGGCCCGGGTTTTGCCAAAATACTTTTTCAAGTTTTTAACTTGGATTGCCGGCATTTAAAAATTGTAAATCAAATTTCGGAAAAAATCAAAAAATTCGCCCGAAAATGGTTTTTTTAGTAAAATTCAGCATATGCTTGAATCAATATTCAAAGTTATACCCTTAAGAAGAGTGCCTCGAAAGCTTGAAATTTTGAATTACCTTCTGGCGCCAAAATCGAAAGAACCGCAAAGGGGCGAGATCGTCAAAATAGTTTTTGGCAAAAAAAAGATCTCCGGCGTGGTCTGGGCGAAGACGCGAAATTCCAGTGGTATCAGTGAAGCAAAACTTAAGAGTTTTGAAACTGAAAAAAATCCCCAGAGGTTTTCAAATTATCAAATCGCCTTGAGCGAATGGTTAGCCGAAAATACCCTTGCGCCTTTGAATGTTATTTTCTTAGCGTTAACTCATTTAGATTTTAAAGATTTTCAGCCCAGCTTAAAATCAATTTCAAAACCAGAATTAATTCTAGCCAACCGTTTGAGTACCCGAGAAAATTTGATAAAGATTTGGTCAAACAAGATTAGTTCCGATGAATCAAAAACTTTGGTTATTGTGCCGACATACGCTTATGCCGAAACATGGCTTAAGCATCCGTCTTCGTCCACCGTATTTTTGCACGCCAAATTGACGCAGGCTCAAGAAAAAGAACTGCTGAAAAAATTACCTTGCGCTAAACTTGTTGTTGCCACGTTTAAGGGCCTTTTCTATCCCCTGCCGAAATTCGGCCGAGTGATCGTGGATCAGGCTGATGACGAAGGATTTTTTGCTTTTGATCAAATGCCGCGGTTGGATATTCGACAAATCGCAAGATTTATCGCTGATTTGAATAACGCCCGTTTGATTTTTTTGGCGCGATGGCCAAGTCCAACCATTTTAGCCTTTAATCCCCGAAAACCTTTGCGCCGACTCGATAATCCGCTAGCTATCAGCCTAATTGATCGAGAAAAAGAGAACTTTGGCGAGCGAAAAGAGCTGATTAGTTCGAGACTTTTAACCAAAAGTCTGACTGGAAAAAACTTGTGGTTAATTTCGCAGAAATTTGAAGTTGCGCAATACCGGTGCCGGGATTGCCAAGCAATAGTTAGCTGTCCGAAATGCCGACTGCCGTTAAAACTTTTCGTCCTAAACAAAAAAACCGTGCTTATTTGCGAGAGGGACAATTTGAAAATCGCGCCCCCGGAAAAGTGTGAAAATTGCCAAGGATCAAATTTTTCAACCTTTGGTTTTGGGCCTGATCGAATTGTGAGTATTCTGAAAAAAAGCTTTCCGAACGCTAAAATCGCATTACTTCAAAAAACCCAAGATTATAAGCACTTAAAAACGGTTAAACATCTCATCGCCACGACCGCGATTGCGAATTATCCACAGGCCCGTTTCGATAACGTAATAATTTTAAACCCTGAAATTGTTTTAAATAGCGGAGAGTACCGAGCCAAAGAAAAATTCGTTGGCTTAATTTTCCTAGCCGGACAATTTCTTCAAGCTTCTGGCTCGTTGTTTATCCAAGTGTCCAAAAGCGACATCCTGGGCGTTAAAATAGAAAAAGATTTTTATGAAATATCCAAAAACTTTTTAAACGAAAGGAAAACCTACCACTACCCGCCTTTCGGTTGCATAGTGATGCTCAAGCCGACTGGATCTTTTCGGAAACTTACGCCGCCATTTGAACCGGAAGCGCTACAAATTTTAAAACTTGACTTCAAGGTCGACCAAATTGAAAATAGAATCATAATCAAGTCGAACGCCGAAAACAAAAAAAACCTTTTGCATTTTTTGCGATCTAATTTGAAAGACCCTTGGTCAGCCTGGGTTAACCCACCGGACTTTAATTAGATTATGATTCTGTTTAACCCCGCACCACTTTCCAGTAAAGCGCCAACACTTAGTACTAAGATATTTACTAGGCAAACAACCTTACACTAAACTTAAGGTTTAATTTGGAAAGTGGTGCGGGGTTGACAAAGCAACTTTTGCAAGTTATTTTTTCTTAACTATGGCAATTAGAAAAATTGTTACAATCCCCCATCCGATTCTTCGGCAAGTTATGCCTGAAATAAATTTTAAACAGATTTCTCTGGAAGGACTAAAAAAAATCATTGATGACTTAACTGAAACGATGTTTGCCGCTGACGGGGTTGGCATTGCGGCCAACCAAGTTGGGTTAAATTTACGAGTTTGCGTGATAAACGCCAAAACCGGACCAGTGGTCCTGATCAACCCGAAAATTCAAAAGTTTTCTTGGCGCAAAACCATAATGGAAGAAGGTTGTCTTTCCGTCCCTGGCGTTTTTGGAACGGTCAAAAGAGCCAGGAATGTGACTATCGAAGCCCAAGACCCGAAAGGCGAAGAGCTGAATTTCAAAGCGAATGGTTTTTTTGCTCGTATTATCCAACACGAGGTCGATCATTTAAACGGCAAATTATTTACCGATAAGGTCATTAAATACACCCAAGGTGAACAACCTAAAAACGCTTAAAAAGTGGCGTTTAATTTTCGCCGGCACTCCGAGCTATGCCATACCAAGTCTAGAGGCCTTGGCAGCCATGCCGCAAATCGAGATTGTCGGCGTTATAACCCAAAAACCCAAACCAAACGGCCGCGGTTATAAATTAACCCCCAGCCCCGTAGCAACTTTTGCCCAAAACAAAGGTTTTTTGGTCTTGACTCCAGATACGCTGAAGAATACGGAATTCAAAGCTGTTTTAAAATCCATGAATGCAGATGTGGCCATTGTTATAGCTTATGGAAAAATCATACCAACGGATTTGCTGGAATTCCTACCATTAGGCTGGCTAAACCTCCATGCTTCGCTTCTGTCACGTTGGCGTGGGGCCGCCCCCATACAGCACGCTTTAATTGCGGGCGATGCCGAAACCGGGGTCAGTCTGATGCAGATCCAAGCCGGTTTAGATTCCGGCCCTGTGTTTAAAATGATAAAAACCCATATCCTCCAGGATGAAACCGCCACGACTTTGGCTGAAAAGTTAGCCTTTTTAAGCGCAAAAATTCTCAACGAAAGCTTGATTGAATGCCTGCTTGGAAATCTCCGGGCTAAACCTCAATCCGAAACTGGCGTGACCGTCGCTCCGAAGATTGAAAAATCCGACGGCGAGATCTTTTGGTCAGAATCGGCAATCAAGATCGAAAGAAAAATTCGGGCTCTAAATCCTTGGCCGGGGACTTTTTGCAAATGGGGAGATTCTACACTGCTAATCCGGTCAGCCAAAACTAGCCCGGAAAAGACGGCTATGGGTTTAGTCGTCAAACATCCCGAAGGCTGTGTAATCGGCGCCGGCCAAGGTTCAATCATTCCAAAAACCGTACAGTTGCCTGGCAAAAAACCAAGCTCAATTCAAAATTTCCTCATCGGCCACCCCGGGTTCGTTGGAACGAATTTGGCCAATTCAAGCTAACGCCATTCAGCGGTCGACAATTTTTATAGAAATTATCGAATCCCCAACTTCGATTTTTTTGACTATTTCCATTCCGGCTACCACACGACCAAAAAGGTTGTAGTCTTTGGGCAATTTTCCAGTTTGGTCAGTAAGGGTTATAAAAAATTGCGAACCATTGGTATTCGGCCCGGAATTCGCCATGGCGACAGCCCCGGCCGTATATTCGCCCACTACTGGTTCGTCCTCAAATTTATAGCCTGGACCACCCGTACCATCGCCGTTTGGGTCGCCGCCCTGAATAACAAAATCCGGAACGACCCGGTGAAAAATTAGACTATCATAAAAACCCGACTCCGCCAGATAGACAAAATTACTTACGCTTTTTGGCGCGTTTTTATAATCCAAAGAAAATTCTATGACGCCCTTACTCGTGTTTAAAACCGCTTTTTTGTCTTTGATTTTTTCCAAAGCTAAAACACCGGGAAAGGTATAAGACATACTGGTATTAGTTAATTTAGGATTTATTGTGCCTGACCAAATAAGTCCGACGACGGCGAAAATTATTATAACCGGGATTAAGATTAGTAAGCTTTTTTTGACTTTTTGAATCATTTACTTTTTAGTTTAAGGGTCAAATTTAAAACCGCATTAAGCAAATTTCTGAATTTACTTTCATACTTTTTGTCATAAGCTCCATCGCCTAAAAAGGCTTTGTCCACCAGCCTAACAGCAACGGTGAGGGGACACAAAATGCACTCAAATGTCGGCAAGCTGGCTTTTAAAACCGCCTGCCCCCTCACGCCACCAAAATTCCCATCCGAAACCGAAACCAAGCCGACCACCTTATCCCTAAGTTCGTATTCCCTCAAGTAATCCAGAGCGTTCAATAAAGCCGGGCTAGCAACATGATTATATTCAGGAAAAACCATTATTAATGCGTCGCAAGCCAAGATATCCTGAATCCAGCGCTTTTCTGCCTCGGGGTGGGATTCATCGTAAACCGGAAGTCCATAATCAAGTAAGTCGAGGATTTTAACACGGCAATCTAAATTTTCAGCCATTTTTATAAGAACTTTAGCTGGTTTTATGCTTTCCCGATTTTTTCTAACCGAACCGATGATAATGCCTAAAACTGTTTGGGACATGGGATGAAAATTTTAAAAAAACGTGTATAATATTAGGTGAAAGGAATTTAAAATATGAAAAAATTTATCTTAACTTTGGCACTTGGTATTTTAGCGGTTTTACCAGCAAATGCCCAGGTCAATGCCCCGGCAGATGTCACCAAACCGATTATTTCCAGCGTTAGTACAAGCAATATTACTAAAGATTCTGCTACAATTTCGTGGACGACTAACGAACCGGCAACTAGTTATGTGGATTTCGGACCCACGGATATCTATGGCAATACCTTGGGCGACGGCGCCATGGTCAGCGCCCACAGCGTTTCGCTATTAGGCATGACCCCGGAAACACTCTATCATTTCCGAATTCGATCCAAGGACGCGGCCGGCAACGAGGCAGTTAGCACTGACACCACTTTTACGACTTTGGCGGCTTCGGCTAATGCTAATACCAACCAGGCCAACGCCAATATTAATAGCGCAACGAACGCGAATGCCAATAAAAATACGAACGCCAACAAGAATTCAAACGCGAATGCCAATAAAAACGCCAATGTCAACAAAAATTCAAATGCAAACAAGAACCTAAACGCCAACAAGAATTCAAACGCCAATTTAAACGCAAATTCTGCACCAGACAGTACCGACAACAGTAATGCCAACGAAAACCTAAACACTGACGCAATTGATTCTGACTTTAATGCGAATGCGACCGATCTAAACGTTGAAACTGAAACTGGAAATTCCGACGGCCGTCTCGGCGTCGTGCTGATTATCATCGGGGTGGGCTTGCTGATTGCGGTGGTTATATTCGCCTGGCGTAAATTCAAGCGAACGCCAACGCTAAAACCTTAAGGTCTAGCCGATTCAATAATCGCGCCGCCTAAGCATTCTTGGTTTTTATAAAAAGCTATAACTTGGCCGGCGGCAGGCGCCCAGACTGGCTTGGCAAAGCTGACTTTCAACCTTTGACCTTGCACAAAAACCTGGCAGAGCTTTAAGGGCTGACGATAGCGGACCCGGGCCTGACAAAAGAATTTTTTGGGTTTGGTTTTGTTCGAGAGCCAAGAAAAATCCTTGGCAATGACCTCCCGGTGAAAAAGTTTGGAATTCTTGCGCCCCATGACCACGACCAACGAATTTTTTAAATAATCCTTCTCGGCCACATAGCATGGTTGATGCGCGGAAATGCCCAAACCGTGCCTTTGGCCAATTGTATAAAGCGCTAACCCGCGATGCTGGCCTAAAATTTTTCCGTCTGCAGATAATATCCTTCCGGTTTTAAGCGCAATCTCCCCTTTTAACAGTTCTGCTAGATTGGTTTCGCCAACAAAGCAGATGCCTTGGCTGTCGGGTTTTTCAGCCGTAGGCAAAGCGTATTTTTTTGCCAACTCACGAACCTGTTCTTTAAGCAGTCCGCCGACAGGAAAAACTACCTGTTGCAGCTGTTTTTGCGTCAAAGCGCACAAAAAATAGCTTTGATCTTTGTTCTTGTCTTTACCGCAAAGCAATTTAACCTCGCCCTTTGAATTCTTTTTTACGCGAGCATAATGCCCGGTAGCCACAAGCTGGAAACCAGCAAGTTTTGCTCTTTTTAAAAAAAGTCCGAATTTTATCTCCCGGTTGCATAAAACATCGGGGTTTGGTGTCTGGCCCCTCTGGTAGGCTCGGTAAAATGGTTTGAGCACCTTATTTGCGTATTCTCGGGTGAAATTCCAAGTTTCCCAAGGGATTTTTAGCTTCCGACAAACCCTTTCAACATCTTTTTGGTCTCCGCGCCAATTGCAGGAACTCAAAAAGCCGGCTGGCGGTTCATAATTCTTCATAAAAACCCCTTTTATCTCATGGCCGCTTTTTTTCAGAAGCATTGCCGCAACCGAAGAATCCACCCCGCCAGACATTGCGACTAAAATCTTAGCCATACTTCACCAAACTCTTTGATAGAAATAAAAATTATCTTTTTGGCCGATTAATTTAAATCTTTGGTCTTTGGCCAAAGCCTCTGCGGCCAGATGATTGCGTTGCCATTCTAAAGTTCCAGCTTTTGCCATTAAGATCAGGATATAGTCGGATTTCTCTATGCCCAGCGGAAATTGAAACAAATACTGGCGGTGAGCCAATTGAGCGCCAACGGTGTTAGTCGCCGAAACTTTCGCCTCGGTCGGAATTTTCGCAACCGCTTGTCTGACGATCGGCGCCATTGGCGCGCGCCAGTAGACTCGCATATCTTTCCTTTGAGAATATGGCAAGGGACTTAAACGGTACGATTCAATCGCCGTCGTTGCTAAAATTAAAACTATTATAACCGTTTCAAATTTGAATTTCAGGCGGTTTCGAATGTTTCTTTCCCAAAAGGGTCCGGCTCTTTTCCGAACGGCGGCAATGCCGAAAATCGTCGCGACAAAAACAAAACCGGTTATCGTGCCTTGGTAATGGTAATTCAAAAGCCTGGGCTCAATTCGGTCGTTAAAAAGGTTTACGGCAAAGTCTGGCCAGGCCACAGCCAGCCAAAGCGGGCTGGCCAGCGGCAAAAACCCAACCGGGCCAAGTAACCCGGCATACAAATGGCGAGCCTGATTGCCGGCAACCATCGATAAAAACAGTTTTGGGTTTTCTGAAAGAGTTTTTAAAATCTCGCTTGGTTTTGAACCCAAGGTTTCGTACTGAAAATTATATTTGCTGGGCTGCCAATCCCGGGCCGCCGGCATTAGCCAAAGAAAATTCATGGCAAAATACGCCAAACCAAAAATTGTGGCTAAAATCGCTTTGCGCCATTCTTTGCGTTCGCGCCAAAGTATGAATAGGCCAAAAGTCGCCACCATTAGAACTAATTCTTCTTTGCACATCGCCAAAAGCGCAGCGTAAATCCAAAAAGCCCGCCAGCGCTTTTCCGTATAGGCCAAAACCATGCCCACAGAAAAAGTCGCGCCCAAGGTTATTCCATGGAAATCGAACATTACTGCTCGCTGCAAAGTTGGATAGAATAAATAGCTTAAAGCCAGGAACGCAGCCAGCCATTCGTGACCTAGAATTTTTTTCGCCAGTCGGTAAACCAGCCAGCCGCCAAAAGCTACAATCAGAGCCTGCGCGACCAAAAGCACATAAGGGCTGGCATAAAGCCAATAGATTGGCGCAAAAAGCAAAAGTATCACATCGGCATGGTGAATATAACGGGATGCAATCTCTTCGCCATAAGGATTTGTAAACTGAAAAATTCGACCTTGGCTGGTATTCCAAACCACTTGATCCATATTGCCTAAGTCAAATCTGCCAGTAATGACTTTAGAGTGCATCAAAACGGATATGGCAGAAAAATACAGTCCAAAAGCCGCGCTGACGACAATAACCAAGCCTTTTGGCTGGCGTAGAAAACGCCAGATTTGCAAAAGAAACTGCTTCAGATAGCGCCAAGCAAAAACTAAAACCCAGAAAAATTCTACAAGGGTGACACCGAATCGCGTAAAAGCCGCTATCAACACCGAGCTCGAACCCAGAGTATTTTTTAAAATTGCCGCTACGCTGGCTTCACGAACACCCAAACCACTAGGGGTTAAAAAGCTAATATAGCCCAAAAACCATCCTAATGGCATGGCGGCTAAAATCAAAAAGGTTTGGTTTAAGTTTAGATCAAAAAAAGCCAAACTCAAGGCTAAGCCACCCAAAACGTAAGCCAACCAGGCTAATACAAAAACAAAAAGCAAAGCATAAATCTGGCCGAGACTGTAGACTTCTAAATCGACTTGAATTTTAAATTTCGCCAGCAGCCATTTAATGATCAACTTTAGCAATTTCGAAAACCAAAAAATAACTGTCACGCTGATCGCGCCTAAGCCCGCCAGCAGCTTTAACCAAACCGCGAAATCTTTCACAAACAGACCAGCCAGTCCTCCGATCAAGACTGAAGCAGCCAAAAGCGTTAAAATTTCAATAATAGTTGCGTAAAGAGTCTGAGTTTTAGGTATGCCGTACTTTTCGCTTTGACTAACGCGGCCAACGACGCTCCAGATGTTGCCCGGAACATACCTCGCGAATTCAGAGAGCATCAAGACTTCACCTGCCTGTTTAAAATTCAGAAAATAGCCGGCAAGCTTTAATAATTTGCGCCAAGCGTAAATGCGTAAAAAATAATAGCCAGAAAAGCCGCAAAAACCAAAGAATAACCAGGAAATTTTCGGTCTTATCAGTTTATCAGAAATTTCCAGCCAGTTCTGCTGCAAAATTTTTAAAAAGAACAAAAACACAACGCCAATCACCAAGACGGCCAAAATTTTTTTAAGGGTTTTCGGAAGTTTAAAACTTAAATTCATTAGCATTCAATTCAGCTCGAATCGGCGGCATTTCATCTCTAGCCGATCGTATAAGCAATTCTGCCAAAAGTCCGGAAAAAATCAGCTGCAATCCCACTAAAGCCAAAAACACTCCAAAAATTAAAAGTGGCCGCGTGCCAATCGACTGACCCAAGCCTAATCTAAGAACGGCCAAATAAACCAAAATCGCCACGCCTAAAAAACTTAAAATCAAGCCTAAGCCGCCGAAAAGATGCAGAGGCCGACGATTATATTTGGTTAAGAAAAGCACAGTTAGTAAATCCAGCAATCCACGCCAATACCTTTTGCTTTTATATTTAGTTTCCCCGTATTTCCGGGGGCGGGTGTGAGTCGGCAATTCCGTTATTTTAAAACCTTGGGCATGCAGTAAAACCGGAATATACCGATGCAGCTCACCATAAAGGCGCAAGGTTTTAACTGCCTCCTGGGTGTAAACCTTAAGACCGGAATTAAAATCGTGAAGCGGCAAACCACTTAATTTCCTAGTTACGTAATTAAAAAATTTAGAAGGCCAGCGCTTTTCAATCCCGTCCGGCCGATCTTGCTTCCAACCGCTGACAACATCAAAACCGTTATGCATTTGTTCAACTAGCTTAGGAATTTCATTAGGGTCATTTTGCAAATCCGCATCCAAAGTCACCACTAAATCTCCTTTGGCTTTTTGAAAAGCTGAATGCAAAGCCGCGGCCTTGCCAGAACAGCGCCGAAGCGAAATAACATGTAGCCGTTTGTCAATCTCGGCTTGGGCTTTTAAATACTCAAGAGTCCCATCTTGCGAACCGTCGTCAACTATTATTAGTTCGTAAGGCAAATTCATTCGCCGTGCGACTTGATGCAGTTCGGCAATTAATTCCGGCAAACTGGCTTTTTCGTTAAACGCGGGTGCGACAAATGATATGGAGTTAAACTTCATATCCGAACTTTAGCAATTATTGAATTTTTTTTCAACCCTAAAATTTCACGACTTTGCCCAAAGGAACTTTCATGTCAGTCGCCGGATTGGCTTGCGGTTTGGGTGAAGGTTGAAAATTCTGCCGCCTTTCTAAAGGCCTTGTCTGCGCTTGATTCCGCGAATGACTGAAAGGCCGGGTGGGCGCGTTTTTGTTTAATTCCGACAAACTGATTTCACTTTCGACCGGAGCGGCAATAACCGGTTCCACTGTCACCTCGGGTTTTTGAAAAAGATTTTTGGGCGGCCGCCGCTTTTTCCCTTCGGGTCGGTAAATCGATTCTTCTTTTTCCACGGCTATATTCTCTTCCTGCGCCGAAGCCCGATAAACATCCTCGACGCCGCTCCAACGTAAAATTTTCTCTTCAACTTCTGCACGTTTTTGCGCATACCTTTCCCGCGAACCCAGAATGACCTTTTCACGGTTATTAGTTGGTTTAAGTTCAATTGGTGGTAAAGTTATGGCACTAAAGGGCTCAGAAGCCACGCCATCAATCATTAATTTCAAATAGACTTCATACTTTGGCAGATTGACTAAATCGACTTGAGTAAAGGTTGGGTAAAACTCTTTTTCCAAAAACTCTGCGTCAGCGCCGCCTACACGAAAAGCCATTATCGTTCCGACATTGCCGAAGACTGCCGCCGCCACCTTCTCGTCCAATTGTTCGATATATTGGTGAGCGATGATCAAATTTAAACGATACTTTCTTGCTTCAGATAGAATGTTGGCAAAACTTTCCGTGGCAAAATTTTGAAATTCGTCAACATACAGAAAAAAATCCGGCCGGCTTTGTTCTGGCATATCCACGCGGCTCATGGCGGCCAATTGCAGTCGGGTAATCATCATGGCGCCCAGCAAAGCTGAATTATCTTCGCCAATCCGGCCTTTTGCCAAATTAAAAAGCAGAATTTTTTTGTTATCCATAATTTCCCGAAGATCTATGGTGCTTTTGCTTTGGCCGACAATGTTCCGAATGATGGCGCTGGATAAAAATTGACCGACTTTATTCTGAATCGGCGCCACCGCCTCATTCCGAAATTTATCGTTATAGTTAGAAAATTCATCGACCCAAAAACCTTTTACAATCGGATCGCTCACCTTGGTCAAAACTCGGGTACGATAGCGGGAATCAACCAGCATCCTGGCAATCCCAAGCATGGTCGAGCCTGGGTATTCTAAAAGGGCCAAGATGGTGTTATTCAAAATGTATTCCATTCTGGCGCTCCACACGCCCTCCCAGATTTTTGTGAAAACCCCCATTAGGCCTGAAGCGACCAAGTGTCTTTGGTTAATGTCGACGGATTCCAAAACATTAAAGCCGATTGGGTATTCAACATCTGAAGGATTAAAATACACGACATCATTAACTCGATTATTGGGTATGTAATCAAGAATTTTCTCGACGAGATCGCCGTGGGGATCAACCAACGCAATGCCGTGGCCGGCGTTCAAGTCGTTAATGATCATTCTTTCAATTACGGTTGATTTGCCCATGCCGGTTTTCCCAATTAAATACATGTGGCGTCGACGGTCGTCGAGTTTTATGCCAAAACGCCGATGGTAACCTCGGTAATTGGTTTCCGCAAAAACATTAATATTTTGTAAGAGATCCAAAGGCATATTTAGTCCACATAAGGTAAATTGACCGGTACCTGAGGTTCTTCGGTTCGAGGTTGGTTCGCTGGAATCGATGAAGGTTGGGCTTGCGAAACTTGTTTCGGGGGGAAAGTCGCTTCAGTCGGTAAGCCTGTCGGCGCTGGCGCGGATGGTGCGGCAGACTTTGGTTGAACACGTTGAATTGGTAAAGGTTTTTCAAAAGGCAGTGTGGAGGGCGCGCCGGCGCGTTTTGTTTCGGTTTTCTGAACTTGACCGGCTTTCACATCAATAGTTGGGAAATGAAAAATCGTCGCCAATTCTTCCACATTAAGATAGATAGGCCGCCGGCCACGCCAAATCGAGCGCATTCGATAATTATACAAATTCCGCCGGTTTCTCAAAATGATTCTGTCACGCTTAAAAAATACGATATCGCTGGTTTTAGTGTACTTGTTAAAAGTAAAAAAGTTCGAATCTTGCATGGCAAATTGCCGCAAAGCTCCGACTACACCATTAACGCCCCTGGCTTTGTTATACGGTTTTTGGCCATTTGGACCTGGAACCGTCTTTCCCCAGTAAAAAAAACGGCCTTTTACTTTAAAAGCAACTTTAGTCAATTTTATTTGAATCTGGGTTACGGTTTCTCTTTCACCTGGAGAGAGATGTAACATCAGTGAAGGTGGTTCGTCTTTTTTTATTTTTTCTTTTTCATGAGTCAATGGAATTAATGACGCGGTAATCGATTCTCTCACACCCTTGGCAACTTGCAAAGGCACTTCAAAGGGGCTAGCCTTGGCTGCGCCTTTTCTTCCGATAATTTTGTTAACAATTTTTTCGGCTTTCTTACGCCAATGTGACGGCCATTCTTCCTGCTGTAAGACCCACTGCAGCCAAATTTGTTCATCGGGCCCTATACGGTTCATTAATTCCAAAAGTGCTGCCATCGGGTCAATAAGCTTCTGGGTCAAGCCGTGTTCAAACATCGGATATGTCCGAATCGGATAAGCATCTGGACGCGCTAGTTCAACCTGGGCTGACCAACAATCCCATTCAGGGTGCGGCAGATCCGAAGGTTTGGGCATTAAATCCACGTAATCCTCCACCTCAGTTATTTCGGCGTCGGGATATTGAGCGTAAATTGCGGATTCAATTATTTCCCGATGAACAATCAGGCACCTGACAAAAAATTGCACGTATCCACCCAGACTAACCAATTCAACCGACATGCTGGGTGGCACAAAACCGTAGCCGAAAAATTCAGTAAAAGGCAAACCCCATTTTTCCGGAAATATTGGGGCCTTGGAAATGCCATTGAAATGCGCAAACATTTGCTCAGCAGCTTTAGGTGTTTGCTCACTGTCTTTTGGAACGTCGATGGCAAGCAAAACGTAGTTACCGGTGTAATACTTATTGATATAGCGACGATCAATAAATTCTTTCCAAGCAAATTTAAAACCAATAACAAAAGTGATGATGACGGCCAGCCAGCCACCATTAAGGAAAATAAACCACATCATTAAAATTGGGTTGCCGGCCGAAGCCTGAAAAGCTTGGGCCATGGCCGAAAGATCAATTGTCATGTTGACTTAATTTGTTTTAGAAGCGACATTAAGCGTAAATGCGCCGTCAGCTAACTTTTTAAATTTGTCTTTGTTAGTTAATGCCAAGTGTATGGTGTTTTTCTTAACCAAGCGTTGTTTTAATACTTCCTCAACTAATTCTGAACGCTTCATTGGACGGTCAGCCTTTTTAAGTATGTCAATTAAAATGTCAGCAACTACCCCGGGTTTATAACCCCATTCTTTTAGGGCGTAGATGCCTCTGCCGACCAAAACATAACGATCGTTTAATATAAGTTCGTTGTGAACCGTCGGCGGATAAGCAGTACGGTGATCAAATTTCGTTTCATTTATTAGCTTGGTTATTTCGTTGAAATGAAGGGGTTTTTTGGCTTTTTTTAAAATCAAATATATTTTATCGTTCATGCGTTTAGGAATGATCGTCCCCCATTCTGCCAAGCCAAATTCCTGATAGGGGTTTTTGGCAATGTGGGTACTAATTTCGATGTATGAAATAATTGCCTCGTCGGTTAATTGAAATTTGTGCTCGGTTCCAAACTTTGTTTCTCGGATCTTTTGAAGCAGCTCTGAAATTTTCAGCGGCTGATTCTCCAAGCGCAGAATTTCTTGGGCCTGCAAAATAGTCTCGTTAACCAAATGCAAAGGTGCGGTTTTTATCTGCCAGGCCGGATAATAATCTTCTGAAATTGTAAACTGTTTAAGCCGATTTTGCAGCAAAAATTTCATGATAAACAAAGTCGCCGATCGTGCCGTCAGCTGATCGTCTTTTATATCCAAAAGCTGCTTTAAAAGATTTTCTTCGCGCATCACACCTCCGTGGCCACTGATTACATTAACAACCGCTTCGGCGATAGGTTGGATCTGCGAGGAATGCTCGCTGACTTTTCTTATCTTGTTAATTGCCCCTGATTCAATTTGTCGAATTCTCTCGCGTGTTACCTTATAGACTTCGCCGATTTGCTCTAGGGTTTCCGGAGTTTTGCCGTGTAAACCATAACGTCGTCGCAAAATATCTTCCTCTCTTGATGCCAAGCTTTTAAGTAATGTCGAAATAGTGTCATCGGGGTTAAAATGCTCAATTTCCTGCGTTTGCTTTTGATTAAGAACTCGATCCAATATTGAATCCGAATTTGTTTGAAGTTCCTCCATAAAAACCAAATTATTATTAAGCTTTTTTAATATAGCACTTTATTGTAAATGTGTCAAGTTTTTATTATAAAAAAACCACATCAAAAAAACTAATCTTTGATTGTAAGAAATCAGCTTATTTTTTCTTTTGACGAAAATTATTCCAAGTCACCAAAATTGGCGAAGCTACAAAAATTGAAGAATACGTCCCTGAGGCTATGCCAATTAAAAGGGTAAGAACGAAATTTTTAATCGTGCTGCCGCCGAACAGAAATAAAGCTAGTAAAATTAACAAAGCTGTTAAGGAAGTATTGATGGAACGCACCAAGGTTTGATTGACGCTTTCATTGACGACTTCTTCGTAAGTCCTGCCTGCCAAACCTATCAGTCTTTCTCGAATACGATCATAGACGACAATGGTATCGTGGACCGAGAAACCAAGGATTGTTAAAAGTGCGGTGACGAAAAGCGTGTCGATCTCCATACCAAAAAAGTTCCCAAGGATTGAAAAAATCCCAACCACCATTAGAATATCGTGGACTAAGGCGATGATTGCGCTGACGCCGTAAGTCCAAGAAGGCATGGGGCCGATCGAAACTTTTCGAAATGCCCAGGTTATGTACAAAATAATTAACAACAAAACAATAGCAACGGCGGTAATGGATTTTCTTTTTAATTCCGAGCCGATCGTCGGGCCGATAGTCTCAAAGCTATTTTCGACTAATTTATCATCAGCCTTTCGCAATTCAGTCAAAAAGTCTTCGCGCTGATCATTTGTAATCGGTTCAAAACGAATAGCCACGCCTTGTTCGCCGGTAGTCTGAACATTAACTTGTTTAATCTCGGCGGTTCCCGCGGCTTTCTGAATTATCGCCGTTTCCGGAATAGATTTTGAGAATTCCAACCTTAACAGCGAACCACCAGTGAAATCAATGCCGAATCTAAACCCCCAAACAAACATTGAAATTATTCCGGGAACCAAAAGTACCAAGGAAAAAATGTAAAAATATTTTCGTTTTTGGATTATGGCATACATACTATTCTTTGGGTGAAGGATTTTGCATGCGCGCGCCGAACCAACGCGGGTTTCTCGCGAATTTTAAGCTGGTGATCAAACGCAAAAGCGTCCGGGTAACCGTGATTGCAGAAAACAAACTAACCACTATACCAATTAACAAGGTTATCGCGAAGCCCTTGACTATGCTTGAACCAAACCAAATAAGGATCAAAGAAGTAATTATGCTGGAGACATTTGAATCTCGAATCGAGAGCCAGGCTCGTTTAAAACCTTCTTCAATCGCCGTGTCTAATGGCCGATTTGCCCCCAATTCTTCTTTAGTCCTTTCAAATATCAATATATTCGCATCCAAAGCGATGCCTATAGATAAAATGAAACCGGCGATCCCAGCCAAAGTCAAGGTGACTGGCCAAAGCTTGAAAATCGCCAAAACAATTAGGGTGTATAGAATTAAAGCCAAGGTAGCGACAAAGCCGGGCAGGCGATAAAAAATTATCATAAAAACCGCCACGACAAGAACGCCCAAAAGTCCGGCAAAAATGCTTCGGGCCACCGAATCTTCGCCCAAGGTCGCGCCGACGGTCTGTTGGCTAATTAAATTCACAGGTACGGGCAAAGCACCGGCGTTTAAACGTTTAGCCAAGTCCTTTGCTTCTTTTAATGTAAAGTCACCGGAAATAACGGCCTCCCCGCCGGTAATTTCTTGATTCACCACGGGGTTACTTAGTATCTGTCCATCTAGAAATATCGCCACATTCTTGCCGACATTCCGTTTGGTAATTTCCGCAAACAGCTTAGCGCCATCACTATTAAAACTTAAAGTGACTTCAGGTTTGCCGGTCGATTGATTGAAGCTGACGCCTGCCCGTTTAAGCTGTTTACCGGATAAACCAGTGTCTTTGTAATTTACCTGGGGCTGTGCCGAGGGCGTAGAAATTAAAATGTGCGCACCATGAACTTCTAAGATTTCCTGGTTGTTTTCAGTCACTTTCCGCTCTTCAATTTTCTTTATTATGTGGTAGCCGTAAGTGGTTTTGACTAATTTTGGAAAAACTTGCCCATTTTTTAAATCACCGAACAAAACCTCTTCAAATTCTTTAACAAAATCGCCTTTTTGAGCAAAACCCAAGTCTCCACCTTTCTTTTGATTGGTAGTAGCGTCAACATTACCTGGATCTTGGGAATATTGATTTGCCAGCTCGCTAAAAACTTGCTTTTCGTCCAAGGCTTTTTTAAGAATATCTTCAGCTTTGGTCTTAGCCGCTGCGTCAAGTTCAGACTGTTGTTTTTCTTCTTCAGCGCTTAATGGCTTGACTTCAGCTGGTTCTTTAAACTCCAAAATCGGAGTATCACCGATGAGCTTAATGGCCTGATTTATATCTTTTATGCCAGCCAATTCAACAATAATTCTCCAGTCATTACCCGCTCGGCTTGTTTGAACGACTGGCTCAGAAACGCCAAAAGCGTTAACCCGGCTTTCAATGACATCTCTGGCGCTTTCCAAAGCAGAGGCCTGATCAGCGCTCTCGATGTTTGTCGTATCGGCTTCGTAAACTAAAGCCGAACCGCCCTGTAAATCCAAGCCTAAACGCAAATCGAATTCCTTGCCGAAAATTTTAAATTTCGGCAAAAAATTCTTTGGCAAAGAAATATAGCTTACCGCTACTGCTAGAACGAAAATGAAGAAAAAACTAATCCAAACTTTTTTACGGGTCGTCATTTATTGGGAAATCAAAAAGACCGACGAGTTTAAAGCCAGTCTATCAAAACCCGGATAATTTGACAAGCTTAATTTTGCACCTTGACCGGTGTCCCAATACCAGTCCAGCTGAACACCACAACCGATTCTTTGGGCGAAAGCCGAATGCAGCCATGCGAAACTCTCGTCCCTAAATGGTTGGTACCTTCGTAATAAATCCCCCCATTTTTCAAGCGCCAATACGACAAAGAATGGATGCCGTACGCCCCGTCCGGCGTAAAAGCCATCCAATTATCCATATACAAAGCGTAGCGCCGAGAATAAGCCGTATTGATTTTGTTGTGGATGGAAAAATTGCCTAGTGGCGTTGGCATTGACCATTTGCCAGTTGAGACGCGGTGAGTGGCAATTAATTGACCGTTTTCGTAACGGCGCATTTTTTGATCAGAAATATCAACGACAATTAATTTGCCCTTGCTGGAAACCGAATCTGAAGTTTCGATTTTCCCAGGAACGGCGATGATTTCCATATTTGCGTCTTGGTCAATATCAACAGTCGCAATGGAAAGTCCTTGGGTGTAATTTTTGCCAAACGGGAAAAACTTAATTTTACCAGCTTTACCATCAGTGGTGTAGCTCAAAACTTGTCCGGCAGCGCCGGGCGCACTGGCCAAAATAATTTCTTTTTGATTTTGATTTAAATTTTCGGCAATGCGGACGGCGTTTGGAAAAGCATTCGCGGTTTTGAAAGTCGCGGCCAGAATGCCAGAAGGTTTAAAAATTTTAACCAAGGAATTATTCTCCAGCTTGCTGGTCACGATTTCGGCTAAACCGTCATTGTCCACATCAATGGCTTGCGGAATAACTCCGGTATGACTGTTTTGCGGGTAAGCCCAAAATTTTTGCAAAATTTGTCCTTGGGCATTAAAAATTAAGATTCGTGGTCCACCGCCAGCGCCCGGCGCTACGACGATTTCAGATTTCCCGTCGCCGTCAATATCCGCCGCGTCTAAAAATACGCCGCCTTTAAATTTGCGCTCATAGGCCAAAAAGGTTTTTAACCGTTTGCCCTCTCTATCCAAAATCCATATTTCCGGAGTCGTACCTTTGCCAAAACCCACCACCAAATCTTTTTCGCCATCACCATTAACATCCCCAACCGCAATTCTGACCGTGGGATTATTTTTTACGCTTGGAAGTTTGATGTTTTTCAGAACGGTGCCATCAAGCTTTAAAATCCGAATGCCCGGATCCTTGCCTGCGGCCGTCCCATACAATATTTCGGTTATTCCGTCATTATCAAGATCAGCGGTGGTGACATTGGAGCCCGGCTGAATGTTGGGGATTTTTTGAAGTAATTTGCCGGAGGCATCAAAAAGCCCAGCCTGGTATTGAGCCGCTTGGGTAATTTTTGCAAAACCTAAACTTGCCAACACTACAATGCCGACAATAAGTACCCTAAAAATAGCTTGATTTTTTTGCATATTTGTTTTGTATTTTTGATTTTATACTATTATATTAACACAAAAAGACCTTTTCGTCAACAAATACCATTGATAAAAATTTTCTTTCAATAGTAAAATCTTAGCAAACCAAAAAAACTTTAAGGAAGAATAATCATGATAGAGAAAACTGGTACAGATGAGAAAGCTAGATGGTTAAAAGCGATTTCACCAAAATCCACAAAGTCATCGCTAAAGCCGCGGCTTTTTCTTTACTTTGTGTCCAATCACATTTTTCATCCTCCTGCGCTAAAGATACGGAGGGATTGGAAGATATCACCTCCCGTGACATTTCTTGTATTTTTTTCCAGAACCGCAAGGGCAAGGATCATTGCGGCCGATTTTTTGACTCGCGTAAGGGTTGCCGGAATTCTGGGAAACCTGGGGCGCTGAGCTTGAAAAATTCTCTGTGGCTTCTTTGGCTGGAGCCGAGAGCGTCAAATTCTTGGGCTGCTTGGCAGGCTCGGCAACGCCCGAAGAAATATGTACTTTAAAAATACTGTGTACTAATTTCGAACGAATGGAACTTAGAAGCTGGCTGAATAAAATGTAGGCTTCTTTTTTGTACTCCACTAATGGATCTCTCTGGCCATAACCGCGCAAACCAATGCCTTGGCGTAAATGGTCCATAAGATCCAGATGCTCTATCCAAAGCGTGTCGATTATACGCAATTCCACGGCTCTTTCCACCAGACGCATTAAATTTTGATTCATTTCTTTGGCTTGGCGGCCGGTAGGGCTTTCATTCACCTGTTTTTCCAGGTTTTCATACGCTTCCAACATCAAATTCTGCAAATGTTCAGTTATGGCATTGCGGATTGATGCCGTGAGGCCAGCGCTACCTTGCTGTTGACGAAAGGCCTCTAATTTCAAACGAGCTTGAAACGGAATCGAAAATAAAGCGTCAGTCGATTCGTAGATTTCGTCCAGATTCCACTGATCTTCCCGGTCAGCCGAAGTGTGAGTTGAAACTATCTGACTTATTTCCTCATTTATGGCCTGCAAAATTATTTGTTTGCGGCCTTCGGGCTGGTTTAGTGAATTAACCACTTCCCGACGGCGGGAATAGATCACTTCGCGATGTTTGTTAATCACATCGTCATATTCCACCAAATGCTTGCGGATATCGAAGTTGTGGCCTTCCACCTTCTTTTGCGCGCTTTCAATCGAACGGGAGATCATTTTATTTTCAATCGGCATATCCTCAGGCACGCCCAAGCGTTCCATTAAACCTTTTACCCGGTCACCGCCGAATATCCGCATTAAATCGTCTTCCAGTGACAAGAAAAACTGCGAAGAGCCGGGATCGCCCTGCCGACCCGCACGTCCACGCAATTGATTGTCTATCCGCCGCGACTCGTGCCGTTCGGTGCCGATGACATGTAGACCACCCAAAGCTTTAATTTTTTGAGCCTCCTCTGGATTCGGCGGGTTTCCGCCCAAAATGATATCGACGCCGCGGCCGGCCATATTTGTGGCCACGGTCACCGCGCCAATTTTACCGGCTTGGGAAATCGTACCGGCTTCTTTTTCATGGTTTTTGGCGTTCAGGAGATTATGTTCTATTCCTTCCCTTTGCAATAACTGGCTTAACATTTCGTTTTTAGCGATTGATATAGTGCCGATCAGAGTGGGTTGGCCTTGTTCGTGCCTGACTTTGATATCCCGGACTATCGCTTCATATTTGCCTTTTTCGTTCTTAAAAACGCTGTCGGGAAAGTCTTTTCGAACCATAGGCTTGTTCGTGGGAATAGAAACGACTTCTAAACTGTAGATTTTTGAAAATTCTTCAGCTTCGGTGGCGGCCGTACCAGTCATTCCGGATAACTTTTTGTACATCCGAAAATAATTTTGGAAAGTGATGGTGGCCAAAGTTTGGGATTCCTGCTTAATTTCCACGTGTTCTTTGGCTTCAATCGCTTGGTGCAAACCCTCGGAGTAACGGCGGCCGTGCATAAGGCGGCCAGTAAATTCATCAACGATTATCACTTCATTGTCTTTGACAACATAATCACGATCCCGTTTGAAAAGCGCGTGGGCTTTAAGGGCTTGTTCAATGTGATGAACCATTTCCACACCTCCGGCCTGATAGATATTTCCCACGCCCAACCATTTTTCTATTTTTGCGATGCCGTTTTCAGTTAAAGTTGCCGCGCGCAATTTTTCGTCAACATTGTAATCCGGACCCTCTTCCAGCTTCTGAACTAAATCCGCAAAACGATAATACTGTTCGCTGGGCGTATCGGCCGGTCCGGAAATTATCAAAGGCGTACGGGCTTCATCAATTAAAATTGAGTCGACTTCATCCACAATGGCATACGCCAACCCACGTTGAACCAGGTACTGCGGATCCGGAACCATATTGTCCCGCAAATAGTCAAAGCCAAATTCGTTGTTGGTGCCGTAGGTAATGTCTGCGCGGTAAGCCGTGGCTCGGTCAACCGGCCTTAAATTCTTATTGGTTTCATCGCCGGTAAATTCCGGATCAAACAAAAAAGCCGCTTCGTGCTGTATGGTTCCAACGGATAAACCGAGAAAATGATAAATTTGACCCATCCAGCGCGTATCGCGTTTGGCTAAGTAGTCGTTTACCGTCACCACATGGACGCCTTCTCCGGTAAGCGCGTTTAGATAGGCGGGTAGCGTCGCGACCAAGGTTTTTCCTTCGCCAGTCTTCATTTCTGATATCTTTCCGGAATGTAAAACAATGCCGCCAAGCAGCTGCACATCAAAATGCCTCTGACCCAAAGTCCGGCGGGCAGCCTCCCGGACTAAAGCAAAAGCTTCAGGCAGCAGTTTATCCAAACTTTCGCCTTTGGAATAGCGCGCGTAAAATGCCTTGGTTTTTTCCGGAAATTGCAAATCCGAAAGCTTTTGCATTCCTGGTTCTAAAGCGTTAATTTTAGCAACTAAAGGCTGAAAGTCCTTTAAAACTCTTTCATTGGGGTCGCCAAAAAATTTATTTAGAATACCCATATAACTCAAGCTAGCTTACAGGTTTGACACAAAAAAACAATACTCTTAAACCAAGCCGTGATGACCGGACCGCTTGGCAAGCCATAACTCTTTAGCGTCCCGTAACCGCCTTTCCAATTTCTCATAGGTCAAATCAATGGCCTCATGCATATCGCTCGCTTTGGTGCCGGCTTTTAAGGTTTTCCCCAAATAGACCACTGAGGCCTCGACGCGGCAAAGCTCGCCCTTCTTCTGGTTCTTGTCAAAATCCAGTCTAGCTCGAAGCTGGGTTATGGGTTGACGGCTAAGATGGGTCAAACGCCCAAATTTTCGCTCCGCATAGTTTTTCAGGCTTGGCGTAAGTTTGAAATTTTTCGAGGAGATAATCATAAAGTTTTAAAAACCTAAATACCTAACTTCTTCTTCCAACTGAACACCAAATTTGTCACGAATCTGCTGTTTTATGTAACTGATCAAAATGACAATGTCTTCAGCAGTGGCTGTGCCGGAATTGACGATAAAGTTTCCGTGGGCTTGGGAAATTTCCGCGCCGCCGATTTTTTTACCCTTCAACCCGGCTTGGTCAATTAGCCGGCCCGCGTGATTGTTAGCCGGATTTTTAAAAACACAGCCTGCACACCAAGCACCTTTTGGCTGCCAGGACCGTTTGGCCAAAGCGTCCTTAACGGCCGCTTTTGATTCTTCCGCCGAAAGCTTAGGTAACTTCAAAACCGCAGAAATTATAATTTCATCCGGAGTATATTTAAACCGGGTATAGCGATAAGAAACGTCAAGCTGCGGTTTTTCGCAAGTACGCAGATTGCCCTGTTTATCCAGATAGATTAGATTTTCCACAAATTCGGCTATACCATGACCACTGGTCCCAGCATTGCCGGCAACCGCGCCGCCGAAGGAACCCGGAATGCCGACCGCAAATTCCAAGCCGAACAATTTTTTGTTAAAAGCAAACTGAATCACTTTAGCCAAACTAGTGCCGGCGTCAGCTTGAATTTTATCAGCGCTTTTTAAAACGCACTTTTCGGATTTCAATTTGATAATTAAGCCCGGAAAGCCTTTATCGGAAACTAAAACATTACTGCCGCCGCCCAAAGCCGAAAACGGCAATTTCGCCATTAACGCCAATTTTACAGCTTTTTGAATAATTACCGGATCATTGCCCTCCAAGAAAAACTTTGCAGGCCCACCAACCTTAAAAGTCGTGTAATTGGAAAGTGGGACATTTTCTCGAAGTCCGGGTATTTTTTTTATTTCGCCTAAAAAATTTTCGGTTGACATAACGGCAATTATTATCTACACTATAGCGCAATTTAAGACAAACACTAAATCCGCGTTTTGGAGGTGAAAAAGTGCTTTTACAATCAGTTTTGGAATGGCTTGCTGTACATTGGGGATTTTCGATTTTGGCGGCTTTTCTGCTTGGCGCAATTTTGGCTGCATATTTTTTGAGCCTCCGACCAAGGCTTATTAAACGCTATATTCGCTTGTTTGAAAATTCCAACCTTGAAGAATTTTCATCCACTGCCTTAGGCGTAATGTTGAAGTGCCGAAAGACCGAGTTTCAGACTTTAACCCGCCCCATCCACTTAACCCAAAACATCCCGCCGCCTTCCCTAATTTCGACGAAGAGTCTGCCTGGCGAAACTTTGGTTCCGGAAAACGCCGAGTTAATCTACTATTTACCAGAACCGGCTGACCCGAATATGCCTAAAGGTTTGATTTTCCCGAATAGCGTAAAAATCGTGATGGGCAATCCAGAAATACCGGAGTTAACCGAGATTCTGCCGATTACTCCGGTGCTAGTGCCTTGCGCGGGCATCTGGTTGCCGGCGAAAGTCGGTCCGCATAATCTTACTGTGAATACGATTACCAAAAAAGTTCCTAGGAAAATCTATGCTTCGCTTCGGAATTTATTCATCTTTGATTATGTGGAGAAAGATGATCTGCTTGGCTTTGTGCAGCCAGCGCAAAAAAAAGCCAACCCCGTTCCAATTTTAGCGCCAATCAGCGGCTACATTTTGCAGTTTGGCGCTTTGAAAGAAACGCCGGTGGCCGCAAAAGCCATTGTTATGCTGCTGGCCCAAGTTAATTCCTTGTTTATCAGATCAGAATATGTTGGGACTTTTTACGGGTCTGAAAACGGCCAGCCCCTATTCCAGCTTGGCCGAAAAATCTCCGCCGGTACGGTCATTGGCAAACTGTTCTATTTGAAAATAGGCCATGAAATCATCGCTCCTTGCGATCTTCTGCTTTTGCGCTGTTATGCAGTTTCTGAAGACCTGGAATCTGGCGTTCCGGTTGAATTTCACCAGAATATCTTTTCTTATCGCCCTTTGTCCTAAAAACCCCGTTTTTAAAAAATCGGGGTTTTATTTTTTCGCCAATTCGTAAAATTTAGTGATATCACCAGCACCAACGGTTAAAATTATATCGCCTTTTTTTACCAGCTTCTGGGCCAACGCAACGCTTGTTTGCACATCCTCAACAAAATAGGAATCTTTGGCGATACTTTCGACCAAATCCAGGCTGGAAATCTGTAAATCGCTTTCGCGACCAGCCACTTGATAAATTTCCGGCAAAACCGTGATGTCGGCCAATTTTAAGACTTGAACGAACTCGTTAAAGAAAGTTTTGACGCGGATTTTTTGATGAGGCTGAAATATGCAGATTAGCCTCTGCCCGGGAAAAATATTTCTGGCTGTCTCTAAAGTGGCTTTTAATTCCGTCGGGTGGTGGGCATAATCGTCAATAACAATTGCGCCTTGCCATTCACCCTTGCGTTCAAACCTTCGCCAGGCGCCTGGGAATTCTTTAAGGCCCTGCTTGGCAGACTCAAAATCCAAACCTAATGCTTTAGCCAGAGCCAAGGCCGCCAGGGCATTCATAACATTGTGCTGACCGTAAATTTGGGTTTTTACCTCGCCTTGATACAAACCCTTAACTTGAAAAGTCGTGCCCAACGAATTTGAAACGATATTCAAAGAAAAAATATCGGCTTGGTTTAAGCCAAAACTAAAAATGTTCGCTTTAGATGATTTTTTTAAATTCTGAAAATACTTATCTTCGGCATTTAAAATTAAATTGCCGTCTGAAGGGATCTGGCTGGCAAATTCCTTAAAGGCCTCAAGAACGGCAAATTCATCCTTGTAAACATCTAAATGATCCAGCTCGACATTCAAGACTGCCGCATTTTTTGGACGATAAGCTAAAAATGCCTTTTTATATTCATCCGCCTCGACTAAAAAATCTTCGCCTTGGCCAAATCTCTCATTGGAATCGTCGAAAATCGGCAAGCGCGTTCCCACAATGACACTGGGATCATGCTGCGCCGCCAGAAGCATATATGCCAGCATGCCTGTGGTGGTGGATTTGCCGTGGGTGCCAGCTATGGCGATGCCGCTCTTCTTTTCCATTAGTTCGCCGATCGCCTGCGGATAAGAAATGCATTTTAGGTGCTTAGCTTTAGCTTCAACTAATTCAGGATTTTCCAAGCCAATTGCATTGTTATAAACCACCAAATCGCAAGTCTTAGGTAAATTTTCTTTTCGGTGCTCACCGAAAAAAACCTTGGCGCCATTTTCAACCAGCCGAGCGGAAACTTTTTGCTCAGTCAGATCACTGCCAGAAACTTTCTTTTGGTTTTCCAAAGCCCATTTGGCAATGGCTGAAATTCCAATCCCTGAAATTCCAATAAAGTGTATGGAATGGGCCTTTGCAAGCGTCATATTTTTGAAAGTATATATTCGGCGATTTTTTGACTGCCGTTGAATTTCCAGAGCCCCTGCAATTTCTGGCTTAATTTTTCTAATTTTGATCGGTCTAGCAAGTAAGCGTTAAGTATTTCCGAAAAAAAGTCTGGAGTCAAACTGGCTTGGGTTAAAACCAAAGCGCCATGACTGCTTAAAAATTCCGCATTTCTTTCCTGGTGAGAATTAGGCAAAGGCACGATTATGACTGGTTTTTTTAAAGCCAGAATTTCCGCTAAGGCATTGCTGCCGGCGCGGCTGATCACCAAATCGGCGGCAGCTAAAAGATCTGGAAAATCCCGGTTAATAAAGGGTATGGCTACATAGCCTGATCGATTCGGGCTCGGGTTAATTTTACCCTGTCCAGTCAAGTGCAGTATTTGAATTCTTGGGGAAACTTTTGGCAAGGCTTCCAGCAAAGCTTTATTCAAGGCTAAAGCCCCAGAGCTTCCGCCGACCAAAAGCAGTACTGGCAGGGCTGGGTTTAATTTGTATTTTTCCAGAACTTTAACTTTTTGCCCGGAAAATAAGTCTTGGCGCAAAGCAAAACCCAGAATTTCTGCCCCGCCCGGGACGGCTTTGGCGCTTATTTCGGAAGCCGCGACTTTGTAGTTCGCTCGACGGCAGATTAAGCGGTTCGCTAAGCCCAACTCAACATCCTGCTGATACATAAAAACCGGAATACCCAGCCTTTTCGCCGCCCAAACCACTGGAACGGCTACAAAACTGCCAGCGGTTAAAATTAAATTCGGCCTTAGCTGACGCAATTTAATGGAAGCAACAATAAAGCCAAAAAGAATCTTGAAAACATCCGTCACATTCCAAAAGGAAAAATAACGCCGAAATTTGCCGGCCGGAATGGTTTTATAGCTTATTCCCGCTTCGGTCACAAACTGCTTTTCCAAATTTTTTGCCAAGCCCCAAAATTCAAAAATAATTCCTGGTTTTCGCGAAGAAATTTCTTGGGCAATGGCAAGCAAGGGGCTAATCGAACCAAGAGTGCCGCCACCGACGAGTAGAATCTTCATGAGCGCAATTGTTTAGTGACATTAAGAAACACGCCAACAGCCGCCAAGGAAATTATCAGGGCTGTTCCCCCATTGGAAACAAAAGGCAGCGGCACGCCGGTTAAGGGCAAGAGGGCGGTTAAAGCGCCGATGTTAATAAACGCCTGAAGGGTAATCCAAGAAATTGTCCCGATGATAATCAGCCTGCCGCTTTCATCCGTAGTTTGCCTAGCCAACTGCCGACCGCGTATGAAAATCGCCACATACATGGCCACGATGCCTAAAACCACGATAAAGCCCAGCTCCTCGGCGGCAATGGCAAAAATTGAATCGCCTGAAGCTTCAGGTAAATAATTGAATTTTTGTATGGACTTGCCCAGGCCCCGACCGAAAATTCCTCCCGAACCAATGGCCAACAGTGACTGATTTATGTGGTAGCCCGTGCCTTGCGTGTCAGCGTCCGGATTCAAAAAAATCGTCAAACGCGAGGTGCGGTAAGGTTCGAGTTTAACCATTAAAGCCAGGGCGACAACCGCACCGAGCAAAAGCATAAGCAAATGTCTTTTCGGCGCACCTGAGGAAAAATACATTATCGTACTGGTCAAAAAGATGATTATGGTCGTGCCTAAATCCGATTGCAGCATCAGGATTAAACCAGCAAAGGCCAAAATGCCTGTAAAAGGCAATAAAGTTTTTCGAACGTCCTGCCAATCGTTTCTAATTTTTGGCAACCAGCTACTTAAATAAATCAACATGGCGAATTTTAAAAATTCCGAAGGTTGAAAAAACAAACCCCCGACATTAATCCACCGATGAGCACCCAGCAATTCTGATCCGACTCCGGGAATAAACGGGATGAACTGGAGAATGAAAGCTAAAACAAAAATCCAAACTGAAAGTTTGCAAAAAAAATGGTAATCAACTCGAATTATTAGGAAAACAAAAAAAATCCCGATCAACAAAGAAAGCAATTGCTTCTTTAAATACCCATTGGGGTCGCCCAAACTTTGAAAGGCTTCCACGCTGCTGGCTGAAGATAAAATAATAATGCCCAAGATGCATAAACCCAAAACTAGAGCGGAAAAAATGGAATCTGGTCGGCGAAATGCGATCATCTGATCTTTTTTACGGCTTGTAGAAATTTTTCTCCCCGGTCAAATTCATTCTTGAACAAACCAAAACTGGCTGCGCCGGGATTTAAAATTATCCTGTCTTTCGGTTTTGAAAACTGCCAGGCAAGCTTCACAGCTTCAGGCATTGAATTTGCCCGCTTTTTGGTGATTTTTAAAAGTGGCCAAATTCGGTTCGAAGCAGTTCCGGGTAACACGACTGCCAGGCGAGCGAACTGATTAAGCTTTTTGGCAAACAAGCGGAAATCCAAACCCTTATTTTCGCCTCCGCAGATAACCAAGCTGCCTTTGGGTAAACTTTCCAGAGCCGAAATTGCAGCAAAAGGGTTTGTGGCTGTAGTGTTGTTTATAAAAGTCCGACTTTTGTAAACTCGTATTCGTTCAAATCTTTCCGGCGCGCCCTTGAAAGTCCGCAAGCCTTTCCGAATATTTGATATACTTACGCCAAGCAAACGCGCGGCCAAAGCAACATTTATGGCGTTGCGCATTGAAGCTTTGTCTTTAAGTTTTAACCTATTAACCGAAATTATCTTTTCCGGCTTTTTCGAAATTTTTAGGAACAAATTTCCAGACCCAATCCAAGCCGATGCATTGGGTTTATAATTAAAGCTGGTCCAAAAAATTCGGGCCTTCAAGTTCTGTATGGAAAATTTGGGTTTACCGTTATCGCTTGGCAGAATGACAAAATCAGATTTATCTTGGCCGGAAAAAACTTTAAATTTGGCTCTTTGGTAAGACGCCATTGTCTTATGCCGGTTTAAATGGTCAGGATATAAATTTGTGAGAATAGCCAACTTGGGCTTTAAAGGCAGGGTCAAATCCTCCAATTGAAAAGATGAGGTTTCTAAAACGACAGGCGTTTGACCGTCGAATGCCGACCTTTGCAGAAGTGGCGAGCTTTTTAGATTTCCGGCAGTCACGACTCGGCCCTGGCTGCTTAACATCCTGGCTAACCACAAGGCTGTAGTGGTCTTGCCTTTGGTTCCAGTAATTGCGATTATGGGATTTTTTGTCCTCGCGCGGAAAATCGATAAATCACTAGTGATGAAAACTTTGGACCTTTTTAGCTCATTCAAAACCGGATTTTTTGAATTTAATCCTGGATTTTTAATGACCAAATCAAATTTTGTTTTTTCGACAAATTTTTTAACTGCTGGACCAAATGCATATTTGATTGGAAACTTGTGCAAATTTTTAACGACGATTTCGAAAAATTCGGCGGGTTTATCGTCCGCCACATAAACCTCGGCCGACTGTTGGGCGGCATAAAGCGCGCAAGCTTCCCCGCCGCCTTGAATGCCTAGGCCGTAGACTAAAACTTTTTTTCCGGCCAGATCATAAATTGAACGCTGTCGGCCGATAAAACTTAAGGCGTTCAATTTCACCTTCCCACCGGAACGCCGGGCTGAGGGCAGGCGTAAATCCTCTTTCGTGCAAATTTTTGAAACTTCCAGATTGCCTTTTAAAATTCCAGCCTGCAAAAATTTTTTTGCGACAGCGGCTTTCAAGTCAAAATAAAATTTTCCCCGAATCCACATGGATTTAAAGCCCAACCGCTCTTCCAAAATTCTAGCGTGATTGCGATCTTGAAAGTCATAACATTTACCACAAATTGAAGGGCCAAGCCAAACCCTTAAGTCTTTTAATTTGACTTCTTGTTTTCTTAATTTTCTCAAAGCTTCTTCCATAATTCCGCTGACCGCACTGCGCCAACCAATATGCAGCGCTCCGACCCAGCCCGTCACCGGATCGTAAAGTACGGCCGGAATGCAATCAGCAGTTTGAATACCTATATATTTTTCAGTCTGTTTAGTCAATAAGCCGTCGGTTTTCAAAAAAATTTTAGGTTTCAAAAATGACACATGCTTTTTATTACCTTGCTCGCCAACCACTTTCACCCGACGGCCATGGACCTGCTGCCCCAAAAATAATTCCGCATTCTTCAGGTCAAACGCCCCTTGGGCTTTTTCCCTAGCCCCCGGACCTAAGGTTCCATGCACCAACTCTGGAAACTTTTTCAATTTTTCCGACTGAAAAACCGGCATATGTTCAAGCATACCACGCCTTTTCGCTCTTGAAAAAACCTTTGATAATTAGGACTTGTCCACCAAAAAAATCACCAAACCGATGATCGCTGTTACCGCAGCGATGACCCAAAAACGCATAACAATTTTAGACTCCGACCAACCCATCGCTTCTAAGTGATGATGAATTGGTGCTGACAAAAAAAGTTTTTTGCCAAAAAATTTCTTGGAAATCAGTTGGACTATCACGCTTAAAGATTCCATGACGAACAGCAAACCGATCACCGGTAAAAGCAAAGCTTGATTAGTAAGCATTGCCACAATGCCCAAAGTCACACCCAAAGATATTGAGCCGGTGTCGCCCATAAAAAACCTGGCTGGCGGGATGTTAAACCATAAAAAAGCCAATAAGGCCCCGCCGATTACGCCACACAGCGCTGCTAGCTCATATCTTTGCTGGGCGAAAGCAATGGCGCCGAACGCCCCAAAAGCGGCTAACAACGTACCGCCTGACAAACCGTCCAGTCCGTCAATTTCGTTCACAGAAAAGGCGGTCGAAACAATAATAAAAATAAACAGCGGAATGTACCACCAACCAAATTCAAAGTTCCCCAAAAATGGCACATGAATCAGGCTAAAGCCCAATTTTGAATAAAACCAAAAAGCGCCGACAATAGCGATTGCCGTGTAAATTATCAATTTATGTCTGACTTGCAAACCACCGCCTTTGGGACCCCAACCTTTAACATTGAAATAGTCATCTGTTAAACCCACCAAAGCCGAAGCGATTAACGCGCCTAGGGGCAGCCAGGTTTGCTGCCTTGTAAGAAAATTCAGCTCATGCCAAAACCCGCTTGGCACCAACTGCCGAATAATGAAAAAAAGCAAAGCCAAACACCCGACGGTAAACCAGATTATAACCCCGCCCATAGTCGGCGTGCCAGCTTTTTTTTCGTGGAATTTTGCGAAAACCGGCGCTGCCTCAAAGGTCCTAATTTTTTTCCGCAACTTATAGCGATACAAAATTCCGGCCCAGATAGGCGTAAAGGCCATAGCCGCAACAAAGGCCAAGGCGGAAAGGAAAAAAATTCTAATTATTGGCTGAAATTCAATCATGTTAGGGTTTGCTGATATTTAATTAACCACACTAACCAGGCTAAGCCAAGGCTTATAAAAATTGTGCAGTACTGAATGAAAGTTGCGCCATGAGCCGTTGTTCTTTTAAACCACGGCCTCAAAAAAAGCAAATTAAACAAAATGGCAGATGTGCCGATTGCCGGCAATAACCAAAAATGCCACCAGGCACCGATCATGTCAATGCCAAAAGGAATGTTATAATGAAGTACAACATTTTGCGAACCGACTGGAAAATTTACTATGACCATAAACCAGGCCAGCCCCAGGCTGATTAGCGAAACTCCCAAGCCCAGCAGTTCCGTTCGGGTCCAGCCGGAAAATCCACCTTTCCAAAAAAACAATCGCTGGAAAATCTGGCGGGGTTTGATTGTTGTGGGGATCCTGACAGTCATGGCTACTTTCCAGATTACCTCAATGCGCCAAGAAGTCCAAACAGTTGATGAAGGCGTACACCTTGCAGCCGGCGTTTCATATTGGCTGACTAGCGACTATCGGCTTAACGAAGAACACCCGCCTTTAGCCAAACTACTGGCGGCTTTGCCGGTAGTTTTGGCAAAACCCAATATTAATTTCAGCTCTTCAGCCTGGCAGACCAGAGACCAATGGCAATTTGCTCGGGAATTTCTATACCAAAGCCGGAATGACGCCGACCAGCTTTTGTTTTTAGGCCGGCTACCCATGGTTTTTTTGGCGCTTCTGCTGGGATTATTTATTTTTCTTTGGGCAAAACGCCTGGGCGGCGACCTGGCCGGCTTCCTGGCTCTG
The DNA here is from genome assembly GCA_003597955.1 of Candidatus Parcubacteria bacterium. Taxonomy (GTDB): domain Bacteria; phylum Patescibacteriota; class Patescibacteriia; order PEXW01; family PEXW01; genus PEXW01. The sequence continues at coordinate 65,295 of QZJU01000015.1, forward strand.
GCTTGGTATGCTTTGGATCCCAATTTCCTGGCACATGGCCGCTATATCACAACTGATGTTGCGGTTACTTTAGGTTTTACCGCAAGTCTATACTTCTTATTTTCATGGTTGAAAAACTGGCGCTGGCAAAACGCATTGGTTTTCGGTTTGATTTTTGGCATAACTCAAGTAACCAAATTTTCAGCCGTATTTCTCTGGATCATCATCTTGCTTATTGGAGTAATTTGGTTTTGGCATCAAGTTTCTAGAAATTTGCTGACGATTAAAAAGGCTTTGGTAAAAATTTTTCAAGTGCTGGGTATTGCTTTTGTTGGCACATTTATCTGCGTCACGCTCGTTTATTCCGGCCAAATCAAATCCGGAAAAAACGATCCGTGGGTCCAGGAGCTGTACCGTGAACGGGCGATACTGGTTAATTCACCCGAGCTTTCGCAAAAAGCGTCTTTAGTCCAAAAATTAATAAAAATATCCGACGAAAAAACTTTTACCGGTAAAGCCATAAATTACATTGTCAAAGATTTGCCGATACTTAATTGGTCGTACTTTAAAGGCTTGGCCATAGTCGTCAATCATGATTACTGGGGCCACTTGGCCTATCTCAACGGCCAATATTCCGAATTTGGCTGGTGGTGGTACTTCCCCTTGGCTTTTCTGGTAAAAACTCCTTTGGCTACTCTTGTTTTGTTCGTCGTTGCGTTAATTGCCTTTCTGTGGTCTTGGCGGGAAAAATCAAATTCAAAAGGCCATGCCAACTTTTGGATTTTAGGCTTAGCCTCCATCATGTACTTTTTATGGAGCTTAACTAGTCACATCAATCTGGGGCAAAGGCATATCTTTCCAATCTACCCGGCCATTTTTGTTTTTCTGGGAATTTTTCTTTCTGTAGTTGTAAAAAATCGGAATCAGGTTTTTAAAATTTTAATCTTCGCCATCGCCGTATTATATTTATTAACCAGCCTTCTCGCTTTTCCGGCATACACCGCTTATTTTTCAGAATTAATTGGCGGCGAGAAAAACGGGCACAAGTATTTAGTCGATTCGAATGTCGACTGGGGCCAAGATCTCAAAAGACTTAGAAGCTATTTAATTAAAAATCAAATTCCTTTTGTCTGCATGAGTTATTTCGGACAAGCCAGCTTGGTTTACTATGGCATTGACTATCGCTACTTGCCAACTAGCCAAGATCCGCACGATCCAAACCAAGTAAATTGCCTGGTCGCAATTAGCTTGACCAGCTATTTGTCTGAAGACGGCGCTTATTGGTGGCTAAAAAAATATCAACCGGATGTACGCATCGGTGGCTCCATATACCTTTACGATTTCCGAAACGGTCGTACGCCCAGAATAAAGTAGTTTTTTAGCGGGTCTGTGGTTAACCCCGCACCACTTTGCAAATTTAACCTTAAGTTTAGTGTAAGGTTATTTGCCTAATGAATATCTTAGGACTAAGTTATTGGCGCTTTGCTGGAAAGTGGTGCGGGGTGTACAAAATCGAATTTTTTTATTATAATTAAAACATACCTGTCTTAAAAACAAAGTTTGGATGAAAACCAAGGTCCTAGCCAAAATTATCACCGACGCTAATCTCTTAGCTCCGGATCAGCTCAATTCCGCTATCGCGTCCGCTGAACAACAGAATTCGGAATTGGAGCATTTTTTAATTGAGGAAAATCTACTTTCGGAGAATGTGCTTTACGAGGCCATTGCCAACTATTACAAGTTGCCTTTCGTGGATTTAAAACAATCCACCATTCGCAAAGATGTGCTGGAGGCGGTGCCTGAACCCTTGGTGCAAGTTCACCAAGTAGTAGCCTACGACATGGATACCAAAAAGATTAAATTAGCCACGCTTGATCCGCGGGATTTGCAAACGTTCGAGTTTATTAAAAAGAAAACTGGACTGAACCCTGAAATTTCCATCACGACCCCGTCAAGCATCAAAAACGCGCTAAGTCAGTTTCACAAAGGCCTTTCCGCGACTTTTAAAGAAATCACAAAAGAAACTGAAAGCATTGAAGCCGAAGGCGGCAAAAAATTGAGTGAACTGGCAGAGGATTTGCCGATTGTCAGAATTGTCGACAGCATGCTGGAATACGCTATTTTTGAAAATGCTTCGGACATCCACATCGAACCCCAAGAAAATGACCTAATTGTTCGCTATCGAATCGACGGCCGCTTAAAACAAGTAATGACCTTGCCGAAAAACACTCAGTCCGGCATTATTGCCAGAATCAAAATTCTTTCAAACCTAAAAATTGACGAACACCGTCTGCCTCAAGACGGACGCTTTACAATTACTTCAAAAGATTACAAAGTCGCCTTTCGCGTTTCCATCTTGCCAGTTTATGACGGTGAAAAAGCCGTTCTGCGGCTCTTGAATGAATCAGCACAAGTCTTAACTCTGGAACAGCTGGGCCTGCAACCACGGCCTCTGGAAATTCTAAAAAGAAACATTAAAAAACCGCATGGCATTATTCTCGTCACAGGTCCAACAGGTTCGGGAAAAACTACCACTTTGTACACAGTCTTGAATATACTAAACAAGCCTGAAGTAAACATTTCAACAGTCGAGGATCCCATTGAATATCGAATGCCAAAGATTAACCAAAGCCAGGTAAGCCCTAAAATCGGTTTTACTTTTGCTAACGGCCTGCGATCACTTCTCCGACAAGACCCAAATATCATCATGGTCGGCGAAATCCGTGACAATGAAACCGCGGAAATCGCCGCCAACGCAGCGATGACAGGACACTTGGTGCTTTCCACCCTGCACACCAACGACGCAGTCACTGCTCTACCCCGCTTGGGCGAAATGGGAGTACCTTCGTTTCTTATCGCTTCCACAACCAACATTTTAATGGCTCAACGTTTGGTTAGGAAAATCTGCCTTCATTGCATCCAAAGCTACACCTTAAGCAAAGCCGCGGTTGAAGATTTAAACAAACAGTTTAACGTAGAATACATCTTAAAAACTTTGGAAAGAGAGGGCGCAATTATGTCAGCGGCTACGCCCATTGAGTCCTTGCTTTTCTACCGAGGCAAGGGTTGCAAGCAGTGTAATCATGAAGGCTACAAAGGCCGAATTGGTATTTACGAAATATTGGAGGTTACGCATGAGGTCGCGGATTTAATTTTGAATAAGGGCACAACTGAAGATTTGCGCCGGGCTGCGCAAAAGCAGGGTATGTTGACAATGGCTGAAGATGGTTTTATTAAAGCCAAATACGGAATCACCACAATTGAAGAGGTCTTAAGGGTGACCAAAGAATAAAAAATGCCAAAATTTTCATACACCGCCAAAAACTCCGAAGGTAAAATAGTCAGCGACACCATTGAAGCGAAAAGTGAACAATTTTTGTCGGCTTTGCTTAAAGCCCGCGGTTTGGCAATGATAAGTTCCAAACCCGTAGTCCAGGGCGTGAAAAAAAAATTTAGTTTTAACTTTTCTTTTGGCGGCGTCCCCGCGGTACAAAAAATCTTTTTTCTGCAAAATTTGCAGGTCATGGTCCGAACCGGTTTTTCTCTTGGGCACGCCTTAGACACTCTGGCATTACAAACTGAAAACAAATTTTTTAAAAAAATTATTCAAGAAATTACCCGTGAGGTCGAAAGCGGTACGGCGCTTTCGGTGGCGATGGGCAAATATCCAAAAGTTTTTCCAGAACTGTTTGTCAATATGATTGCTGCGGGTGAAGTTTCAGGCAAATTAGACGAAGTTTTATACCGCTTGACTATTCAATTAAAAAAAGAACACCAGCTAATCTCCAAGGTCAGGGGCGCATTAACTTATCCAATCATTGTCGTCAGCGCCATGATTATTTTGGGCGTCGTTATGATGACAGTAGTCATTCCGAAACTTTTAACGGTTTTTACGCAAACCGGCGGCGAACTGCCCTTACCCACCCGGATTTTAATAGCCGTTTCCAATTTCTTGCAAAATTACATTTTTTTCATCATTCCCGCCTTAATTTTTTTAGTCTTTATTTTCCGCTGGGCAATAAAAAAACCAAAAACCCGTCAACTTTGGCACAAATTCTTGCTTTGGCTGCCAATTTTCGGTCCCATAATGAAAAAAATCAACTTAGCGAGATTTACTCGAAATCTTAGCTCATTGCTAAAAACCGATATTCCGATTGTTCAAACCTTTCAAATTATTTCGCGCACGATTGGGAATGTGATCTTCAAAGACTCTTTGGAAAAAACCGCAAATTCCCTGAAAAAGGGTTCAAGCATTGCCAGCACACTTTCGGGATTTAACCAGCTCTACCCGCCAATTGTCACGCAAATGATCTCAGTCGGCGAAGAAAGCGGCTCTTTGGATTCAATTTGCGAAGAAATTGCCAAATTTTACGAAGAGGAAGTCGACCAAATCATGTCTAACCTAACCGCAATTTTAGAACCCGTCCTGATTCTGATTCTGGGCGCGGGTGTCGGCGGTATTGTGGTTGCAGTTATTTTGCCCATATACTCACTAAGCGATCAGATTAGCTAAATTGCCATGAAATTTCTTAGGCCTTTCCAAAACGCAATCGGAATTGATGTCAGCGATCAAGTGATTCGGATGGCACAGCTTTTGCCAAAGAATAAAAAATTCAAACTCCATTCAATTAGCGCTCGACCGGTTGCCGAGGGCGCGATCGTCGACGGCGAAATCCGGGATTCAAAAATTGTGGTTGAAGTCCTCAAAGATTTGGTGAAGAAACCAAGCCTGAAACATCCAAGCACCAAAGCCGCTATTTTATGCTTGCCCGAACGAAAAACTTTTACCAAAATAATCGAGGTTCCTCGGAGCAATGAACTAAATTTCGAAATGAATTTAAGAGAAGGTCTGGCCGAGCACATACCCTTAAATCTTGATGAGGCCTACATTGACTGGCAACTAATTGACCCGCCTGATTCCCAGGGTAAAACCATTCGAGTTTTGGTGTCGGTAGCCCCGCAATTATTAATCGAAAGCTACTTGACCATGAGTAAAGCCGCCGGCTTGACGCCAATAATTCTTGAAACCGAATCGGCTGCCATCAGCCGCTTTGCCTTGAGCGGCAGATCGAAGGCCGGCAGTCATATGATCGTGGATCTCGGCGCTACCCGGACAGGTATAGTTATAACCGAATCAGATTTTGTAGCATATTCGTCGACGCTTAATCTCTCGGGCAACGAGTTGACCAGCTTGCTCCAACTTAAATTAAATTTGAACGTGGCCGAAGCCGAGCAGGCCAAAAAAATCTGCGGATTGGATCCCCGCCGCGGAAAAGGCGTGGTTAAACAAATCCTAGAGCCGGAACTAAAACCGCTAGTCCAAAAAATAATGGAGATTATCAGTTTTTACGAAGAACATTCGCCCAAAGAATTGAGCGTTCAGGATATTACTTTAGTCGGCGGTGGCGCAAAATTAAGCCATTTGACTGATTTAATCCAATCCATCATTGATCTGCCAGTCAGTCTGGGTACTTGGCCGGCCAATGTAATCCTGCCAGACAAGAAACTGCAGGATTTAGGCCCTTCTTTCGCCACCTCAATCGGTTTAGCTCTACGCGGCGCGAGTAACCTGCCTTGGTTCACGGATAAAAATTTATGATGCTCATAAATCTGACTTCACCCCAAATGCAAAAAGAGCTGAAATTGCGAGCGATTTCGGCCATGATTAAAACTGTAGTCTTCGCCATTATCAGCTTGGAAATTATTTACGCCATAAGTTTGGTGGTCGGCACGAGCCTTTTGAATAAAAAAGCCTCAGATCTTGCCCTAGACGCCGACCGAGCAGCACTTTTACTTCGTTCCCAGGGTCAATCCACGGTTTCCGACCGAATTAAAGAATTGAATTCTCAAATATCAGTTTTACAAAATCTGCAAAAACGGTATGTCAGCTGGAGTCCGTTGATAAGCAAATTTACAAGCATGACGCCCAGCGGCATAAAATTGAGCTCACTAATTTTCGATCAAAAGACCAGCACATTGAATTTCATCGGACAGGCTGAAACCCGCGACGCTTACATCCAGTACGAAAAAATCCTGCAGCAAAGCGACTTAGTATCGGATGTAGTTTTCCCGCTACAAACCAAAAAGTCTGACATTAGCTTTTCCATTTCGGTCAATTTAAAAAATTTACCCAAGCTTTAAATGCAATTTTCCCCAAAAACTAAATTATTGACCATTTCAATACTTGGGATCACGCTTTTCCTGGCTTTAGTTTGGTTAAATTTCGTCTTCTTGCAGGACAAGCTGAATCAAGAAAAAAACACAGTTGTTGATTCACGGGTGAATATTGAATTGAACAACCGTCAAAAACAAAACCTTTCAACTCTAACTAAACAGCTCGACCAGATCCAAGAAAGCTCTGACGCACTAAACCAAGCCGTCCTTGACCGGAAGCAAGCTTTAAAATTCGTCGAATATGTCGAGGGCCTGGCTGCCCAATTCGGCGTAGAACACGACCTAAAAATAACCGAGCCGTCCCGAAAACCGACCGGTACAGACAAAACTTATATTTTAGAAGAAAAAAGCTTTAGCCTGACATTAGACGGGGCGGTTGAAAACCTTCTGAATTTCTTAAAAACTTTCGAGGCAAACAGTTCATATGTTCTAATTTCAAATCTTAGTTTACAGAAGGGCGAAAATAACCTGGCAAATCTTTCCCTTGCCGGCGTTATCCCCTGGCATTAAATATGAAACTTATTTTTAAAAGACCCCATCTCCACCTGCAGATACAGAAACTTGGAAATTTCGTGGGTTTTGCCTTAATTATTATCATCCTCGTCAGTCTGGCTTTTATTACATGGCAGAATTACAATGGCTGGTACCAAACTCTGATTTCCACCGAAGTCCCCGAAGATAAACTCCAGCAAAAGCAGGAGCGTTTGAGACTGACCGATTTCGAAGCGATAAAGAAAAACCTGGACGACAAAAAAAATACCGGGTCGGAAGTTAAAATTACTGACCCTTTCCACTAAGCCCTCCTGACCCGCACCACTTTTAGATAAATGGTTGTAGTTAGAGTTTTTGGGTTGTTAAACTAAGTTTAAACCACAACCAATGACCGCAACAATACTGATCTCCACAACTAAAAACACCCTTTTTTTGAAAAAAATTGTGCGGGGTTGACGGCCTAAAAAATCTGTAATAAACTTCTCTCACTAGTTTTTTAGCTTTTTCAATTATGGCTCATGTTAAGGGTGTCGGCACAACCAGTTTAGGTCGGGATTCGCAGGCTAAACGCCTGGGGGTTAAAATCTTTGCCGGCCAAAAAGCCAAAGCTGGCGCAATTATCATCCGGCAAAGAGGCACGCAAGTTCGACCGGGTAAAAATGTAAAAAGAGGAAATGACGACACGCTTTTTGCCGCAATTAACGGCAAAGTAAAATTTTATTCCCGAAAAATCCGAAGATTCAACGGCCAGCTGGTGACAGCGAAATTCGTTGAAATATCACCTGTAAAGTAAACAAAATTGCTTAAGCGGATAGTACGCGTATTAACTAGGGCGAGCTGCCAGCCAGACGCTTATTTTTTGTTTTGCTTTGCGGCGGCAATGAATCCCCGAAACAGCGGGTGCGCCTGCAAAGGCCGAGAGGTAAATTCCGGGTGAAATTGCACGCCAACAAACCAAGGATGATCAGGGATTTCCACGATTTCTACCAAACGGCCGTCTGGCGAACTGCCTGCGATTTTTAACCCCGCTTTTTCCAGAGCTTCACGGTACTGGTTGTTGAATTCATAACGATGCCGATGACGCTCCTGGATCACGGATTTGCCATAAGCAGCTGCGCTTCGCGTGTTGCTTTGCAGTTTGCAAGCCCAGTTGCCCAAGCGCATGGTTGCGCCGTAATCCTGCTCCAAAAGCTTTTTTTCTTGATCTGGCATGATATGAATCACCGCGGTTTTGGTGTCGGGCTGAAATTCAGTGCTGTTGGCGTTTTTAAGCAGAGCTTTATTTCGAGCGTATTCAATCGTAGCGATCTGCATGCCCAAACACAGGCCGAAATAAGGGATCAAATTCTCCCTAGCGAACTTGACGGCCTGAATTTTGCCCTCAATTCCGCGGGCACCAAAACCGCCGGGCACCAAAATTCCGTCAGCCTGCTTTAATTTCAACCATTCCCTTTCGTCATTTGTTTCCAATTTCTCAGCATCCACCCATTCTAACATCAACTTCACCGAATTTGCGCATGCCGCGCTTTTTAAAGCTTCAACTACCGAAAGATAGGCATCACCATGTTCCGTGTATTTACCGACCACAGCAATTCTAATTTTTGTGCCGCCATCATGAATTTTTTTAATGAGCTCTCGCCAAGGATTGATCGCCGGTCGGCGGTAAGGCAAGTTAAAGGTTGAAAAAATCTGCTTTGTGATATTAAACTTTTCCAAATTTACTGGCACTTCATAAATGCTATTGAAAGTTTCCACTGGAATTACCGACTCGACCGGCACACCGCAAAAAAGTGATAATTTTTCCAAATGTTCCTTTTTAATTTTTTCATCAGCCCTGGCAATAATGATGTCCGGGTGAATACCGGCGCGCTGCAATTCCCTAACTGAACCTTGGACCGGCTTGGTTTTCAGTTCCCGGCTGGTCTTTAAAAAAGGCAATAAGGCCACATGCACCAAAAGCACCTGGTTCGGGAGCTCGTTTTTCATTTGCCTGGCGGTTTCCAGATACGGTTCGCCCTCGATATCGCCGACTGTGCCGCCAATTTCCATAATCAAGACATCGGGTTTGTATTTTTCCACTACATCCTGAATTGACTGCTTTATGGCATTGGTAATGTGGGGAATTATCTGGATAGTTTTGCCTAAAAAGCGGCCGGCGCGCTCTTGTGCGATAACCCGCTGGTAAATCTGCCCAGTGGTTACCGAGGAATAACGCGAAAGCCGAACATCCAAAAACCTTTCGTAATGGCCCAAATCTAAATCGGTTTCTGTGCCGTCGTCCAGCACGAAAACTTCGCCATGCTGGTAAGGATTCATGGTTCCCGGATCAACATTCAAATAGGGGTCAAACTTTATTGAAAAAACCGACATTTTGCTGGCTTTCAGCAAAGACCCAATGGAAGCCGCCGTTATGCCCTTACCCAAACCCGAACAGACCCCGCCGGTAACGAAAATATAAAAAGTTTTTCTGGGACTCATAGCTCTAAAATAAATTTAATGCTTTTTCCGTTTTCCTGCAAAACTATCTCGTGCTGACCTTTGGTTTTCAGGCTTGGTAACTGCTTAAATAATTTTCCGGGCAATTTAAAGCCGAATTTAGCAAAGATGGCTTGCCCGATGGCTTCAGGCGAAACCGCTGCATATAATTTCCCGCCTTCCGCAGCCTTCGCGGGTATGCTTATTTTTCCGCCGTTGAGTTTTTCCAGTTCATGAACTAACTCCGCACTTTGCTTTGCCTCTAAAGATTTTTTCTGATTTTGCTGATCAAGAACGGATTTTACAGTGTGTTCATCCGCCAATTTTACCAAACCTTTCGGCAATAAATAATTTCGCGCAAAGCCATCGGCCACGTTGTAGACACGGCCGGCTTGGTAAGTCGAAAAGCTGGTTAAAAAGACGACTTTCATAGTTTTTTTAAAATTTCCAGAGCTTTCTGTAATTGCGTGTCATTTGCCTCGCCGGCCTGCTCCGGATCTTTAACAATGATATCCGGCGTAATCCCGACATCAGAAATCGAACGTCCATTCGGCGTGAACCATTTTGCCACGGTCAATTTTAACTGCGAACCGTCAGAAAGATTTTCCAGCGTCTGGACGCTACCCTTGCCGAAAGTCTTGGTCCCGACAATCGTCGCACGCTTATAATCCTGTAATGCACCGGCGACAATTTCAGAAGCAGAGGCGCTACCTTCATTGACTAAAACAATCAAGGGCACGTCCGGCAGTCGGGCTGCCCGCGTGGCTTGATCGTTCCTTTCCTGGCCTTGGGCGTCTTTTTCTTTGACAATTACCCGCTCACCTAAAAATTCCCCGGCGACTTCAATGGCAGTTTCCAAAAGACCGCCGGGATTGTTTCGCAAGTCTAAGATAAGGCCCGCGGGTTTCTGTAAAAGCGCGTCTTGAATAACCACATCGAGTTTTGGCAAAGTCTCTTCGTTGAAGCTGACAATTTCAACCACTAAAAATTTTCCTTCCACGGTGCGGGAATTCACGCTGGAAATCACGATTTTTTCCCTGATTATTTCAAAGCCCTTCTCCTCACCATTGCGATTCACGGTTATTTTTACCTTAGTACCGGCTTTACCTCGTATTCGGCTAATTACTTCATCCAAGGTTTGGTCGACTACATTCACCCCGTCAACCATCAGTAATAAATCCCCAGCCTTTAAGCCCGCTTTCTCTGCGGGCGAATTTGGCAAGGGCGAGATAATGGCCAACTTTTTATCCTTATAGCCGATTTCAGCGCCGATGCCCTCAATGCTTAGGTCCAAATCCGCTTTAAAAGCCTTGGCCGCGTCTGGAGTCAAAAAGGCCGAGTATGGATCGCCCAAGTTCTGCACCAAGCCCTGCAAGGCGCCGTAAAAAAGCTTCTGCTTGTCCAAGGGTTGTTCAAAATACTGATTCTCCAAACTGTCCATGACTTGCTCAAAAACCGTCGACCCTTTAGGCGAAAGTTGGCTTATCGCCTTTAAGCCCTCAAAGAGATTTTGGCCGGCAGGAGTCTTTTGGCCAGCTTGAAAACCGAAAATAAAGCCAATTACCAAAACGGCGCCAACCAAAAATGCCAAGCCAGAGGGTCGGCGTTTGGGTGATTTGGGCTTTGGATTTGAAAGCACGGGATTTAAGTTTGAATTTTGCATAGATTAGTTCTTTCTCAGAATTTTTGCGCCGAGTTGCTGCAAGCGTTCTTCCAACTTGACATAGCCGCGGTCCAAATGTTCAATCCCCGTGACCTTGGAAACGCCACGAGCAATCAAGGCGGCGATCAGATGCGCCATACCCGCACGAATGTCCGGCACGTGTAATTCAGAAGCGTGTAAGCGGGTTGGCCCGGAGATTTTGGCGAAATGTTTGGCATTCCGATTTGCAAAACGACAATGGAAGTCTCGGCACTTTTCAGAAATTTCTACTTTCGCCCCCATTTTTTGCAAGTCATGCGTATAACCAAAACGATCTTCATAAATAGTTTCATGAATACTGGACTGGCCTTGAGCTTGCGTCAGCACGGCTAACATCGGCTGTTGCCAGTCTGTCATAAACCCCGGATGGGTGTCTGTTTCAAGGTCAACGGCCTTCAGCCTACCGGTCCGCCAAAAGCGAATGCCGTCGTGATGAACCTCAAAATCGGCGCCGATCTTCCTAACCACATTTAAAAAGCTGATTAGATGCTGATGCTCAGCGCCTTCCACAAAAATATCGCCAGCCGTGCCAATTGCCGCCGCAGCGAAGGAAACAACTTCATTCCGATCCGGGCTGACTTGATGTCCGGCACCGTGCAGTTTTTCAACACCTTCAATTTCGATTATGCGATTCGCGCCCAAATGAATAATTGCCCCCATCTTCTGCAAGAACATAATCAAGTCCAAAACTTCCGGTTCAATTGCAGCGTTTTCCAAGCGGGTTTTGCCTTTGGCCAAAACTGCAGCAAAAAGCACAGTTTCTGTGGCGCCAACGCTAGGAAACGGCAAAACAATCTTTGCCCCGACTAATTTTTCGGCTTTGGCGACATAAGCGGCATCGGTTTCTTCAACTATCGCGCCCATTTGCCTTAATGCTTCGAGGTGAAAATTCACCGGCCGAGGGCCGATTTTATCGCCACCCAAAACCGGCACCTGGGCGCGTCCTCCCCGGTGCAGGAGCGGAGCCAACGCCAAAATTGGAATTCGGTTCTTGCGGGATAAAGCGTTAACCGTTGTCGTACGCAATTTCGATGTTTGCAGGTGCATTATCGAGCCTTCCCGTTCGCATACACCGCCGACGATTTCCAGCAGTTCCTTGGTTATTTCCGTATCTCCCAATTGCGGGCAGTATTCCAGCCGGCACGGTTCGTCAGTTAGTAAAGTCGCGACCATTAACTTGGTCGCGGCATTTTTCGCCCCAGCAACTCGGGTTCGGCCTTTTAAGGCAATTCCTCCGGAAATTTCAAAATATGACATAACATTTTAAGTATACTTAAATCCTTAACAAAAATGAAGCTCTGCCAGAATAGGACTAATATCCACAAAACATGAAACAGAGTAAAAACCTTCATTGATGTTAATGATTAAACTCGATCACTTTTAGTGTACAGGATTACAAAAATTGGATATGCTAAATTGAGTTATGAACCTCCGTTATCGAAGAATCTTGGCCTTACTTTTTTTTGTCGTATTTTTCTTAATTGCCCCCCTGACTTTGGCTTATGCCCGCGGCTATCGGCTGGATTTTTCGCCTTTCCGAATCACTAAAACTGGCGTGATTTTCATTTCCGGTGAACCAAAAAATGTGAAAATCTTCCTGGACGGAAAAAAGACCTCGGCCAGCGCTTTGCCCGCCAGACTGCGCAATGTTTTGCCGGGTAAAATCCAAATTCGAATCGAGGCACCAGGGTACCAAGATTGGCTGATGGAAACGGAGGTACAAGACAGCGAAAGCGTGATTTTAAACAACCTACGCCTTCTTAAATCTGATATTTTTTCTGTTGTTCGTTCCGCCATCCCGCCTACCGCTGAATTTTCGCCCGCGGGTGACAAACTTGCCTGGCTAAATCAAAACTCCATAAACATTGCTTCGCCAAAAGAAATTTTTACTAGCCCGAAAGTCGACAATTTGGAAAAAATCGCCTGGAGCGATGATGGGACTTCAGTGCTTGGTTTTCAAAAAGACCAAAGTCCCAGTGTGCTATTCACAACCAACGGTGTGGTCAAATTTCTGCCTAAATTCCCTAGCTTTTCAAAGTTTCTACAAAATCTGGACCAAACAATCCTCATTAAAACCAAAACTGGCTATGCGACCTTTCAAAATAACGCCTGGCAGAACTTGGCAGTCGGTGACTTGCTTGATATAAAACTTATAAACGCAAACACCTTGTTGGGACTTCAAAAAAATGCAAACGGGGATTTTAGGTTACTTTGGCTCGACCTGAATGCGAAAATTCAAAGATCAAAAACGCTCCCGGCTTTACAGACGCCAATTTTAAATTTCAAAAACCATGTCTTTTGGGTGACTGACTCGTCTACTGGCAAAAGTTTATGGTTTAAATCCGGTTTTTTAGATGAGCAGATCGTGGAATTGCCTTTTAGTTTTTCCGACCTGCAAGCCGTGCCAAAAACCGATTCCTGGCTTATTGCCAATGCAAATTCGGCTTATTTAATCGATCCAGGCGGCAATTACTCAATCCTTTCCCGCTGGGCAAATCCCGTAATCGCGCCCGTCCACTTAGGCAATCAAACTTTGCTGCTCATCCGGCAGAACGAGCTGATCACGAGAAACTTGGAATATAACCAAGTGTATTCACCCAAAATCGAAGGCATCACCAAAGCAATTTTCGCCAACCAGGTAGGCCAAGTAAACCTGCTGGTCAAGGACGGCAATCTGCTGAAATGGTTGAAAGCGGAATTCTTTTAGGATTTCCGAGAGATTATTCAACTTTTACCAAGCCTGAATCCCCCGGACCTGGCAGGATTTCGGAAAAATTAAACTCCGGCAAGTTTAATTTTAGGCGCGCTAGTTCAGCGGGGTTTGCCAGAAAAACATACACCTCGCCTGCCGCAAGGGTTTGGGCGTTAATGCGATCCAAGGGAATTTGAAAACCATTATAGCCCACGGCTGTACGCGGCGGGAAAATTAGTTTATCGGTGCCAATCACGACCGCGTTAACGGGTGTGTTCGCATAAAGCCATCTAGACTGCTTTTGCCAAAGCTCGAACTTGGTAAAGTTTTCTTTTATGCCAATTTCAGAATTCCAAATTAAAACCAAACCAAAACCTAACACGCCAATTAAAAGCGCGGAAGCAACGAGTTTATAAAAACGATTTTGCAATTGAAAAATTTCCGCTAAAATTTTGGCGTTGCCCAAACACAAAAAAACCAGCACGGGCAACCAATAGCGAAAATATGACGAATCCAAGGTGGGCTTGCTGAGCGCCGGGTATTCGATAAATTGATAGTTGCCGTAAAGCACTATCAAAAAAAATACGCTGATCAGCCCGTACAGCACAAATCTCCTTAAATCCGGCCATTGCCGCCACCTGAAAAAAAACAAAATCAAGCCCGGCACGCCTAAAACAAAAAAATACCAAAAAGGCTTAACGACCTCCTGATAAAAAGTCGAAAAAGCTTTTGCCGGATTTACCCCAAACGGGAAAAAAATAGCTTTTATTTTAGTAAAAACGCTTGACTCGTTGACTTCTGCTTGAATTGTAAAAACCCCTTCAGCCCTATAACTAGAGGAAAGCAAGTTGCCGTATGTATGCCCTTGTAAAGAAAACAAAATGCCCAGAGGCAAAAACGCGCCCAGGGAAAACCAACCAAGGTGCTTTAAAGGAATTTTTTTGAAATTAAAAACGCAATAAACCATTAAACCGCTGACTAGCCAAATAATTTCGCTGGGCCGGATTGCCAGCATCACGCCCCAAAGCAAGCCGGTTGCCAGACTCAAGGCCCAATGCCTTTTTTTCCAAGCTAAAATCAAAAAAAATAAATTAATGATTAAAAAGCTGGTAAAAACTCCGTTTTGCCACAAGCCCCGATTGGCGTAAAACCAAAAAATTGGCAAAGTGGCCAAAATCACGCTTGCCAGCCAGGCCATTCTTTTGTCGCCGCTCAAACTTTTGACCAGTTTCCACCAAAATATCACGGCTAGTGAAGCTAAAAACGGACCAATCATTAAAATCCCCAGATTTCCAAAAAATTTCCCCAACATGCCCAAAAAAGCCGGAAAAAAAACAAAGCTGCCCGGAGTCAAAATCCCCTGTGAATTCATGATACTTCGCCAATTCGCCGAAGGCTTGCTCTGGATAATTAAATCACTGGAATTTTCATATTCTTTGGCAAAGATGAAATTCGCAGTTTCGTCAGGCGAGCTAAAAACCGGCCAATCAAGAATGTTCCAGGCAGTGAAACTGTAAAAGCCGAATAAGGCCAACCAAAGCAAAAAAATCACCACAAATTTGTTGGGAATTGCGGTTTTCTTTAATACTTGCGCGTGTCCAGGAAACATAAAACTATTTTAACAGCTCTGCCAGTAGTTAAACAAACCCTAAAGTATTGCTTGGTCTAAATATGCTTTTAAAGCCTCTGACCAAGGTCTTAGTGTTGGTAGCTTAGTGGATATAAGTTTAGAAAATTTCGGTCGCGCAGCAGGGCGCAGAAACTTATCAGCCCTAACCGGAATAACCTTGGTTTGCATATTGGTTTGACGAAAAATTTCTTTGGCAAATTCAAACCAGGTACAAGCGCCGTCATTAGTGCGATGGTAAATCCCGAACGGTGATTGAAATTTTAAAATGTCCAGAGTCGCTTTGGCCAGATCGGTCGCGTAAGTCGGGCTGGCGTATTCTTCATCAACCACTTCAATTTCAGACTTGGTTCTGGCTAAATTCAACATAATGTCCACAAAACTTTTCTTAGCCTTTGCGGATTCGGCGGGTTTGCCAAAAAGCCGTGAAAGTCTGATAAGGTAAAAATTTCCATCAACGCCTTGAACCGCTTTTTCGCCGGCGAATTTAGATTTGGCGTAAACGCTTTGCGGGTCGGGCTTCGCATCCTCGGCATAGCCGGCTGATTCGCGGCCGCTAAAAACATAATCCGTGGAATAATGGACAAAAGTAATGCCGGTAAATTTACAAACTTTTGCCAAATTTTCAACCGCTTTCGCATTCAAGAGATATGCCGCGTCTGCTTCGACTTCTGCGCCGTCAACATTGTTGTACGCTGCACAATTGATTAATATTGCGGGCTTTATTGCCGGAATTTTATTTTGAACTTGTTGGAAATCAGTAATGTCGATATTCGACCGATCCCATGCCATAACTTCAAAATTGCCTGTATCGCCAAAAACCCGAACAATCTCTTGCCCCAACATGCCTTTGGCGCCAATGACCAAAACTTTTTTCATTTTCGGTCCTGATACTGTTTTTTGTAATAAGCCAGAAACTCCCCACTTTTTAAGGGGTGCCACCAATCCTGGCGGTCAACATACCATTCTACGGTAGCTTTAAGACCCTCTGTAAGACCTGTCGTTGGTCTCCAACCAAGTTCTTGCTCGGCCTTGGATGTATCTACCGCATAACGACGATCATGGCCTGCGCGGTCAGCTACAAAGCTCTTAAATTCATCACCCTTATTAAGCTGTTTTAAAATTGCTTCTAGAATTTTTAAATTTGGCCATTCCGGATCTTGATTGGCCCCGAAATTATAAACCTCGCCTTCCTGGCCTTTGCGTAGAACCAAATCCACGCCTCGACAGTGATCTTCCACATACAGCCAGTCTCGAACTTGTAATCCATCGCCATAGACTGGGACTTTTTGATTCTGGAGCAAATTGGTAACCGCTAAAGGAATAAATTTTTCTGGGTATTGATTCGGACCGTAATTATTCGTGCAACGAGTGATTAAAACCGGCAAATTCCAGGTGCGACGATAGGCTAAAACCAGCAAGTCCGCCGCAGCTTTAGAGGCCGAGTAGGGACTCGAGGGTCTTAACGGATCGGTTTCTTTGCAAAAAATACCCTTTTCCACATCACCATAGACTTCATCGGTAGAGATCTGAATGTAACGCTTAAGTTTTTTTTCCTTAACCACATCCAGCAAAACGCGTGTGCCGATAATATCAGTTCGAATAAAAGCGTCTGGATCCAAAAGGGACCGGTCGACATGCGTGTCGGCCGCGAAATTTATTATTGCTTCACAATCGCCAATTGCCTCTAAAACAGAACTTTTATCGGCAATATCGCCTTTAAAAAATTTATACCTTTTATCTGTCTCAACATCTTTTAAATTAGCAAGATTCCCGGCGTAGGTTAATTTGTCAAAATTAACCACCTCATCTTCGGGATGGTTTTTTAGTATGTAGTGAATGAAGTTGGAACCGATGAAGCCTGCGCCACCGGTAATCAGTAATTTCATATTTTTGTCATTTCGAACTCGTTTCGGGATCTAGGTTAATAAATTTAGAGATCCTGAAATAAATTCAGGATGACAAGTCGAGTTTATCCCAATCAAATCCAATTTTTGGATCATCATAAGCAATCCTTTCCTCATCTGGGTTTTCCAGGTTGTAACTTTCAGTAGTGTGGTAGAAAAGCAAAACCGGTTCAGTGCCCAAGACTTTGTAGCCGTGGGCCACCCCGATCGGGATTAGAATCACCTTGTAGTCACCCTGGCCGGCCAAAATTTCCTGTGTTTGGCCGAAAGTCGGCGAATCAGACCGCAAATCGTGCAAAACCACCACGGCCTTACCTGTTGCCACGAACCAAAGGTCAGCCTGTTTTTTGTGCCAATGAAAGGCCTTGATTGTGCCCGGGTAAGCCACAGTAAAGGTGGTTTGGCCAAATTTTTTTAATAAACCCTCATCTTTCCGCAAAACTTCCATCAAAAATCCGGGTTTAATATCCGGCTGATCTGCGTCAGGGATGTCCTGATGAACCTTTAATATTTTAATTTTTACGCCATCAATATCGGGCATATTATTTAAAAACGGCTTTAAAGGCTTTGGGAATATCGCTTAAAGAAAACGCTGGGCGTCTGGCAATAAATTCAAGCCTTTTAATATAAAGGAAGCCACCCGCGCGACTGTTTAAGTTCGGCGTTTCCAGATAAAAAGAAAAAGTTTTACCGTTGGCCGCCAGTTCTTTTAGATCAAATGTCTTTTTAACTATAAAATGGTCTTTTCTAAATTTGGCTTCGCTGAAACTGTTTAACACGGCATCAGCTTCTTCAAGAAGTTCTTTGTTCAACTGCGATACAACTGTGACATTCTTGAAATATTTATTAAGTTCGTTCCGAAATGGCAGGTCGGTCTGCAGATAAAAACCGCAGTCCGAACGAATGGCGATATCGCCTCGGTGCCATTCGATTTTATAAAAATCAAGTTTTTCACTGGTACTCAAGTTAAAACTTTCCTTAGCTTTGTTAATGTAGATCTTACGGTTGTTAAAAAATACATCCTGGAAGCCAGAGTTCTTTACGGCTTCGACCTGAATTTTGTTGCAAGCCGTAAACAAAGCGAATGTTTTGCTAACCGGACCTAAGAATATGTTGCCTGTCAGTTTTGGTTCGGCCCCAAAAATTTCAAGGTTTTTAACCACGCTATCCTCATTATTCGGTCGGAACAAAAAACTATAAAGACCCGGTTCCAAATTCGGCAGCTCCACGAAAATCTCACGTGGTTGACCCTTTGACCCATTAGTCAATTCGTTATCGGAAATAGTTTTCGTTAAAATTCTTTTATGGCCTTTTTTTAAAGTTAGGGTTAAGGAATCCGGCCCTGGTTGGTAATTTAAGTCTTGTTTTATAAACTTTATGGATTTGGATTCCTGATTCAAATAAACATTCAGGTCAAAACTGGAGCGCAGGGGCAAAGTAACGGAAAGCGCTTTTAGCTCTGGCTTGAAGTCTGGCATCGGCACCAGGTCCAACGGCGCTGGACCAATACCAATGATTTTTTTGAATTCGAAAAAATTCTTGAAAAAATCTGCCGAGCTGTTTATCTGAGCGTCTTTTAGTAATATATTCCCGCCTTCCAAAGGGATTTGCGTAAAGCCGTCTTCCAGCGCCCGCGGATTTATTACGGTCAAGTTATCGGCCTCCATCCCGGTTTGAACCACCCCACCTAATGTCAGTTGACTATATGTGTCCATTCTCACTTCGGCTTTGACATCCATAGTCTCAAAACCTCGGGGCAGAGTCACTTGGAGCTCGGAGCGACTCCGGAAAGGCCTGGCCGCCAGGCCATCGCCTGTATCCAGAACTCCAACTTCATAACCCGGCGTTAATAAAACTGAACCGGGCAGGTTTAAAAAATTCTTAACGACGATTTTATGAACGCCAAAAAAAGCCACATTCTCTTCGGCAATCCAGAAAAAAATAAGCGCAAAGATGACCAGAATTACGACGCGAATCCATTTTTGCGTCGTGTTGATTTTTTTTCTGAAATACTGGAGAAAATTAATCATTTTTTTCAGAAATCACTTCAAAAAGAATGGCGGAACTAAAAATAATTGACGCGCACAGCACCAGCAAAGCAACGCTGCCCAAGGCTTTTAATTTGTTGAAAACCAGGAGATTAAAGATAATAAGAATTCCTACCCAAACGAAATGCGAAACGGTTTTTCTTCGGAACGAAAATTTCTGGCTCTGATTATGAGGAAATATCGCCACAAGCAAACCGGCTGCAAGCACGGAAAAAAGCAGGATATTCAGGGGAAAATATCGGCTGACCCGGCCGGGCTGAAAAAACTCCAAAAGGTAGAAAAAGAGATAAAAAAACAGGGCATTCTGAAAAAATTCAAAGGCAAACAGGCTCAAAAATTGTCTGGCATTTTCTCGGTTCTGCGAATAAAAAAAATTTTTTAAACTCGAGACACTCAACATTTTTATTTAAAGATAGACCCGGTGAAACTAATACTAAAAATAACACTTTAATTCTTTTTTGACAAATCTTTACTTTTTTATTATATTTTAAACTCCGCGAAAGCTAATGCTTACAACACATGTCGATTTTAAAAGCGATTTTTGGAATACTTATCTTCTTGCTGGCAGGTTACTCCTGGAGTTTGCTTTTCTTCAAAACCCCGGCTGGCTTTAACTTTGAGAGGGCGATCAATGCAATTATTTTAGGTATTATTTTTAATACCATATTTATCTATATGGCCAATAGATTTGGATTAAGCCTGAATTACTTAAACATAATTATCAGCATTTTAGTTTGCGGGCTTGTTCCGGCCATATTATTAATAATTAAAAAATATTTTCCTAGAATTAAATTTTTAAGAAACAAACCATGAAAACCGTACTAACCACTGACAAGTGGGGTTTACCCCGCACCACCTGTGGGCCCAATAAACTTTTTCTAAAAAGCTATAATTCGAATATAATTTAATTCCTACTTATGAAAGTATTAGTTACAGGTGGTGCGGGGTTTATCGGCTCCAACATCACTTTAGAATTAGTGAATCGGAACTTTAGAGTAATCGTTTTAGACGACCTTTCGACCGGACGGTTGGAAAACCTTAAAGAGCTTAAATCAAAAATACGGTTTGTCAAAGGCGATATTCGAAATTCAGCTTTGCTAAAAAAGCTTTTCCGGGGTGTAGATTACATTCTTCACCAGGCTGCTCTGCCGTCAGTTCCTCGGTCAATAAATAATCCAAAGGCTTCGCACGATGTGAATGTTAACGGAACTTTTCAGGTTTTATTGGCTGCGCACGACGCTAAGGTAAAACGCGTGGTTTTAGCTTCTTCTTCTTCAATTTACGGAAACCGCAAGCATTTCGGTTATGATAAAATAAAATTTAAACGTGAAGCGATGAAGGCCATGCCGCTTTCGCCTTATGCCGTAAATAAACTTGTCGGCGAAGAATATGCCAAAGTAATTTCTCACATTTACGGCTTAAAAACGGTTTGCTTAAGGTATTTTAATGTTTTTGGTCCGCACCAAAATCCGAAATCCGAGTATGCAGCCGTAATACCAAAATTTATAACGGCTATGCTTAAAAATTCGCAACCGGTCATTCATGGTGACGGCACCCAATCCCGAGACTTTACCTATGTTGAAAATGTCGTCCAGGCTAACCTCTTAGCCATGACCTCTCCGCAGGTGGGTAAGGGCGAAACTATAAACATCGCCTGCGGGAAATCGACTTCCCTTTTGGAATTAGTTAATCATCTCAATCGAATTTTACACAAAAACCTTAAGCCTAAATTTGATCAAAGCCGGCCGGGAGATGTAAAAAATTCCCTTGCTGACATCACCAAAGCCGAAAAGCTGCTTGGCTACCAGCCGAAAGTAAATTTTGTTGAAGGCTTGAAAAAGACTACTGAATGGTATAAGTAAACAAAAAATTTCTACAAATAAAGTTAGTTTTTATTTGTTAATATTGATGTAATATGTCTTTGACAAATTTAAACTTTTTAATTATATTAGAAACGCAAAAAACTCCAATTTTGCATTTTTTTAAAATCATTAAACAATGAAAAAAGCTTTAATAACGGGAATTACCGGTCAAGACGGTTCATACTTAGCAGAGCTGCTTTTGGAAAAAGGTTATGAAGTTCACGGCCTAATTCGTCGATCTTCGTCATTTAACACAGCCCGGCTTGAACACATCTATCAAGACCCCCATGTGCCGGATAAAAGGCTAATTTTGCATTATGGAGATTTAATGGACTCGTCCAACCTTTTCCGGCTTATTGAAAAAATTGCACCGGATGAAATCTACAATTTAGGCGCTCAGAGCCATGTTCGGGTCAGCTTTGACATGCCGGAATTTACCGGCAATGCCGATGGGCTTGGCGTCACCAGGCTTTTGGAAACCATTCGAGAAGCGCGCATCAATACTCGTTTTTACCAAGCGTCTTCTAGCGAAATGTTTGGCAAGGTCCAAAAAACGCCCCAAAAGGAAACCACGCCTTTTTACCCGCGCAGCCCTTATGGCGCCGCCAAAGTCTATGCCTACTGGATGACGGTTAATTACCGTGAAAGCTATAATTTGTTCGCCTGCAACGGCATTCTTTTTAACCACGAATCACCTCGGCGCGGTGAAACCTTTGTCACCCGTAAAATCACGCGGGGCCTTTCCAGAATTAAAACCGGCAAAGAAAAAATACTGTATCTTGGAAATTTAGAAGCCAAAAGGGACTGGGGTTATGCAAAAGACTATGTCGAAGCCATGTGGCTAATGTTGCAGCAACCCGCGCCCGACGACTTCGTCATTGCTACTGGCGAGACGCATTCGGTCAGGGAGTTTGTGGAAGAAACCGGCCGCCATTTGCAGATGGACATCCGTTGGCGGGGTGAGGGTTTGAACGAAGAAGGGTACGAAAATAAAACTGGAAAAGTTCTGATAAAAATTGATCCCCGATATTTCCGGCCAGCAGAAGTGGAGATGCTAATTGGCGATCCTCGGAAAGCCAAAGAAAAATTAGGCTGGCAAGCCAAAACTACCTTTAAAGAGTTGGTTAAATTAATGACCGAGGCGGATTACCAACTAGCCTTGAATGAAAAATAAGCATGGATAGGAACGCAAAAATTTTCGTCGCCGGACACCGTGGATTAGTGGGTTCCGCTTTAGTTAGGAAACTCGAGCTTGATGGCTACAAAAATTTGCTCTTAAAAAATCGAGCTGAATTGGATTTGCTCGATTTCCATAAAGTCCACCATTTTTTTGAAAAAGAAAAACCGGAATATGTGCTTTTAGCTGCAGCCAAAGTCGGCGGAATTTTTGCCAATAACACTTTGGGTGCGGATTTTATTTACGAAAACCTTACGATTCAAAACAATGTGGTTAAGTCCGCTCATGACACGGGCGTAAGCAAATTGCTATTTCTGGGCAGCAGTTGCATTTATCCACGAAATTGCCCACAGCCAATGAAAGAGGAATATTTTTTAAGCGGCAAACCAGAGCCCACCAACACCCCCTACGCTGCCGCCAAAATCGCGGGCATCTTGATGTGCCAGGCATTTCACAAACAGTATAATGACAACTTTATTTCCGTAATGCCAACCAACCTTTATGGCCCAAATGACAATTTCGATTTAAAAACCTCGCATGTTTTTCCGGCGCTAATTCGCAAATTTTATGAAGCCAAGTTGAACAGTGAGCCGACTGTAACCGTCTGGGGTACAGGGGCCCCGAAAAGAGAGTTCATGCACGTTGACGACCTGGCTTCTGCCTGCGTTTTTTTAATGAAAAGTTATGACAGCCCGGAAATCATTAACATTGGAACTGGCGTCGATGTAAGCATCAAGGACTTCGCCGAGATGGTAAAAGAGACCGTCGGCTATAATGGCGAAATCGTCTGGGACACCAGCAAACCGGATGGCACTCCGCAAAAACTTTTGGATGTTTCTAAGATTAACGCTTTAGGGTGGAATGCCAGTATTGATTTATCGACGGGGATTAAAAAAACTTACGAGTGGTATACAGCCAAAACCAGGTAAAGAATTTATGCTGGAAGATTCTAATTTTAAAACGACAAAATTCCAAACAAAATTCATAAAGAAAAATTTTTTGGTTGTTAGTGATTATAAATGGCTACCGCAAAACATCGAGGAGTCATGGGTTGCCAGATTAAGTGATAACTATTTAATTTATGATAGGGCTCATCGCTGGAAAGAAACTGACAAAATAAAAAGACAGAAAAACGTCGGTCAAAACATATATGACATGTTTGATTTTATAGCCACACATTATGATCATTTACCGAGTGCCACAATATTTTGTCGGGCCGCGATAATGTTTCCGAAAGGTAGACAAAAACCATTATCTAATGGAACATGCAGCGAGGCAAAATTTTTATCATTAGCTAATAACGAGACTTTCACGGAGTTGCATGATTTTGGCCCGGAGGCACATGATGGCCACTCAAGTAAAATGGGGCCGGATGGAAGCTTTCTAGAAATTAACAATAGCTGGTATTTTAATATTTATAGGGGGAAATACTTCAATAATTTAAACAATTTCCTTCGGGATGTTTATGTAAACCCAGTTATTCCGGAATACATACGATTTTCCCCGGGCGGAAGTTATATTGTCCCCAAAGAGAATATCTTGAGATACAGTAGAAACTTTTATGAAAAGCTCAGAAAATATGTAGGCTGGGATGTCATAGTCGGTGAAGCGCATATGCTAGAAAGAGCCCTGTATACAATTTTTACTTGCAACTATAAAGTTAAGAAAAAATATCAATAATATGAAAAATGAAAAAATATTCATAACCGGGGGGGCCGGGTATTTGGGCAGAAAGTTGATTGAGAAGCTGCACGGAGAGAATGAAATTACGGTTTATTCCCGCGACGAATCAAAACATTACTACATGAGAAAACACTATCCTGACGTAAATTTCATAGTCGGCGATATAAGAAACAGGGATTTGCTAACTCGGAAATCAAAAGGCCATACGATTGGCATATTTGCGGCATCTTTAAAGCAAATCGAGGCCTGCGTTGATAACTACGAAGAAGCAGCTGGGATCATCATTAACGGTGCGTTTAACTCGAGAATCGCTGCCGAAGAAAATGGTTTTAAATCGGCTTGTTTCATATCATCTGACAAAAGCCGGGCGGCAACCACGCTCTATGGCGCGATGAAATATGTCGCTGGCGAAGGATTCATAGCTGGCAAATCTAATGTCAAGCTGACAACTGCTGTGTATGGCAATGTCACAAATTCGACCGGTTCAATTATTCCGCTAATTTGGAATTATATTGCAAATCAAAAAGCTTTACCTCTCTATTCAAGCGAGATGACAAGGTTTATTTTCGATGTTAGCTCCGCCATCGACTTAATTATTAAGTCTGTAAAATATCAAAATTGCAATCTAATACCCTCGGCCCGGTCATTTAAGATTAAAGATTTATTTGAAATCTATAAAAAAGAATTTGGCTTAGCATACTACATTAGCGAACCCCGAGCGGGAGAAAAGATACACGAAATAATGGCTTCAAATGAAGAAATAAGAAGGATGGAGTTTATCCCTGAAGATAATTTATATTTAATGCACCCCCAAAAAAACATAAATAAACTGCATTTCACTAATAATGAATATTCTTCAAGAGATTGCACTTTAAGCCGAGACGAACTATATGACATCCTGAAATCGAAAAAATTCTACAAGCCATGAGAATAATTATATTGGGCTCAAACGGAATGCTGGGTAATTACCTAAAAACGTACTTAGGCAGTAAGTACGAGCTGTTAGCGCTAACTCGAAAAGATATTGATTTATCAATTATTGATGGATTAGATATATTAAATTTCTTTCGCGGTAAAGTGGCAAGGGCTGACATCATCATCAATGCAAGTGGCATTATTAAACAAAGGAAATATGCCACTATCGATATGATCATGGTTAATTCAATTTTTCCTCACATTTTGGCACAAATAAAAAACGAAGTTGGCTGCAATATAATTCACATTACAACTGATTGCGTTTTTAGCGGGAATAAGGGCGGTTATGTTGAAACCGATGAACACGATTGTACCGATGACTACGGTAAAAGTAAATCACTGGGCGAAAACCCGACTCTGACAATTATTAGGACATCGATTATCGGCGAGGAAAAAACCAATAAAAAATCGCTTTTGGAATGGGTAAAATCTAACAAAGGTAAGACCATCGACGGATTTGACAATCACCTTTGGAATGGCGTCACCTGCCTAGAATTAACAAAATTTATGGACCAGATTATACAAAAGAAAACTTTTTGGGCTGGGGTGAGGCACATTTTCTCGCCAAACATCGTATCCAAGTACGAATTGGTTAATAAAATTAATGAAATATATAATTTAAACATTACGATAAACAAAAAATCAAATGCGGTTAACTGCCGCCGAAATCTATCAACATTATTTAATGATTTTTTTATAACTAAACCATTAACAGATCAAATTACGGAATTAAAAAAATTCAAATTGGCCGAAGTAAACTAATTAATGACAGTGCTAGGACAGATAAAAACCCATGAGCAATACCAACATCAGCATTACAATTAAACCGCGATCAGGCTGGGTAAGCCTCAATCTACGAGAACTTTGGCTTTACAAAGAGCTTTTTTACATTTTCGCTTGGCGCGACATTAAAGTCCGCTATAAGCAGACCGTCATTGGCATTCTTTGGGCTTTTTTCCAGCCGATTTCAACGATGATAATTTTTTCCGTGTTTTTCGGCGGCCTGGCAAAGATTCCCTCTGACGGCATTCCTTATCCCATCTTCGTCTACTCCGGACTATTATATTGGAACTATTTTTCCATCTCATTAGGCGGATCCAGCAATTCTTTGGTAGCAAACGAGGCCGTTATAAAGAAAATCTACTTTCCCAGGCTTTTGCTACCCCTTTCCACCACCATCACGCCAATCATTGATTTTGGAATTGCTATTCTGGTTTTATTCGGTTTGATGGTTTATTACCATTTTACTCCGACATTATTGGGCATAATCTTAATCCCCGTACTGGTTTTACTATCTTTTTTGTCGGCTTCCGGACTGGGTTCGTTGCTCGCCGCTATCAATGTTCGTTTTCGAGACGTAAGGGAAGTTCTGCCGTTTTTTATTCAAATTCTTTTTTTCGTCACTCCGGTCATTTACCCCTCCACCCTGGTGCCCGACAAATACCAATGGATCTTGGCTCTTAACCCGATGGTAGGCATCATTGATGCTGCGCGCGCCGGGATTGTCGGCGACAAACCTATTAACTTTCAGCTCCTTTTGATTTCCGCAATTATTGCCGTTGTTTTGTTCATTGTCGGAATTTTTTATTTTAAAAAGACGGAAAAAATCTTTGCCGATGTTTCATAAAAAATGGAAAATCCAATTATTGAAGTAAAAAAATTATCAAAAAAGTTTATTCTCGCTCATAATCGACTGCCTTACGAGACCTTTCGGGATACGGTCACGAATTTAGTAAAAAAGCCGATTCGCATGCTGCGTGGCGAAAAAAAACTTAAGAAAGAAGAATTTTGGGCCCTAAAAGATGTAAGTTTTGAAATTCAAAAAGGTGAGGCGATCGGTCTGATCGGGCCCAATGGTTCCGGCAAATCGACCCTGCTTAAGCTGCTTTCGCAAATAACCGCGCCGACCGAAGGCGAGATAATCCTGCGCGGAAAAGTCGCCTCCCTTTTGGAAGTCGGAACTGGTTTTCATCCCGAGCTCACAGGCCGGGAAAACATTTTTCTTAACGGCGCCATTCTCGGCATGACCAAAAAGGAAATCGCGCAAAAATTTCGGTCCATCGCCCAGTTTTCCGGCGTAGAAAAATTCCTGGATACGCCAATCAAACGCTATTCTTCAGGCATGAATGTCCGATTGGCATTTTCTGTGGCTGCGCATATGGAACCCGACATTCTGATTGTGGATGAAGTTTTAGCGGTGGGCGACGCGGAATTTCAAAAAAAGTGCTTGGGCAAAATGGACGAAGTCACAAAGGAAGCCGGTCGAACCGTGATTTTGGTCAGTCATAATATGGAGGCGATAAAAAAGCTTTGCAAGAGATGTATTCTCCTGAAAGAAGGCAAGATCGTCATGTTTGACCAAACCAGCAAAGTCGTTGACACATATCTTCAGGGCGCGCAGTTCGCCACCCAGCAGCCTCTCCGCCAACGTCGTGACCGTATCTCAAAGGGCCGGGTGACAATGACGGACATCGCGGTCACCACCCTAAGCGGCAAGACGGAAATTGAAAGCGGCGACGCGCTCCGCTTTTGGGTGAAATACGAAAGCATTTTTACGAAGCCAATCCAGAATGTTCGAATGGTGATAATGATCGTAAATGACGATCTTCAAAATATTCTTTGGTTTGACAATGAAGTAAGCGAACATACGATCACGGAATTTTCACCAAACGGCGAATTTTTATGCGAAACAGGGCCTCTAAATCTTGTGCCTGGACGCTATTTTATAAACCTTAATTTCCACATTGATGGCGCCAGTGA
Source organism: Candidatus Parcubacteria bacterium (assembly GCA_003597955.1). GTDB lineage: Bacteria > Patescibacteriota > Patescibacteriia > PEXW01 > PEXW01 > PEXW01. Next base: position 92,848 of record QZJU01000015.1, read on the forward strand.
AGATTCAGTGCTTATGGCCGCCTCGTTTGAAGTGAAAGAAAATTTGCAAAAGTTCGAGTTTCAAAAAAGTGCCGACTATAAAGTAGCCAACTTTATCGCGCCATTTCGGTATTCACAAGAAAAATGACGAATGCTTCGCCTGCCTTTAATTAGGCTGGACTAAAATAAGTAATTTGTTAAAATTATTGTAATTATGAAAGAAAATTCAAATCTGCGAGTCCCCTATGGGTTTTCCGTACACGGCCAAGAAGAAATTGAAGCGGTGGTAAAAGTTTTGAAAGGCAACACTGCCTTGGGCGAGAAAACCAAAGAATTTGAGGAAAAAATTGCGAAACTGTTCGGTAAAAAATTCGGGGTCATGGTCAACTCTGGTTCTTCGGCAAACTTGCTGGCTTTTGAACTTTTGGACTTGCCTAAAGGCAGCGAAATCATCACCCCGCTTTTAACATTTGCCACGACTGTTGCTCCGATAGTCCAAAAAGATTTGGTGCCGGTTTTTGTGGATGTCGACCCGCGGACTTTCGTAGTCAGCCCGGAACAAGTCGAAAAAGCCATTACGGAAAAAACCAAGGCCTTGATGATCCCCTCTTTAATGGGTAACATCCCAAACCTGGAAGCACTGTCGAAACTTGCCGAAAAATACAAGCTTTGGTTAATTGAAGATTCCTGCGACACTTTGGGTGGAAAATACGACGGCCGGCCCACTGGCGCATATTCTCACATCACCACCACCAGTTTTTACGGCTCGCATATTATCAACGGCGCTGGCGGCGGCGGCATGATTTGCGTAAACGACCCTGCTTGGCTAAACCGACTTTTGGTTTTAAGAGGCTGGGGCAGGCAATCCTCGCTATTTGGAGAAAAGGCAAATTCCGAATTAATTGAAAATCGTTTTCGAACCGAACTCGACGGCATTCCCTATGACAATAAATTCATCTTTAGTGAGATAGGTTATAACTTTTTGCCTTTAGAAATTTCCTCGGCTTTTGCCTTGGTCCAGCTTGAAAAATTTTCAAAATTCGCAGAAGCCAGAAAAAATAATTTCAATAAATTATACAATTTCTTCCAAACATACAAAAACTTCTTTGAATTGGCCGAGCAGACGCCAAAGACTGAAACGATTTGGCTGGCTTTTCCGCTCATCATAAAGCCCGACGCGCCTTTTACGCGCTTGGAGTTAGTAACCTACTTGGAAAAAAATAATATCCAGACCCGGCCCGTGTTTACCGGTAATGTCATTAAACAGCCTGGCTACAAAAAAATTTCATATCGGCTGGCTCAAGCGGAATACCCCAACACAGAAAACATAATGCGCAATGCGTTTGTGGTCGCTTCCCACCATGGCCTAAATCAAAAGCAAATTGATTATCTTTGCGAAAAGTTTGCGGAATTTTTAACCACTCATAAAAAATAATATGAAAGTCATAATTTTGGCCGGCGGCTTTGGCACGCGGCTTGGCAGCATTACCGAAACTATTCCCAAACCAATGGTGCCCATTGGCGGCAAGCCGATTATTTGGCACATAATGAAAATCTACTCCAGCTATGGCTTTAAAGATTTTGTTTTGAGCTTGGGTTATAAACAAGAAATCATTAAGGAATATTTTCACCATTACCACATTCGGGCCAACGACTTTAAAATCAATCTTGGCTCAAAAAAGGTCGACTTGCTTAATACGCACGACGAAATTGACTGGAATATAACTTTGGTTGACACTGGTTTGAATGCTTTAAAAGGCGCCCGGGTGAAAAAGATTGAAAAATACCTTGATGATGACATTAACCTGATGACTTACGGCGACGGTGTTGCTGATATTGACCTTAATGAGTTGGTAAAATTCCACAAAGCTCACGGTAAAATTTTGACAGTCACTGGCGTCCACCCTCCGGCCAGATTTGGAGAAATAGTCGAAAAAGAATCGAAATTAATTTCTTTTAAAGAAAAGCCACAATCTTCGGTTGGTTTAATAAACGGCGGTTTTTTTGTTTTTGACAAAAGGCTGTTTAATTATCTGTCAGCGGACGACCAATGCGATCTGGAATACGAGACTTTTGAAAAACTAGTGCCTCTAGGAGAAGTTATGGTTTTTAAACACCTGAAAAACTGGGAATGCGTGGACACGGAACGCGACCTGAAGCACCTCGATAAATTATGGTCGGAAGGAAATGCATTTTGGAAATTTTGGAAATAACTTTATAAATGGACAATTTATTCAATAACATCTATCAAGGCAAGCGCGTCTTGATCACCGGCCATACTGGCTTTAAGGGCTCCTGGTTGAGTTTGTGGCTTTCAAAATTGGGCGCGGAGATTTTGGGCTATTCCATTGATATCCCGACTGAGCCAAACCATTTTGAGCTCTTAAAGCTTAAAATGAATTCAATCATGGCTGACATTTTAAACGCCGAAAAACTTTTGGATGCAGTTGAGAATTTCCAGCCTGACATAATTTTTCATCTGGCAGCACAGCCATTGGTCAGGGCATCTTACCGCGAACCCGTTAAGACCTTTGCCACCAACATTATGGGAACTGTCAATGTTTTGGAAAGCTGCCGGCAGGCTGAAAAAGTCAAAGCCGTAATCAATGTCACGAGCGACAAATGCTACCGAAATAACGAGTGGGACCGGGGCTATACCGAAGAAGACGCCTTGGGTGGCAATGACCCTTACAGCGCCTCAAAAGGCGGGGCCGAATTGGTGGGGAATGCTTACCGACATTCTTTTTTCAATCCCAAAGAATATGGCGTGAGTCACACCACCCTGCTGGCTGATGTCCGAGCTGGCAATGTTATTGGCGGCGGCGATTGGGCCGAGGACAGACTAATCCCTGATTTGATGAAAGCCGCCGGAAAAGGCAAAGGCGTGGAAATACGTAATCCTCAGTCAACTCGACCCTGGCAACATGTTTTGGAGTCTTTGAGCGGGTATTTACAGCTCGGTTGGAAGCTTCTAGTCGGCAAAAAAGAATTCGCCGAAAATTGGAATTTCGGCCCGGATCTGAATTCCGAGCTTAAAGTTATAGATGTAATTGAGAAAGCAAAACACCTTTGGCCGGAAATTAAATTTGAAATTAAGCAACGACCGAATGACCTCCCTGAAGCCAAGCTTTTGAAACTCGATTCCTCAAAAGCGCGGGGTAAACTCAAATGGCAGGATGTATGGACACAATCCCAGGCTCTAGAAAAGACCATAAATTGGTATAAAAATTATTACCAAAACGGCGAGGTTTTAAGCGAAAAAGACTTATTAGCGTATATTGAGGCGGCTAAAGCCGCCGCCCTTGAATGGGCAAAAGTATGAACATCGAGAACACAAAATTAGCCGGCGTCTTCATAATTGAAACCCCGATATTTAAAGATGAGCGGGGCGATTTTATTAAAACCTTTCACCAAGATTTTTTTAAGAAAAATGGTCTTGATTTCAAATTGGCCGAAAGTTATTTTTCGGTTTCAGAAAAGAATGTCATTCGGGGGATGCATTTTCAAGCACCGCCGGCCGAACACGCCAAAATGGTATATGTCACGCAGGGAAAAATTTTAGATGTCGTTTTGGATATCCGGGCTGGTTCGCCAACCTACGGCCAATACCTGGCTGTTGAAATTTCTGCGGAAAATCCAAAGATGCTTTTTATCTCCCCCGGCTTTGCTCACGGCTTTTTGGCGCTCGAAAATAACTCTTGCGTAACTTACCTGCTTTCCAGCGTGCACTCGCCCGAACACGATCAGGGCGTACATATTGACTCTTTTGACATGGATTGGGGCGTCAAGAATCCCATTCTCTCCAAACGCGATCAGGGCTTTCCAAGATTCGAAAAATTCAAATCCCCTTTTCAATACAAAAAAAATGAAACTCCTAATTAGCGGCGCAACCGGATTTGTTGGCAAGCATTTGGTAAAAAACCTGCGGGAAGCCGGCCATGAAATTTCTATCATTACGCGGCCGACTTCAAAAGAAAAATCTCCGGACGGAGTAAAAAATTTTGTTTTTGACGGTCAAATCGAAAGCTTAATTAAATTTTTAAAAGCCAACGAATTTGAGGGTGTCATTCACCTGGCTTCGCTTTTCTTAGCCCAACACACTTCCGGCGATATCCAGGTATTAATAAATTCTAATGTCCTTTTTTCCACGCTTTTACTAGAAGCCGCGGTCAAAAGCAATGTCCCCTGGTTTATCAACACTGGAACTTTTTGGCAACATTACCAAAACGCCGAATTTTCGCCGGTCAATCTCTACGCCGCCACCAAACAAGCTTTTGAGGACATCGCCAAATACTATTTTGAAACTTCGGAAATCAATTTCGTTACCCTTAAACTTTCTGACACTTTCGGACCAAATGACACGCGCCCGAAAATCTTCAATCTTTGGCTGAAAATAAGCAAAACTCAAGAAGCCTTGGAAATGTCCCCTGGCGAACAAATTATAGATATCAGCTACATCGACAATGTCATTGACGGTTATATGCGCCTGGTTGAATTGCTGTCCCAGGACAAGAAAAAACAGCTCAAAGGCCGGTCATTTGCCATTAAATCTGCAGAAAGAACAACACTAAAAGAACTGTCAATAATTTTTGAAGAAGTCACGGGGCGAAAATTGAACATCAATTGGGGTGCCAGACCATATCGCCCAAGAGAAGTGATGTTGCCTTGGGAAAAGGGAGAAACCATTCCTGGCTGGAAACCGAAAATCTCCCTTCGCGAAGGCATAAAAAGGACTTTTAATGATGCTTAAGGAGCCAGGCGTAAAAATTAATAGCTCAAGATTCCTAAGCGTCTGCATCCCAACTTATGACATGAACGGCTTGGGACATATTTTCCTTAAAGAAAGCTTTGATATTTTAACCAAGCAAACCTTTAAGGATTTTGATGTGGTCGTTTCCGATTATTCCAAAACTGACTTGGTGAAGAAATTATGCGTGGAATACCAAGATTGGCTGGATATTAATTACTTCAAAAACCTTGACGCCACCGGCGGCATGTCAGCCAACACAAACAATGCCATCAGACATGCAACCGGCAAAATATTGAAAATTCTGTTTCAGGACGATTTTTTATATGATGAAAAATCTTTGCAAACAACGGTCGAAAATTTTAACCTGACTAAGGATCATTGGCTGGTTTCGGCCTGCGAGCATTCAAAAGACGGCAAGACTTTTTTCCGGCCTTTTTACCCAAAATATAACCCCAAAATTCATTTAGGGAACAATACCATCAGCTCCCCTTCGGTGCTCACCATAAAGAACGAAAATCCCCTGCTTTTTGATGTAAATTTAAAATGGCTGACTGACTGCGATTATTACAAACGGTGCTATGAGCGGTTCGGCGAACCAAAAATCTTGAACCAAATTACTGTAGTAAATCGAATCGGCGCGCACCAAATCACCCACACGGAAGCCAACGAAGTCGTTAGGCAAAAAGAATACGAATACATTTTAAAAAAACATCACGAGAAATTAAATGGAAAGGTACAATTGCAAAATGTCACCTTGGTTTCCGTTTCCGGCATAAATCCCAAGGGCGCGATTAAAGCATTGGAGATTTCCATGTCAGGCATTAATTTTTACCAAGCACTCCTTATTGCCCACGAAAAACCCACTAATTTAAATCCGAAAATAACCTTCAAGCAATGCGGCCCAGATGATTTAAAGAGCCGGGATCCTAAAAATACGAATGACTACAGCAGATTTATGGCTTACCGTCTGGGTGATTTTATTGAAAGCGAATTCGCGTTAATTGTTCATAATAATGCTTTTGTCCTCCGCCCTGAAAAATGGGACAACGAATTTTTAAAATATGATTACTTGGGCGCCCCGTGGCCTAGAAATGTTCATTTTACAAACGCGGGCCAAAATGTCAGGGTCGGCAATGGCGGCTTTTCCTTACGGAGCCAAAAAATGTTAAATGCCCTAAATGTCTTGAAACTGCCTTTTACCGACAATCACACTGGCTACTTTCACGAAGATGGGATTATCTGTGTTTACTACCGGGATGAACTGGAAAATTATGGCATCCGATACGCTCCGGTCGGATTGGCGGCCAAGTTTAGCCTGGAAAAAAACTGCGAAGAATCGGATTATCAGCCTTTTGGTTTTCACAATAATAAAAAAGCGATACCAAAATTATTTTGGCTCAAGAGATTTTTAAAGAATTTATTTTAAACCGGTATGATCGTCACCGAAATGTACAATGGGCAAGGACTCGGCAACCAACTCTGGTGCTATGTCGTCACCAGGGTAATTGCCAAAGACAAAGGTTTCGCTTTCGGCATAAAATCTCCAGAGAAATTCAAGGGCAGGGATTTTATGGATTTGGATTTTGGTCAGCCGGTTATCGGCGGCGAAGGTCCAGAAGGCGGGCCGCCCCGGAAATTGCCCGATGGAATAAAATTTTACTATAACGAACGCCGGATTAACCACCCGGAAAACGGTGTTGACATAAGGACGCATGACGAAAATTTGGTGAATGTACCGGATAACACGAAAATCGACGGCATAATGCAGGATGAACAATATATTATTCATCGAAAAAACGAGATCCGAGAATGGCTAAAGGTCAAACCGAAATTAGAGTGCTTTGACTATGCAAAAGACGACATTTGCGTAATTAATTTCCGAGGCGGAGAATACGTGCATATTAAGAATGTCTTTTTGCCCCAAAAATACTGGGATGATGCCGTTAAGCACATGCAGAGCATAAATCCGAACTTTAAATTCGTGGTCATCACCGATGATGTCAAAACTGCAAAAAAATTCTTTCCCAGATTTGAAGTTTTCCACTTCAACATTGCTAAGGATTACATTATTATCAAGAACGCCCATTACTTGATTCTTTCTAATTCCAGCTTTGCCTGCTTCCCGGCCTGGCTTAATGAAAATCTAAAATTTTGCATTGCACCCAAATACTGGTCGCAATACAACACTTCTGACGGTTATTGGGGATGCAGCTACAATATGATAGAGGGTTGGCAATATCTCGGTCGCGAAGGTAAACTCTCTGACTATGCAGCATGCCAAAAGGAATTTCTTGAATACCGACTTAAACACTTCAAATTTTTCCAACAGGCTAAAATAAACAGGGGTTTTTCTGCAAAACCAGTCCCTAAATTTTCTCTTGTCTATCGAGTCTTGAGGAAAATTAAAGGTCTTTTAGGAACCTAAAATACTTTCTAAAAAATGCTTATTAAGGAAATTGAAACCGAAATTAAAAACCGCTCCAAGATTTACGACATTTTTACTTTTTTCAATGAACTGGATTTGCTCGAACTGAGATTGAATATTCTGGAAAAATCCGTAGATTATTTTGTGATAGTCGAATGCGCAGAAACTTTTTCCGGTCAACCCAAAAAACTCTATTTTAAAGAAAACGCCGAACACTTTGAGAAATTTAAACACAAAATCATTTATTATGTAATAGAAAATGTGCCAAAAGATTTTCAAGACGCCGAACTTAGACTGAAAAATAGCCAACCTGGAACCTTGGAACATGACATCCTGCAAAATGCCTTGACTTCGGATAATGTTCCTAAAGGCGAGATTCACTGGCTCAAAGAATTCTACCAGAAAGAATGCATAAAAAAAGCTTTGCAAGACCTTAAAGATGAAGATATTTGTTTTATTTCGGATGTTGATGAAATCTGGAATCCAAAAGTCAAAATTGATTTTAGTAGCGACGCGGTATTCAAATTGCGACAATTGGTTTACGCCTATTACTTGAATAACCGTTCCGATGAGCCATGGGCCGGAACCCTAGTCACAAAATACAAAAATGTGCGCAGAAATTGCTTAAATCACCTGCGGACAGCCAGCAAGACAAAGTATGTTTATGTTGATAACGGCGGCTGGCATTTTACAAACCAGGGCGGAGAAGCTCAGATTAGAAAGAAAATCGAGGCGTCTTACGGCGAAACTGATTTCAACACCCCACAGGTAAAATCAAGAATCAATCAACGAATACGGAAAAATCAGGATTACATCGGTCGAAAATTTAATTTTTGGCTTGATGAAAACGATTTACCCGAATACATAATGCAAAATAAGGAAAAATTCAAAATATTTTTAAAGCCATTAAATTCAAAAAAAATCCGAGTTCCAGATATAATCATTGTTAAACTTAGCGGCGGTTTGGGCAATCAGCTTTTTCAATACGCCCTGGGCCGGCAACTTGCCCTAAGTCAAAAAGCAAAGGTCAAATACGACATTTCCTGGTACGCTGGCCAAAATAAGCGGAAATGCGAGCTCGAATATTTTAAAGCCCCTGTTGAACACGCCACTAGCGACGAAATTAGAAAATTTAGCAAACTGCAAAAAAAACCAGGGATGCAAAATTACTTTAGAAATCTGATCTTTGCCAATGAAAAAATTTATATTAAGGAAAAAAGTTTTAATTTTGATGCTAGGATTTTGCAAACCAAACCACCGGCTTACCTGGATGGCTATTGGCAAAGTGAAAAGTATTTTATGGCCAGTCAGGATCAAATACGCAAAGATTTTACGCTCAAAAACCCTCTTTCCACCAAAGCCCAAGGCCTGCTTGAAGCAATCAAACAGCACCCCTCGGTCTCCTTGCACATCCGAAGAACCGATTATCTGCAGGGAAGCAATAACTTTTATCATATCTGCTCTTTAGATTATTACGAACAAGCCATAAAAATCCTTGAACAGCAATACGATGATTTTAAAATTTTTGTTTTTTCCGACGATATTGAATGGGCTAAAGCAAATTTAAAATTTCGTCAGCCTATGGAATTTGTAAATGGTAATACCAGTTTTGAGGATCTCCGCTTAATGAGCCGGTGTGACCACAACATCATCGCTAACAGTACCTTCAGCTGGTGGGGCGGCTGGCTTAATGCTAATCTCAATAAAACAGTTATTGCGCCAGCCAAATGGTTCTCGGATCCAAAAATCAAAACTGAAAATCTGCTGCCGGAAACCTGGGTTAAAATCTAATTTATTTATGTCTGAATTTAAAAGAAAGAAAATATTAATTTTTGGCGGACTGGGCCTGATCGGTAGCACCACAGCCCGGAAATGCATTGAGTTAGGCGCCCAAGTAACTATCGCAGATAATCGCGAACCCAGATATGGCGCTAACGATTTTAACCTACATGATTTAAAGGGCGAATTCGAGCTGAAAATCGGTGACATCCGTCAAAGCGAATTTGTTAACGAATTAGTCAAGGGTTACGATTATATTTTTAATTTTGCCGCCCAGGTAAACCATAACTTAAGCATTGAAGATCCAATTTTGGACAATCAAATAAATTGCATCGGACACATAAACACTTTAATGGCTTGCAGGCTCAATAATCCCGAAGCAAAACTGATTTACCCCGGCTCCAGATTGCAGTACGGCCAGATTAAGGAATTGCCTGTAAAGGAAACTCACCCGCGCCAACCGTTGAGTGTTTATGCCATTCACAAAAACACGGCTGAACAGTATTATCAGGCTTTTTTTAAGCACTATAATATCCGCTCAGTCTGCTTCAGAATAACCAATCCCTATGGCCCGCGCGCTCAAATGAAAACTTCCGGTTATAGCATAATTAACTGGTTCATTCGCCAAGCTTTGGACAATAAGGAGATAACCATTTTCGGGGAAGGCCAGCAAATTCGAGACTACATTTACATCGACGATCTGATCGAGGGCATCTTAACCGCGGCTGGAAATCCCAAAACCGATGGCGAGGTTTTTAATCTTGGCTCCGGCATCGCCACGCCTTTCAGACAAATGGCTGAAACGATTATTAAGGTTGTTGGCGCGGGTACTTTGAAACAGGCGCCCTGGCCGAAAAATTACGACCATTTTGAAACCGGAAATTTCTACGCGGATATCACGGCGATAAAATCGACCACGGGTTGGCAGCCGGAAACGGCCTTAAAAGCGGGCATCGAAAAGACCGTGGATTTCTACCGAAAATACCGCGAGTTTTATTGGTAGCATGAAGTTATGAATGGGAATAACCCGAAAATTTCGGTAATAATGCCGGTTTACAACGCTGGCAAGTATTTGCCAAAAGCCATTGAAAGCATATTGCGGCAAACCTTCAGCGATTTTGAGCTGCTAATCGTGAATGACGGCTCGACCGACGACTCGGAAAAAACCATCCGAAGTTTTACGGATAAACGCATAAGATATTTTACGCAGACCAACCAAGGCTTAATCGCGACTTTGAATCGTTTAATTCAAGAAGCGCGCGGTGAATATCTGGCCAGGATGGATCAAGACGATGTCGCCTTTCCCGAGCGCCTGAAAATTCAGGCCGATTTTCTGGATAAAAATCCCGATGTCGGGTTGCTTGGGGCCTGGGTCCAGGTCATTGATCAGAGCAATGACCTTTTAGGCACAATCAGATATCCTCTAACTCATTCATTTATTCGGGCGACACTGGCTCTAAAGACCTGCTTTGCTCACGGTACTATTATGATGCGAAAGGCTTTAAATCCGGTTTACAGCCATGAATTTTTGCATGCTGAAGATTATGACTTGTGGTGCCGGTTGGCCATGCAAACTCGGATAGCGACAATCCCGCGAGTACTTTACCAATGGCGCTTTCACCCCTCCAGCACTTCCTCCGCTTTAAACAATGACCAGAAGGCAACTGCCAGAAAAATTCGCGCAAAGTACGCTAAAACCCTTCTGGCCGAAGACGGAAATGATTTTTTGGTAGCTTTTATAGCAGAGAAAGGTGAACGCGGCCGATCTGATATTTTTAAACTTTTAATCTCTTTGCTAGTGGCTTTTCCTTTTTCTAAATTCACAATTAAACTTTTAAAAACCTTTTTTCGACATTAAACCAAAACTCGAAAAAATAAACCAAATGCCGGAAATTTCCGTAATCATTCCAACCTACAATTACGCCCAGTACATCATTGAAACCCTGGAAAGCGTGATAAACCAAACCTTTAAGGATTTGGAAATAATTGTCGTGGACGACGGTTCCACCGACGATACAAAAAAAGTTTTGGAGCCTTACATCCAAGCCAAAACGATTAAATACATCTACCAAAACAATCAGGGCCTGGCCGCGGCCAGAAATACCGGAATTAAAAATAGCCAGGGACGGTCAATAACCTTTCTGGATTCCGATGACTTATTCACGAATGACAAATTACTAACATTGCGTGCTGCCCTAAAAAACTCCCCTGATATGGCCATGGCCTACGGTAACCATTTGCTTTGGACCGGGCAAAAAATTTATAAAAAACCAAGGTTTTCAAACGGCAGGGCACCCAGCGGCTGGATCCTGCCCCAGCTTTTTCTTAAACCTCTTATGAGCGTACCAACTGTGTTGGTCGAACGGAAATGTTTTGAAAAAGTTGGGCTTTTTAACGAAACTTTAAGCACGGGCGAAGACTGGGAAATGTGGCAACGAATCGCTGCGGAATTTCAAATTATGTATGTAGACAAAATCACGGCCTATGTCCGCGTTCACCCGAAAAGCATGTCTACAAATTTCATTAAAATGGGCGAAAATAAACTTAAAATAAAACAATCTATATACTTTCGATACCAAAGCAAGCTTTTGGCAAATTTGAGTCAGCGAGATATTGACCGGTCGTTTTCTGAAATTTACATTGACCTCTCAAAGCATCAGATTTTGCAAGGCTCCAAGCAAGTGGCCAGAAAATATCTAAAATGCGCATATGGTTTGGATAAAAAAAGCTTTATTAGAAATTCATGGCTCTTGCTGGCGACCTACATGCAAACCTTGACAAAAATTCTGTATCGAATAAAAATGAGTCTGCTCAATTTTTTAACCGTTTCCGATAAAAATCTTAACGAAAAAAAATGAAGGTTTGTTTTGTTTCCCCATTCGCTTATTCGCTTTTTAACCCAAAAACTTCAATTACGCACGGCGGTGCCGAAATTGATTTATTTTTAATTGCCACGGAATTATCAAAAAATCCCGGATTCAAAGTCGTTTTTATTACTGGTGATTTTGGACAGCCAAAAATCGAAAATTATGGCCGGATTTCCCTTCAGCGTTCATTTCGAACTGACCTGCGCGGCTGGCGAAAAAAAATTTACAGCCTCTTCATGGCCGCTCCCAAACTCTTGAGTGCCTTGAACCAAGCTGACGCGGATATTTATATGCAAGAAGGCATCGGTCCCGAAACGGCGATCATCGCTTGGTTTTGCCGCAGATATCAGCGCAAGTTTGTTTACCGAATCGCCAGCACAGTAGACTGCAACGGCGAGGTCACCCAACGCTGGCCGATTATGGGCCGGCTTTTCCTGTTTGGCTTGCGTCGAGCCGAAAAGATAATCGCCCAGGACCAAACCCAGTCCGAACTCCTCAAAAAGCAGTATGGTTTACCCGCGCAAATAATCCACAATGCCACGCTAATCCCCAACCAATCGGAAATTTTGCCAGCAGAACAAAGACGGCACCTTTTGTGGGTCGGCCGGTTAGTTAAAATGAAACATCCAGAAATCTTTTTGCAAATTGCCGAAAATCATCCGGATGAAACTTTCGTCATGATCGCACCCCGGGACCCAAACGAGCAAAATCTGGCCAAAGAGCTAGCCGGCAAATCCGCTAGCCTTCCGAATGTCAATCTGATTCCGGGTCTAAAGCACTATGAATTAAACAAATATTATCGGCAGGCAAAATTATTGATCAACACTTCTGACTTTGAGGGTTACCCGAATACTTTTATCGAAGCTGGAAAATACGGAGTTCCGGTTATAACTCTAAATGCAAACCCGGACAAATTTTTCGATGATAATCGTTTTGGCGAATGCGCAAATGGTGATGTCGGAGCGTTATTCAGATCGATCTCTGATTGGCTTAAAGATTCGACCAAACGCCAAAAAGCCGGATCTGCCTTTAGCGAATATGTCCGTTCAACAAACAACCTTTCTGAAAACATTAAAACTTACGTTTCAATTTTCAACCATTTGGCTTGAATTATTGTTTCTTGACTAAAAGCACTTGGTCGTCCCGAAATATTTCGGAAAAAAATTCGCGGTTCGAGAATAACTTAAGATTCATATCGAAAATTGCATGATTGCGCCAATAGTCAATTGAACCTGGCCGTTGCCTTAACTGATACAAAGAAACCAAAATGTAAATTTCCGTAGCAGGATAATTTTTTTTCAAAAAATCGTTAGCCGCTTTAGCAGATGCGGCTCGGAACAAATCTTGACTGACTTCATTTACGATTGCCGGTTTGCCCAAAAAAGCGTACTTAGCTTGAAAATAATTCGCGTTGGTAGTCAAAACCAAGGCGTTATTTTGAATTGGTAATTTTGACATAGCATCAAGGGTTTTTAAATCTGCGGTGAACATCGTATCAAAAACCAAGGAGGTCGGGATGGCCACAAATATCATTACGCCCATTAAAAACAGTTTAAGGGTTTTGTATTGCTTAAGTCGCTGGAAAAGAAAATTTAAACCGTATCCGGCCAATAAAGCGCCGTACAAGCTAAACCAAGTGTAAAAACGCCAAGGGTATAGTTTGTAAATATTCAGGTTTGGAAAGAGGTATAAGAAGCAAAAATACACAAAGGTAATCAAGAAAATCATCAAGAAGGCCTGACGTTTGTAAATCTCTTTTTGCCTGAATTGCATAGCAAATTCAGTTATCGCCCCCAGCATCAACAGCAAGAAAAAAACGACGGAAAAAGCCGTTAAAATGTTGGCGAAAGGAATCACGACGCCGTTGAACGCCGGGTCAAGGTTGTCACCACGAGTAAGAAAAAATCTAAAGTTATTCAGCAGGCTTTTATTCAACAAAAGAACCGAGGTGACCAAAACCGCTAAAGTTGAAATGAAGAATAATTTAATTTTTAACTGGTACTTCGGGTGCAAGAGTAAAAACAAAACAACTGCAACTACGCTAAAAAAAATGAAATTTAAACCATTTTGATGCAAATGGAAGAAAAAATAATTGCAAATAAAAATTAAAACCAAGTAAATGAAGTTTCCTTCTTTAAATAATTTTACGAACAAATACACCAAGTACATGCCAATTAAATAAGTGAAAGCTTCGGGCAAGTACATTATTGAACGCGGCAATAAGAATGTGGATGTAGAATACAGCAGTAGAACAAATAAGCGGGCCAAGCGGTTTTCAAACAACATTTCGGAAATTTTTAAAATAACTAAAAAGGTAATCAGGGTTATAACCGCACCTCCGAACAAATATACATAAAACAGATTGATGTCGGTGATTTTTGAAAGAATAGAATTGAAAAGCGGGAACACGAATAAATTGTGACCCGGCGCTTGTTCGGACAATAAAATCTGCTTAGATTGCGTGGCCCAGTCGAAAATATCAAACTGAGTCAAAGCCTGAAATTTTATTGGTTGGTAAAGCCGGTAAAAAGTGGCGATTAAAAACACGGCCAGCAAAGCGATTCGGTAAAACGCTGTTTCTTTAGTGAACCAGACTTTCATAGATTTTTAAATATTCTTTAATAACCGCTTCCCAATTGAATTTTTGGAATACCTGCTGGCGAGCCGCCTGCCCTAGACGCTTCCGCAAATCCGGATCGGCTGCCAAGCTCTTTAATTTTAACAAATACTCAGCTTCAGTGGCAGCCACGAAACCGTTCTGCCCGTCATCGATAAATTCGCTGACCGCACCGACCGCGTTTGTAAGCACT
>QZJU01000001.1 GCA_003597955.1 Candidatus Parcubacteria bacterium
CCTGGCAAGAGAGGTTCCATTCATCCCCGCACTTAAAGCGGCTAAAAGACTACTCCTGACGCCGCTTCCGTGCGGGGTTTCCTGGATTAGAAAAAAGGGAGAATGAATTTCTCCCTTTTTTTAATTCAATCTGGTTCGTTTTAACAAAAGCGAATTACTGACCACGGAAACGCTGGACAGAGCCATGGCCAAGCCGGCTAATTCGGGCCGCAAGGTCAATCCTGCCCAAGCAAAAACACCCGCGGCAATCGGAATGCCTGCGACATTGTAGACCAAAGCCCAAAAAAGATTCTGCACTATTTTTCGAAAAGTCACCCGAGCCAACTTAATAGCGCGGATTACATCCAATAAATCACTCTTTACCAAAACAATTTGCCCAGCTTCCAAAGCTACATCTGTACCCGTACCCATGGCAATGCCCAGATTCGCTTGGGCTAATGCCGGGGCGTCATTAATTCCATCGCCGACAAAGGCGACTTTTAAACCCATTGCTTGCAAAATTTTGACTTCTTGGGCTTTGTGTTCTGGAAAAACTTCCGCTCGAAAATCCGTTAAACCGATCGCTTTCGCTATTGCGCTGGCGGTTTTCTGGTTGTCGCCAGTAAGCATCCAGGCTTGGATACCCAGCTTTTGCAAAGCCTGAATCGCCGTTTTTGTCGAAGGCTTTAATGTGTCTGCCACAGCCAAAGCCCCACTTAACTTTTGATCAACCGCTAAAAGCATAACGGTTTTGCCTTGGGTTTCCAAATCTAGAACCTTTTGCTCAAATTCTGAAAAATCGACTTCTTGATTGCGCAACAATGCCCGATTGCCGAGGAAAATCTTCCGGTCGTCATATTGGGCGATAACACCCTGGCCAGAAACATTTTTAAAATCTTGAACCGGTTCGAATTCCATTTTTTTAACTTTTGCCGCATCAACAATCGCTTCAGCTAAAGGGTGTTCGGAATTTTTTTCAACCGAGGCGGCGATTTGCAGAATCTGTTCCTTGGAAAAATCTTCGGAAAATCTCAAGATATCAGTCAAGCCAGGTTTACCAACAGTCAAAGTCCCAGTCTTATCAAAAACCACGATATCAATTTTCCGCGCGGCTTCCAGCGCTTCCCCGCCCTTAATCAAAATCCCTTTTTGCGCGCCCAAACCAGTGCCAGTAATTATGGCGGTTGGCGTCGCTAACCCCAAAGCGCACGGGCAGGCAATGACTAAGACGGCAATAAAAGCCAAAAGGCTTGGCACAAAAGGTTCGCCGGCCAGGAAAAACCAACTGATAAAAGTGATAAACGCCAGGGCAATAACCGTAGGCACGAAATACGCCGAGACCCTGTCTGCAAACCTTTGGATTGGTGCTTTGCTAGCTTGGGCTTGCTCCACTAATTTTATAATCCCAGCCAAAAGTGTTTCCGCTCCGATTTTGGTGGCTTCGAAGACAAAGGTTCCAGAAGTATTGATGGTTGCACCAATTACCCTATCTCCTTTCTGTTTTTCGACTGGCAAACTTTCACCTGTCACCATAGATTCGTCAACGCTAGAATGGCCTTCAACCACCTGCCCATCCACAGGAATTTTCTGCCCAGGCTTGACCCGTATCTGATCCCCAACCTTAACTGCTTCAATCGGGGTTTCCGTTTCCACACCGTTTTTGATGACCAGAGCGGTTTTAGCCTGCAGTTTTGCCAAAGCACTGATAGCTTCGCTAGCTTTGCCTTTGGCCCTGGCTTCCAGCCATTTACCCAGCAAAACGAACATAATCAATATCCCGGCAATTTCGTAATACAGTTCGCCCGAAACTAAATCAATTGTCACTAAAAAGGAATACAAAAACGCGGCTGATGTGCCAATGGCAATCAAGGAATCCATATTGGCCGTACGGGCTTTTAAAGCGCCCCAAAAGCCTCGGTAAAATTGCCAACCGGCATAAAATTGGATCGGGGCGGCAAGAAAAAATTGCAGCCAGGTCCGGCCAGGTATATTTTCAATCGGCGGAAAAACCAACATGCCCATGCTAAAAATCAGCAATGGAATTGAAAAAACTAGCGCAAAAAGAAATTTCTGTTTTATTTTCCGGATAGCTTTTTTGCGGGTTTGAGTTTCTTGCTCGGAGTTCTGCGAATTTTGAGCTGAATACTCGCTGGCCCCATACCCAACCTTTTTTACTTCTGTTTCCAATCTTTTTACATCCACGATCCGATCATCATATTCCACGCTGGCTTTCTCTGTACCCACATTCACGCTAGCTGAAATTACGCCCGGCGTTTTTTTCAGAGCCATTTCAATCAGCTGACTGCAGCTGGCGCAGTGCATTCCCGTTAATGACAAGGTTGTGATTTTAGACATATTTCTTCAGATTAATCAAGGTTTTTTGAAAAATTTTTCGCCGCTTAAGAAAAATGCAAGTGCCATATCTATTCCACGATAATTTTGCCTTGGTACATACCCATGTCGCAGCTGAAATTTATTTCGCCTTTGGCACGGGGCGTGAAAGTTATCTCGGTTTTTTTGAAAGCTGGCAAATCTTTGCGGAGTTTCAGCTCGGCAAAAGTGACGAATCTTGAACATTCCGCATCTTCTTGCCGGTCAAAAGTTAATCGCAAAGGCAGATTAATGCTGGCTTTGATGATTTTGGGGTTATAAGCGCCTTTGATCAGAATCGTCGCTGATTGACTACCGGCAGAAGCGACGGCTTTTTCTTGCCGAAGTTGAAATTTAAGCCAAAGCCAGAACAGAACGATGACTAAAAAGATTAGTAAAATTCCAAAAATTTGCATATATTTTAAGCGTTACCAAGATTTTTTAAAATTTGAATTAGTTTGTTTTTCTCAACTTTTGATTCGTCAAAATTAACTTTTACTTTAGTTGCATCCACTGACTCGACTTTTAAAACGCCATTTTCATTTTCCAAAGATAAACGGACAAGACTCTCGCAAGCCTGACAATGCATATTTTTTAGGGGTAAATCAATTGTCTGCATAAGTTTAATTTCCTCGATTTGAAAGCAAAAAAATAACACCAAGAAAACAAATCGCGCCAAAACCAATGGCTAAACCAAACCAAAACGCCAATTTGCTTGACGCACCAGCAAATAATGAGGGTTTTAGGCTTGGCTTGATATCTTGATTCGCTTTTGGCTTATCAAAATCCGGATCAAATGGAATTTGCGCTTCGCTCATACTAAATCAAGAATTAATTACATTAAAATTTCCTTGGTACATGCCCATGCCGCAGCTGAAAGACACGCGGCCGGCTTCGGTGGGCGTGAATTCGACAACATTAACGCCTTCTTTGATGTAGGTGCCCACTTTGTATTTCGGCACTTGAAAATACGACCGGCAGCCGCCACCATAACCAGCGCCATCAATTTCCCACCTAACAGGAATCCCGGCTTTTACCGTGAAAGTTTCGGGTGAATAACCCGAGGGCGTGAACTTGGTCTTTACCACTTGGGTCTGGCCGTCAAAAACCACATTTGTGTCTGCGCCGGCTGAGGATTGGGTGGCCGAATTTTTGGAAAAACTTGGCCAGGTTATGGGATGGCCGGTTATAGCCAGAGCATTATTAAAATTGTAAAGACCCAGAACGATCACGGCCGCCCCGGCAAAACGAAAAAATACTTGGCCGGCTTTGCCTTTTAAGGCGTTTGAAGCCCAGCCGAGCGCCAGCAAGGCCGGCGCCGTGCCCAGGGCAAAGGCAAACATGATCAAAGCCCCGGTTAAAACATTACCCGTGCCCAAAACATAAATCTGCAAAGCCTGGGTAAAACCGCAGGGCAAAAAGAAGGTCAAAGCCCCGAAAATTAGGGGCGAAAAATAGTGATTGTGCTTCTGGTCAGCCAAGACTTTCCGGCCTAAAAATTTTGGCGTGCGGGGCATCAGAGCTTTTAACCAGCGAGGCGCAATGTGAAGCATGTCTAAACCCATTATCAACATAAAAACAGCGGCAGCCATGGTAATTAAGCCAGTTACCAAAGGCGAAGGCGACAAGGCTTTACCCAAGCCTGCCACTAAACCACCAAAGACCGCATAGCCAACAATCCGGCCGCTCACAAATAAACTAACTGGGAGCATTCTCGCTCGGCCAGGCAAAAGCTTATACCGATCACTCACCCGCTCCACCACTGACAACAACAAGCCGCCGGAAACCGCTATGCAGGAACTGCTAGCCGCCACTAAGCCCAAAATAAAAATGGCGAAAAACCCGGCGGTGCCGTCAACTTGCTTGTTGAGCTGCAAAAGTCCCAGCTTGGAAAGCAGAAAGCCTATAATCAGCACCACGACAAACGCTCCTAGCAGCTGAGAAAAGCTTGGCCGCTGGGCGTGTTCCACTTGGGTTTCCGAAGCCTGACGGTTCTTGCCGGCGACATGGTAGCCGTGCTTTTCTAATTTTTCGTTTAAAACTCGACGGGTCGGCAAATTCGAAGCATCGCATAAAATTCGCACCTGGCCGCGGTCGGCATCGGCTGTCACTTTCTGTACGCCCGGGATTTGTTTAAATTCATTCTCAATTAAAAGTTCGCAGCTCCGGCAGTGCATGCCCACGATGCCGACTTCCAGTTCTGTTGTCTGCCCCGTAAGGCTGGGGGCTTGCTGGTCAATTAAGTTGATTTCAAAATTGTAATTTTTGGCTAAATTCAGCAAATCGGTAAACTGGATTTGGGCTTGCGCCACGACCCGAGCTAATTGCTTTTCGGCGTTAAAATCAGCGCGTTCAACTCCGGCCAGGCTGCGCAGGGCGTTAAAAAAGCTTTCCGCCCGACTTGGATCTAAATTTGAAGGAAGGCGAAATTTATATATCCGTAATGTGTTTGAGATCGGTTCTGGCATACTTATTCTGATTTCGGCGCACAGGTCTGCAGGGCTGACTGTTTGTTGCAAGCTTCTTTAAGCGGCTGGTTTTGGCTTAAGAATGCTTGCTTGCAAATCTGCAATTCTTGGGCGGTGGAAGCGCTAGGGTGGTTCTGAAAAATCACAGCCAGACCCTTGGGCGCAAAAATCAACATACCCAAGGAAACTAAAAATACCCCGGCCAGGTATTTGTAAAGCCGCATTGGGCGGAATTTATAATTTTCATTCAGCAACCTTTCCACGCGCACGGCTAAGGGGCTAAAGCCAACCGCGCCGACTTGTGGCTCGGCCATTTTCAAAATCGCCTGACCCAGCTGAACTTGGTTCTTCGCCTGCTGGTCGGCCTCGATCTCGGCCGCCGAGATGTAAATATCCCGCAAGTTCCGCTTGGCAGCCTGGCCTGGCAGAAATACGGTTAAAAAATTCAGCCATAACCGGCGGCGCGGCTCCTGCTGGCGCAAGTGATGTTGCTCATGCTGCAAAACCGCTAACAACTCTAAATCCGTAAGTGCATTTAAAGCCCCAACCGACAGGAATATTTTCGGCCTTAATAGGCCGGCGGTTAAAGCAAAAGGCTTTTTATCCGCTACGACTTTTACCTCTGACCTTTCAAGCTTCAGCAAGGGCAATAAATTCTGAATTCGTTTTGTGGCAAATTGATTATCCTTCGCTTTTAAATAATGTTTGGTAAAGGTTAAGTTCTGCCAGAATATCCTGACTGCGCGGCTGGCCAAAAAAATCAGCAAAGCGAAACCTAAACTGGCAGTTAAAATTTGCAGGGCGTTCAAATCACTTAAAACCGATTGGCAAGCATATTGGAAAGCGGAAAAAGTCTCCCTTAAGGTTTGCGAAATATGCGGCCAGATTTTTAAAACCACAAATCCCAGCGCTCCTAGGAAAGCGCTAAAGCCCAAACTTATTAAAATTAGAATGTTGCGGCTTTTCATGGTTTAGTGATTGGGTTATGAAATTTTTTTCGCAAAAGCGCCAAGCGCTTGGGATCGACTTCATCGAGAGCGTCCAAAAACTTCGCCAGAGCAAGATCGCCATAGCCTTCCAAAAGTTGGTTAAAGGTTTTGGCCACGGTTTGCTTAACGAATTTCTCTTTGGGCAAAGCGGCTTCGTAAAAATATGTATTATTTTTTAAACGCCGGCGAAGAATGCCTTTATCAGACATTCTTTGCATGACCGTCATGACGGTTGTGTAAGCGCAATGCCGGTTAAGTCGGTCCAGCACCCCCCTGACTGTAATTGGGCTTTTTTGCCAAATGGTTTCTAGGATGGCGCTTTCCAGCTCGCCTAAGCCAGGCAATGATTTCCTGCTCATAATTTGACAAAGTAAACTAAAAACTACCTACTACAAAGTGTAGCAGGTTTAAAAAATCCAAGCAAGTCCCCTGTTTGAATTAGAGATTATTGCCTGGTAATCGTGAAGACATGAATGTGTTTTAAGGCGGCGATAGCCAAATTTAGGCGGCTCTGGCTGCTGGCATAGCAAGTGTATAAAGCCTCGCCTGCCACGACTTTCTCGTGCAATCGCTTTTTTAAATGCAGACCTCCGACTTTGTCTTCGGGTGCGCCCAGAGAACGCGCTAATTCGTCAATCGCGCGATTGTTAATCCGGGTCACGACACCGCCGTGCTTGGCATAAACCCGAAACCTTTTAGCGCCTAATGTCACATCTTCGGAATCCAAGCTTGGCCTGCCGCCCTGGCTTTTAATAATCCCCTGCATGGCTTTCCAAGCTTTACCGGAAACTAATTGGTCCCGAGCCACGCTCGACCCTGTGCCTTTGCGAGCCACGCCAATCAGCTCAATCAGCATGCCCGCCAATTTCAAAGCTTTTTCTTCTAAGTCTTTCGGCCGATATTCTTTCTGCTGCAAAACCCGCAAAACATCCCGGGCTTCCAAGGCCGGCCCCACGCCTTTGCCGATCGGTTCTTTGGCTTCAATCATCGCTACTCGAATTTTTATATTGAAGCGCCGGCCCAGATAACGAAATTTCGCCGCCAACCTTTTTGCCGAAGCCAAATCGGGAATTTTCGTGGAATCACCATACGGCATATCCACGACCAAATGCGTGATACCCATGGCGACTTTCTTGGCCATAATGGAAACGATCATTTTGGAATACGGTTCCAAAGACAAAGGCCTCGAAACTTTAATAATCCGATCGTCAGCCGGCGCCAATTGCAAGCCTCCGCCCCAGACCAAGCAAGCATTATTTTTTTTAACGATTTTTAAAATTCTGTCTACCGGAAAAGCCACTGGCGCCAGCACTTCCATGGTGTCGGCCGTGCCTGAAGGGCTGGTAATGGCCCGGGAAGAAGTTTTGGGTATGCACACGCCAATGCTGGCGATTATCGGCACCACGATCATGGTGGTACGGTTTCCGGCTAAACCGCCGACGGAGTGCTTATCCGCCACTATCTTTCTTTTAAAGCGAATTTGCTCCCCGTTTAAAGCAATCGCCTTGGTTAGATAATAAAGTTCGTCATTGGAATATTCCCGCACAAAACTGGAGGCGACGAAATAAGTCAGTTCAGTGGTGCCAAAGCGATTATTGATGATGTCTTTGACGACGGCGTCGAATTCCGACTGATTCAGCTTTTTGCCCAAAAGCTTCTTTTTCACAGCTTCAATTGAAAGGGGTCGGGCAAAAGGTGAAATTTCCACGGCTTGCTGAGGTTGGATTCGGTTTTCTTTCCAGACTTCCCGAAACAAACCGATCTCGCCCGGTCGAACTCGCCGGTGGGTTAAATCTGCCTGAACAATAATTTTCCGGCCGTCGCTTTGCAAAACCAAACGATCGCCGGCGCGGATGCCGAACCTCAGCCCGTCTTCGTTGCGAATCACCACGACGAAAGGCTGACCGCCAGTGCTGAAATCAAAACGTTT
Source organism: Candidatus Parcubacteria bacterium (assembly GCA_003597955.1). Classification (GTDB taxonomy): domain Bacteria; phylum Patescibacteriota; class Patescibacteriia; order PEXW01; family PEXW01; genus PEXW01. The sequence goes on from QZJU01000001.1 coordinate 7,737, forward strand.
TGCGCGTAAAACAAAAGCCATATAAAAAGTATATCACGAAGTCTTGCGTGATTACGCCCGCGGTTTTTTCGGTCTTTTTTTCGACGGAACAAAAAACGCTTCTTCTTTTCGGATTAACCTTTAAAGAAGCGTTTTTTGAATTCGACTTATGGAATTCATAAACCCCGCTTAACTTCCGCAGGTGCAGCCTTCGACCGCGCAAGGCTCGCCGGGTTCGTGTTCGTGACCGCAATCTGGACAAGCCATAGTTTTCACCTCCTTTGATAATCGGGGAAAAATTACTCCACGACCACGGTGCCTTTGACCGTCGGGTCAAAGTGGTCGTGATAACCCCAAGTTCCAAGTTTTGAAAAAGTGTAAGTATAACTTGCGCCATTGGCGAGTGAGCCGGAATTCAAATCTGGCAAATCCGTGTGCGTCGGGTGCGGGTCGGACGCCACCTCAACCGTTCCGCCAGAAGAATTTTTCCAGGTGACGGCTGAGCCGGATTTGACGGTCAGGTTTTTGGGCGAAAAGCCCGAGCTGGTAATGGTTATGGTTGTGCTGGCCGGACTGGACGTATTAGTGTTGATGTTTTGATTCACAGCGTTGATGTTTGTGGCGTTAGTATTGGCGTTCAAATTCCCGCTGGCGTTCAAATTCTGATTTGCGGGCGACAGGTTTACATTTAAATTTCCCCTTTCATTAATATTGCCAACCAAATCAATGGTCGCCACATTGGTATTGCTGTTGGTTGGGGCGCAAGCGGCTAAGGCTAAAGGCAGGGCAAGAATCACGGCAAAGCCTAAAAGTTTTTTTCGCATTTTAATTTGGTCACCTCCTTTCGCTTTTTGGCGCAAACTTGCAAATTATTTAGAAAAAAACCTAAAAACCCTTATCTAGGGCACTAATTGCTTGCCATCTTCGCTAATGACGATTATCGCCTGGGTCGGGCAAGACTTAGCCGCTTCAATAATCGTCGCATCGTCGTTGCCGGTTGCGTTTTTCACCACGGCTTTGCCTTCGCCGTCAAGTTCAAAGACTTCAGGTGCCACGGCCACGCAAGTGGCGGCGGAAATGCACTTTTCTCGGTCGACTGTAATGCTTTTAAAAGGCATAAATTTTTTTAAAAAAGATTAAGACGGTTTTAAAGATAAATAAAGAATATCGAAAATACTTTTAAGTGGCAAATTACTTTTTGGTTAGAGCTTGCTTTAAAGCTTCAACGCTTAAGGTCGCGCATTTTTGTCTGGACGGATTCAGTTTTTCGCCCACGATTCTGTAAATGTCCTTAACCCCAAGCTTATTTATCTCAGTTAATTTCTTACCAATCAACATTTCAGAAAGCAAAGAGGCCGAAGCTTGGGAAAGCGCGCAGCCTTCGCCCTGCCACTTCACCTCTTTCACCCGGCCGGCGGAATCCAATTTTAAAAACCATTCAACTCGATCACCGCAAACAATATTGTCTTCAGCGCCGTTTATATCTGGGTCTTTCAATTTGCCGAAATTCCTGGGGTTTTTATAATGGTCAATAATAATTTCGCGGTAAAGTTCGGACATATTTTAAAAAGGATATTTGTCTTTCCGAAAATAGTCGAGAAAAATCTTTTATGTCAATCCAGAATTATAGCGCCAATCCGTATCTCCAAATAATTACAGCTTAAAGACTTTTTTGGCTTTCTCAATCGCGTCCAAAAACGCGTCAGCTTCGGCAAGGGTGTTGTAAAAGTAAAAACTCGCCCGGGTCGCGGCCGGTTTGCCCAGAGCTGACAGCATAGGCTGGGCGCACATATGCCCAGCGCGAATCGCAATTCCGGCTTCGTCGAAAATCGAAGCCAGGTCGTGGGGGTGCAAGCCATCAAGCCAAAAAGAAAAAATCGCGCCCCGATTTTTTGATACTTCGGAGATGCCAAAAATATTTAGCCCCGCAATGGCTTTTAATTTCGGGATGACATATTCCACCAGTTTTTGCTCATGCTGCCAGATATTTTTCATGCCCAAATCATTCAAATAATCAATCGCCGCCGCTAAACCGATTGCGCCAACGACATTGGGCGTACCCGCTTCAAATTTCCAGGGCACTGCATTCCAAGTCGCCTCGGTTTGGGTCACATTTTTTATCATATCGCCCCCGCCTAAGATAGGCTCTGTGGCTTCCAAAATTTCCTGTTTCGCCCACAAAACCCCGATGCCGGTCGGACCCAGCATTTTATGGCCAGAAAAAGCGTAAAAATCCGCGTTCAACTTCTGCACATCCACGGGCAGATGCGGTGCGGCCTGACAGCCGTCAACCAAAACCTTTGCGCCGACTTGGTGCGCTTGCCCAATGATTTCCACTAGCGGGTTGACAGTGCCCAAGAGGTTTGACATATGCCCCACGCAAACCAACTTAAGCTTGGAGCTTAATAAATTCGGTAATTTGTTCAAATCCAAAATTCCTTTTTCGGGCAAAGTTGGCAGGAATTTTAATTCCAAACCGCGCTCTTTAGCCAAGATCTGCCAAGGCACGATATTAGAATGATGTTCCATTTCGGTCGTCAAAATTTCATCGCCGGCTTTCAGGTTCTGTCGCGCCCAAGTCAAGGCCACCAAATTAATGCTTTCCGTGGCGTTTCGCGTAAAAATAATCTCGCTTTCCGAACCCGCGTTTATAAATTTTGCCGCACTTTTTCTGGCATTTTCATAAAGCGCCGTAGCCTCCTCGCTTAAGGCGTAAATGCCGCGGTGGACATTGGCGTTGTGTTTAAGCAAAAAATCCTCCATGGCCCTAACCACGGTCAACGGTTTTTGCGAAGTCGCCGCATTATCCAAATACACCAATTTTTTCCCGTTAATTCGGCGAGCCAGAATTGGAAAATCCTTTTGGTATTTTTTAGGGTCCAACATTGTTTCTCATTCTAGCATTGGTTTTGGGGTAAAACAAATTGCCTTTAGGCTTGACCCCGCACCACTTTCCAGTCAAATGCCGTTAGTGTTTTAAGATATTCAACCTGGCAAATATCTTATAACTTTTTTAAAGTTTTATTTGGAAAGTGGTGCGGGGTTGACTTTTTATGAAGACTGTGTTAATTTTTCAGGAAACTAATAAAGAACCTTCCAAAAAGGAGCAAACTTATGTCTAAGCAAAGCCAACCAAAGGTTTTGATCATCGACGATGAACCGCTTCTGCAGGAAAGTGAAGCGGAATTCGCCAAACTTTGCGGTTATGACACGGTCTGCGCGACCAGCGCGGACGAGGCAATACACCTATTTTTAATCCAAGGACCTTTTAAATTCATTGTCTGCGACTTCGACCTGCATGGGTTAAGCGGGGTGGATTTGGCCGTAAGGATTCAAAACATGGCTAACAATAAATGCCCGCGAATAATCATGACCTCGGGTTCTCTCCAGCTTTTACATGATGCCATTGAAAGATCGGGGCTTAGAGTTTTCAAAACTTTTGGCAAGCCTTACGACGCCCAGGAGTTTATGGCGGCTCTCGAGCCCTACTAACCACAGCTAAAGGAGGAAATTTGTTACAAGAAATTTACTCTTGGGTAATGCTGTTTATAAAATGGGAGGAATCCGTCCGGAATTGGAAAGCCATGGACCGCAGCTATGAATACGTGGTCTTCGCCTGCATTCTCCACGGCTTTGTCTACATTGGCACGGTCTGGGGGCTGTTCGCTGGCTTTATCCGGGTCGGCCGTTTGCTGGTCAGGAAGGTTAGGGCGATTCTGTGGAAAAAAGGCTGGTGGCCAAAATTTTTCCCGCGCGGGAATTGGAACGGCAAAGCCAAAACTAAGCCTTCCCGGTTTCGGCAAAAAGCCCACAACCTCGCGGTCTGGCTGGCGCAGTCAAAAATAGGCACCTATTTCAGATATGTCGTGCTCTTCTTGATCGCCGCTACGCCGGTTTTGCCCCTGACCGAATATGTGGCCATTGCCTTTGCCAGACTCACTAAAACCAAATTCGGTTTTTGGGTGATCATGACGGGTTTAAGCACCAAAGTCTTGGTGACAGTATGGTTCATGTATTACGCTATTTAAAAGGCATTTGTTTTTTTAAACAAATGCCTTTTTTGACAAAAAATTTTACGGTGATAAGTTGAGGCCATCAAAAATGCACTTTTTATCTTAAGGAGGCGGTATGCAATTCTTAGAACCTGGGGTAAGTGAAAGAATCGAATTTATTTTAAAAGGCATTGCGATTGAAGCCGTGATCATTCTTGGTCTTGCCTGTGCCCTATTAATGGCTATGGAAATTTGGGATCGTTTTTTTGCCGAGCCCGATAGTTTGCAAACTAATGAAAATAAGCCTTCCTGACGAATGCATCTCAATTTCTAAAGACCGATTTTTAATTCGAATCGGTCTTTTTAAAAAATTTTTACAAATAGAAAACAAAAGGATAATGTCAATCTGCCTTTCAGAAGGACCCTCCGAAAGTCGTTTGAAGGCCGGGCTTAGTACAGGTCTTAATAACCTGGAACAGCCCTATTTTTTATTTTGGTAAAAATTTCTGGCAAAATGCTTTGGGCAAGCGGTTTAAGGCCGGGGTTAAAAAACCCACAATCAATAAATTCTTGGCATCGATTTGATTTAAACCCCGAGACTGCAGGTAAAATACCTGCTCGGCATTAATCTGGCTGGTGACCGAGCCGTGCGAAGCTTTCACATCATTGGCGGAAATTTCCAAGGTCGGGTTAGAAAGCGCCTGGGCTTGGTCCAATAAAAGGACTTCATCGCGGTAATAACTTTGGGTTTTCTGCGCATGCTTTTCAGTCTTAATCAATCCCGCAAAAGCACCGCTGGCTTGGCCCTGGTAAACGCCTTTTACCAAAACATTTCCGGTGGTGTTGGGCGCGCGATGGTGCATGACAATTTCGCAAGCTTGGCGGGCCTGGTTCTCGCCCCGGTATAAGCCGGTCACCAGGCAGCTTGCGCCCGGCGCTAAAAAATTGATGGTTATACGCGTGCCGATTTCTTTGCCGCCGAAAAGGTTTTCCACCAAATTTAATTCTGCCTCGGCCTGCAGATTAATCTGCAAATCTAAAAAATTCCGGGTTTTGGCTTTCTGAAACTCGCCCAAGATCAGCACTTCGGCTTTGGCGCCGGGCGCCAATTCTAGCCTAAAACTTTGCCAGCCGGAAGTTCTTTCCAAAATTCGAGTTGGTTTGTCTGCCCGGTTCAGATGAATCTGTTTCTGGCTTTTGGGCAGATCCGCCAGGCTTTCAAAAAATTTTTGAGTTAAGCTTGGCATATGCTTTTTTAACCTACGCTGCCTTCCATTTCCAGCTTGATCAAGCGATTAAGCTCGATGGCGTATTCCAAAGGCAGTTCTTTGGCGATCGGCTCTATAAAACCCTGGACTATCAAATTCCGCGCTTCCGCTTCGGAAATGCCCCGGGACTGCAAATAAAAAAGCTGTTCTTCGCCCAATTTACCCACCGAGGCTTCGTGCGCAACGGAAACCCGGGGCTCTTTAATGTCCATGGTCGGGTAGGTGTCGGAGCGCGAGGTTTCATCCATAAGCAAGGCGTCGCACACCACCGAGGACCGACAATTTTTCATGCCTTTAGGCACCTTGACCATGCCGCGGTAGCTGGTCCGGCCAGTTTCTTTGGAAATGGATTTGGAAATTATGGTGGAGCTGGTGTTGGGCGCGCCGTGAATGGCTTTTCCGCCCGCGTCTTGGTGCTGCCCAGCTGAAGCAAAAGCGATTGAAAGTACATCGCCCTTGGCGCCTGGGCCAAGCAAATACACGCTGGGATATTTCATGGTCAGTTTGCTGCCTAAATTTCCGTCCACCCATTCCATGGTGGCGTTTTCATAAACAAAGGCGCGTTTAGTCACCAGATTGTAAACATTTTTCGACCAATTTTGCACCGTGGTGTAACGAAAACGGGCGCCGGGTTTGACGATTATTTCTACCACAGCCGCGTGCAAAGAATCCGCCGCGTAAATCGGGGCAGTGCAGCCTTCCACATAATGCGCGAAGCTCCCCTCTTCCGCAATGATTAAAGTTCTTTCAAACTGGCCGACCTTTTCCGCGTTAATCCGAAAATAAGCCTGCAAAGGGATTTCCACATTCACGCCCTTGGGAATGTACACAAAGCTGCCGCCGCTCCACACTGCGGTATTCAGCGCGGCAAATTTATTGTCGCCGCTGGGGATGACGCGGCCGAAATATTCTTTAATAATCTCCGGGTGGGTTTTCAAGGCCGTGTCCATGTCCAAAAAAATCACTCCTTGCTTTTCCAGTTGTTTTTGCAGGGAATGGTAAACCGCCACGGATTCGTATTGAGCCATGACCCCGGCTAGGTATTTTTGTTCGGCTTGGGGTATGCCGATTTTTTCGTAAGTTTTTCGAATTGCGGCCGGCACATCAGACCAGGACCGCGCCACCCGGTCAGACGGAGTTAAAAAATAGCGAATTTGGTTAAAATCGATTTCCCGCAAATTCCCGCCCCATGCCGGTAGGGGTTTTTGTTTGAAAAATTCATAAGCCAAAAGCCGCTTTTCCAACATCCAAGCCGGTTCATTTTTTAGGTGCGAAATTTCTTTTATGACTTTTTCGGAAAGCCCTGGCTTAAGAATGTGCTTGTATTCAATCTGGTCAGCGTTAAAAACCCGATCAATCTTTTGCGAAGCCGGATTTTTTTTAATTGGCATAAATTACTTCAATAAATCCCCGTAGCCCCGGCTTTCAATTTGCCGGGCGAGTTTCCGATCGCCTGAGGCTATCAAGCGGCCATTGGCTAATATATGAGTGCGATCCGGCAAAAGGTGTTTAAGAATACGGAAATAGTGCGTGATGACAATGCAGCCCGTCCCCTGTTTCTGCGCCAGCTTAATACCCTTGGCCACCAACTTCAAGGCATCGATATCCAGACCGGAATCGGTTTCGTCCAAAACCGCATATTTGGGTTTTAGCATCAATAATTGCAGAATTTCCATGCGTTTCTTTTCGCCGCCGGAAAAACCTTCGTTAATCGAACGACTTTGGAATTCGGGCTTAATCTTCAGTAGGTTCATAAGTTTTTCCAAACTCCTTTGGAATTTCAAAAGGTTCACATCGCCCTGCAGGGCTTTCAGGCTGGAACGCAAGAAATTTCTGACCGTCACTCCGTTTATTTCCACGGGATACTGAAAAGACAAAAATAGGCCGGCGCGGGCGCGTTCGTCCGGCGAAGCTTTGGTTATGATTTTATTGTCCAAAATGACCTTACCCTGGCTTATGCTATAACGGGGATGGCCCATGAGCGCGTAAGCCAGCGTAGACTTTCCCGAACCATTCGGGCCCATGAGCGCGTGGATTTCACCTGGCTTAACTTCCAGGCTAAAATCCTGCAAAATCAATTTACCTTCAACTTTTACTTTCAGGTTGAGGATTTTTAAAGACATGGCTTTATTTAAAATCCGCAATAGTATAATGCTTTAACACATTCAGCAGCTGCTTTTGCATTATCACCCAGTTTCCGCGCATGCAACAGTCTTTTTCGTGCGGACAGTAACCATTCTTTTTAGTGCACCGCGTCGGCGCCATTTCGCCCTCAAAAAGTTCAATGATATCAATCACGCGAATGCTTCGGGGCGATTTAGCCAAAGCATAACCGCCCTGAATGCCCTCCCGGCTTTTTAGATAGCCGGCTTTTTTCAAACTCACGGCCAAACGGCTGACATAACGATAAGGCAAATGAAAGTCTTTGGCCAATAAACGGAGAGACCAAAAATCTTTTTGCCGAGCCAAAGCGACCAAAAGAATTAAAGCGTAATCGGTTCGGGTGGAAAAAAGCGCCATAAATTTTTTAAAACTCTAAAAATTAAACTCCCACTATTATAGAGGGAGTTAACCAAGGTGTCAAGTTTTTCGTGTTTGCCGGCTTATGTTTAATTTCTGCCAGCGCCGCCAGGCCAACCAGCCGAACGCTACGACTAACAGCAGCCAATTTGACCAGAAAATCCAGGGATTGGACCACATCACGCCATTTATGGAAAAATCCGAAAAAGGGAAAAGGGGTCGATTTGCATACACCCCGGCATGAGTGAACATGTCTAATAAAATATGCAAACTCCAACCGACCAGGAGCGGCCAGGGTAAACGTTTCTTAACCAACCAATAAAGCCCCGCAATTACCCAGGGGGTGATAAGCGAGTGAGTCAGGAAATAAGTGAACATCCAGCCCTCGGGAATAAAAAGCGTATCCCAGTTCTCGATGCTAAATAGATTTTTAATGCCGAAAAACTTAAGCAAATAATAGATCTGCGGTAATGTGCCAAGATCCGGAAACATGCCCCAACCCGCGGCCCACCAGCGCCAATTTTTCTTTCGATTGAAAATAAACCACGGCCACAAGCCGTGCGAAATGACATCCATTAGCTTTGAGGCTTTTTAAGAGCGTTTAAAATCTCCGCATTTTCCGGCAGACCGGGCTGATAATAAATAATTTTCCCCGATTTCCCGATTGCCACCACGGTCCGCTTAACGATAACCGCTTTAAAAAATTTTTTGATGGCGCCGTATTTCTGGGCCACGCGCTTGCCTTCATCCACTAGTAATTTAGCGGTCAAACCGTATTTGTGCTTGAAAGCGAAATGGCTTTGCCGGCTTCCCGGATTAACGCCAAAAACCGCGATTTTGAGCTTGGCAAATTCTTTAGCGTCGTCGCGGATAGCACAGAGTTGCTTGGTGCAGCCGGGCGTGTCGTCGCCGGGGTAAAAAATCAAAACCACCGGCTGTCTGCCGAGGTAATCACTCAATTTCACAAGCTTGCCATTTTCATCCGCAAGTTCAAAAACCGGCGCCGGCTGGCCAACCCAGGACTGGACATTAGCTTTCCGCATATCCCTTTTTAGGTTTTGGAAACTTTCAGATTCCAACTGGACAAACCCGTAGTCGTTAAAGTGATGATATGTAACCCCTCAGTCACATCGGCTTTGATGGTCTTGCTTAAAATGGTTTCGTACTCCTGAAAAACCCGATCCCCCACGACGAGGTCTGTATTTTCGACTTTCATTTTAACTTTGCCTTTCAGCACCCCAAGCTCAAAAGTGTAACCGCCGCTTTTGGGGAAATCCACGATAATTTGGTTGTCGTAAGTGACATTGGCGTCTTCCACGCCGCCTTCGCCGCGGCCGTCAATAGCAATCGGGGGCGTGGGCGCGGGAAATACCGTCAAAGTTCCGCTCATGTTCGAGGTCGCGGCAAAATGCGCGCCCTTGGTAAAATCCTTACCCGTTTGCCAGACTTTGCCTTTATCATAAGTGCCTTTTAAAATTTGATATTTGCTGTCCATCAAAAAACTAGGGCCTTTGTTGTTTTCGCCGCCGGCAAAATCCATGGCAAAATTCACGCTCGAAAGGGCTTTGATGGCTTCCATTCTTAAAGTCACCGTGCCTTCATCTTTTCGCACGCGAATGGGAAAACTCTGCACGGCTTTCAGGGGTGTGGAGCGCACGATTGGCGCGGGAATTCCGGGTGTGTTAACGGGCTGCAATTGGCTGATGACTTTGGGGTCTTCGGCCGGAATTTTCGTGGGGTCATAACCCGCGGCGACTTCATCCCCGTCACGGAAACCATCATGGTCCGTATCCGCATTTAGCGGATCAGTTTTGTAAATCAACTCTTCATCGTTCGTCAGACCGTCATTATCCAAATCCACATTGCCGTTTATGTTTTCATTGATATTTGCGTTGACATTCAAATTACCGTTCTGGTTCTCATTGGCATTTGCATTAGCGTTCCCGTTAACATCCGGCACATTCACATTTAGATTTTCGTTCGCGTTTTGGTTGGCGTTCGCGTTGCTGGCCGGTTGGGGCCCGCAAGCCGAAAGACTAATTGCGATTCCCAGGATTAACACGCTAAAAAGTAAGACCTTTTTCATGCCTATAAAATAGCATTTTCTCTTTAGTTCCGGCAATGGCTTAATTTAAACCTCCCAAGGAAATTCCGGATTGCCAAAATGGCCGTTCATCGCGGTTTTCCGATAGATCGGCCGCTTCAGATCAAGGCGCTCAATCATGGCCTGGGGCCGAAAATCAAACTCTTGTTTAACTAATTCTGTCAGCCCTCCATTATGCTCGCCTTCCACTTCAACCATCAATGGCTCGGCCCGGCCAATGGCATAAGCGACTTTTACCAAAGCCTGCTTGGATAAACCGCGTTTAACTAACTGCCTGGCGACGAAACGGCAAAAATACGCGGCTGAACGATCGACTTTGGAGGGGTCTTTTCCCGAAAAAGCACCCCCACCGTGCAGAATTAAGCCGCCGTAAGTGTCGACCATAATCTTCCGACCGGTTAACCCCGTATCCGCAAAAAATCCACCCCTCACAAATCTTCCAGTCGGATTAACCAAAATTTCCAAATTTTTCAAATCCCCCAGTAAAGGTTCTAGCAAATGCTTTCGCAAGCGCTTTTCAATCTCTTGCTGGGAGAAATTTTCGGCGTGCTGGCAGGAAATTAAAACCGTTTTCAGTTCCGCGCCCTTAAATGTCACTTGGGCTTTGCCATCGGGCTTTAGCCATTCGAAACCGGACTGAACTCTAAGCTCGGTCAGACCGCGCGTCAGGGCATGGGCTAAGACCACGGGTTCAGGCAACATCGCGGGTGTGGCATTAGTAGCAAAGCCGTACATAATCCCCTGATCGCCGGCGCCGCCCGTGTCCACGCCCAAGGCGATGTCTGGCGATTGTGGCACGACATTCACATTAATTTTCAGCTCATCGTCATAACCGATATCTTTATACAGATCCCTGGCAATTTGAGAGTGATCAACCTGACCCCGAGAAGTGACTTCCCCGCCGATAAAAAGCGTCCCGTGAGCACCCATGCAATTCACTGCCACCCGGGAATCCGGATCGTTTGCCAGATAAGCGTCAACGATCGCATCGGAAATTTGATCGCAAATTTTGTCTGGGTGGCCGATGGTGACGGATTCGGTGGTTGTATACATAGCGTGGAAAATTAAGATTTGGAAAAATCTCTTCTGATTATGAGAAGCTGATAATTTAGAATGCATCTTCCCATTAAAACGGGCTCGATTTGGCACCATGCACCAGTCGCTTCGCTTCGGTGCATGGCTAGCCCTAAAGCTTAGGACTGGTAGGTTGTCGGCTGGCTTCCGCCGCCGCCAAGACAATGGCGGACGAGCTACGGGCGAGTTCCCTGTCCAGCGCTCTTGATACAGTTATTAAATTGTGATTTTAGTATAACAAAACGCTCTTAGGCCGCCAATCAGTGTTTTTTAGCTTTTGTCTTTTGAATCCTGGCGAGTTTACGCAAACGAAAACTTGCCGGCGTGCGGTAGCTCGGCCGGGTGGAAAAACTTTTTTGGGCTTTAAAATTCCTCACGGCCGGTAAAAATCATATTCGGAAAACACCAAGACATTCGGCAGGTTTCGGCCTGGCCCCAAGCGATAGCGGCCGTCAAATACCATTGCGGCAGAACCGCCGCCGTCTTGATTGATGGCATAAGCCATGCCCAAAGCCTTCATGATGTAGGCCAAGTCCATAACCGTGGCTCGGATGGCGCACAACTCATAAACATTCACGCCTTTAAAAGCCGTACCACAGCGCGGACCTTTGACGGTCCGCTGTTTGGCGTCCAACTCGCTCGCTTTAAGCACCAATTTTCCGGCCACAACTAAAGCCGGCCCGCTGGAAAACAAAGCGCGCAATTTGGTTTCATACTGTTTTTCAAATTGCGGCCGGCCAGGCCAGTCCTTGGCTTGCCGCCAAAAATGCCAGTGGTTTTCCGAATCAAAGGCAATGAGCGGTCCGGAATTAAATTTATTTTGATAGGAATTTACAAAAGTCTTGGTTAAGGAATTATAAACCATCCAATAGTAAGAATTGGTTTGGCCTTTGCAGCTGGCGTATTCGGCTGGACAAAAATAAGTGCCGTTAATGCCCGCAAAACCCCTGACCCGATCCACATAGGCTTTCAAAGGCGCCACGCGGCAATTGGTTTTACAATCAGTTGGGTTTCCGGTCAGAGTGTAAATTTTCAGCTTCGGATTCGTTAAATTTACGGTGATAATCTGGGTTTCGAATCTGCCCACGCTGGTATTAACCGTTATCTTTTGCCAGGAGGCGTTTTTCTTGACTATCCGCGTGGGTTCGGCTGCGCTGGCCTCGGAAAAATTAAAAACCGAAACCAAAATCAACACGCCAAGACTTAAGCCGAATAATTCTTTGGACTTGAGAGTTTTTAACATAGGCTTTTTTAGGCTAAACTCTTTTTTCTTCAAAACCGAAAGTGAAAACCGAAAGCCCCACCAAGATCACGGCCCAACCAGCCATCCAATAAATGTGATGGGCAATGGCTACCCAGCCGGCGCCGTCACCCATAACTTCCCGCAAGGCCGTGGCAAAATGCGTCAAAGGCAGATAATTGACAACGTGCTGCAACCATTCAGGCATGGCCGTGGTTGGAAAAAACACGCCCGAAAGGAATAACATTGGAAAAACAATCAGGTTGGCGATGGCTGGGACAGCTTCCACAGTTTTTGCCAAACCAGATATGGTAAAGCCCAAACCCAAAAACATAATGCCGCCCAGGACAGAAATCAAAAATACCAAAGGATAGCTGCCGATCACCTGGGCGTGATAAGCCATAATGCCAATGGCCATAAGAATGGCGGTTTGCACCAGGGCAACGAATAAGCGCACAATTACTTGGGCGGTGACGAATTGCCGCGGTTTCATGGGCGTAGCAATAAGGCGCTTGAGAATGCCTTTTTCTTTGTAATCCGCAAAAACAAAAGCCACGGAAAAAACCGCCATTTGCATGATGGACATGGCCACGATGCCCGGCAGCAAAAAGTCAATGTATTTGGCATTGCGGGCATTGGTGTCTTTTATTTCCAACTGAAAAATATCCGGGGCTTGGGTAATGGCCAAACGCGTTTTGTCCAACAGCTGACTGATGACGGAAATGGCGGTTTGGGCTTGTTGCGCCTGGCCGATATTTTGCAGAATCGTTACGGTCTGCTTTGTCGGCACTTTTTTTGCCGCGGGGTCAGGAATTAAAGCGTTAGGAATTTGAATAACCACAGCTCTTTCGCCTTTGCTAAGCGCTGTCTGTTCATCGTCCAATTTGCCGAGAGTCACTTCAAAAGCGCTGATGTTTTTTATCTGCTCGATAAATTGCTGCGTGGCTGGCGTGGGATTTTCGGCTACCAGCCCGACTTTAGTCTTCGGCACCCGGTCAAAACCAATCAGCCCAAAAATCGTCATGATTAAAACCGGCATAAATAACGTGAAAAACAAAGCCTGCCGATTCCGGACGAACATTTTAAACACCGAAGAAGTCAATTTTAAGGTGGTCTTCATAAAATTATTCCCGCAGTTTTTTACCGGTAAGTTTCAAAAACACATCTTCCAGGGTGGCCTGTTGAAGCTGGAGGTCAAAAAGCCTGAAACTACAATCACTTTCGTGTTTAAATAACGCCGGTAAGGTTAATTCGGGATTACTGGATATCAAACGGTAACCATGATCCTCCTGAACGGCTTTTTCGACAGCCGGAAGTTTTTGAAAATGCTCCACCGTGCACTGCTTGTCCACTCGAAAAGTTATGCTCGTGCCGACCCCGGCGTTCCGCAATAAATTTATGGGCGTATCTAAAACCATGATTTTAGCGTGATCCATTATGGCGATCCGATCGCATAATACTTCGGCTTCTTCCATGTAGTGAGTGGTTAACACAATGGTTTTACCCTGTTTTTTTATCTTGGTGATTAAATCCCACATATTTCGGCGGGCTTGGGGGTCAAGTCCGGTGGTAGGCTCGTCCAAAAACAAAACCTTGGGATCGTTAACTAAGCCCACGGCAATCGAAAGTCTTTGTTTTTGGCCGCCAGACAATTGTTTAACTTGGCTCTTCCATTTATCGTCCAATTCCACGCTTTTTAAAAGCCCCAATGCGTCGACTTTTCTGTCATACAGCGCCGCAAAAGTCTCTAATAGTTCTTTCAGATTCAGTCCGTCGAAAAAAGACGAGGCCTGCAGCTGCACACCGATTACCGCCTTCACCTCGTGCGGTTTTTCTTGAACATTCTTTTCGTCTAAATAAATCTCGCCGGCATTCAAGCTCTTTAGGCCTTCAATCATTTCCAGGGTGGTGGTTTTGCCCGCGCCGTTCGGACCCAAAATCCCGAAGGTTTCGCCGGTTTTTACCGAAAAGCTAATATTGTCAACGGCGATAAAATCCCCGTATTTTTTGGTTAAATTCTTAACTCGTATTATTTCGGTCATAGTTAAAATTCGCTTGAGTGTTTATGATACTCGTTTTTTAAAGTCATGACAAGGGTGAATGCCGGCCAGCGGCTGGCAAAACTCAAAAAAACTATTTACTTCAGGGTCATTAAAATCGCGCCCGCTGTGAGGAGTGCCGCGCCCAAACCAGACTTCCAAGTCATACTCTGGCCCAAAAAAAGAATGGCTAAAATCAACACAAAAACCACGCTTAACCGATCTAATGCCGCCACCCCTGGCGCTGGACCGTGTTTCAAGGCCACAAAATAAAAAAGCCAAGATATGGCGCCGGCCAAGCCGGAAAGCACGATAAACACCCAGGCTTTGCCGTGAATCGAATTAAAAAAATTAAACTTGCCCAAAGCGAATGAAATGAGAACCAAAACCAAGGCCATGACAATCGCCCGAACTGTTGTTGCCAAGGTGGAATCCACATTGGCGATGCCAATCTTCCCAAAAATGGCCACTAAAGCGGCAAAAAATGCGGAAAGGACTGCAAAAAGTATCCAGGACATATTTTTAGTCAATTAAAAAATCAGTAATTAGGCCAAAGATCAGAGCAAGACCCGACATTATGAAAATAAAAATATAATTCCAGCGCTCGCGCGAAGAACCGAGGGTCTGAAAAACATACTGCATGGCTCTTTTCTCGGTTTCGCTCAAGCGATCAACGGCCGCGACTTTTTCCGCTAAATGCAATTCTTTGATTAAGCGCGCGCGGCGCGTGGAAATGACAAAACGGTGCGAAAAATAAATAATAAAACCGACCGTGCCAATATACCAAGAAATCTTCAGCCAAGCTGGGTTAAGCTCGTTAAAAAAAATTATCGCGCGGTAGGAAAAAGTCGCGACCACCCCGACCCAAAAGTAAAACAACCTTAAGGATTTTGGATTAGGTTTGGGCACTTCCATAAATATAAGCATAACATTTTTTAAAAGTACGCCAAAATAAAAAGGCCTTTTTCCACATTTGACTGAAAGCTAGATTTCCGATAAAACCTATGTAGAGCAACTGGAAACCCGTACGCACCAGGAGGTAAAAATGGGTAAAATTGCCGATCAAAATCAATTGACTTTCGACCAAAAACAAAAAATTTGGGCGGCCATCAACGCCCTCACTACAAGCGACGATCGTGACCCGCAAGAGGTTATTCAAAAAGACTATCAAGGAAATGAGGAAAAATACCTCCGGGACATGGCCCGACATCTTCAAATCCAGGTTTAAACCGAAACGAAAAAATTTACCCCGCCACGAAAGTCCAAGCGCCGCACAAATTGTGCCGCGCTTTTTTAATAAAGGATATTAACCCCAAGGCAAGCCCTGGACCCCCTCGGCTACGCCAAGAGAAGGAAACGCTACAAGCTATAAGGTATCAACCTTTGTTGCCTGCGTCGCTTGCATTCGTAACTCACTTTGCGGTTTCGAATGCTCGCTATCCTCGGCAATAAAAAAATGATCAGGTTTTCTACCTGATCATGTTAATCGATTAAACTGCCGTTTTTAAAGCGCCTTCGGACAGAACCATTGGTTGATTCCACAGTAATGTGGTTGGTTTCGGCGCCAAAGGTCTTGGTAAAATCCTTAAGTATTAATTTTACTTTTTCGGCTTGGGCCGGTGAATGCACCAAGATTTTACACTTATTTTTATTTTTTAGAGCCTCCGTAATACTTAAGATCACTTGTCGGTGCCATTTCGGCCTGCCTCGATCGAGGTTAAAAAATTTTGGTTTACGGCGATTTTTAGTTGCCAAATCCGTGGCGGCCTCCCTGCTGTTTGAAGTTTATTTTTGTTTTGAGTTAAAAGTGTAAACGGAAAATAAAATTCTGTCAACCCCGCACCACCCTGCACCATTTCGGTGCAGGGTGGTGCGGGGTCAAAAATCCTAAAGCCATCATCAAAACCGCCGTTTCCCAAAAACTGGAAAACGCTTTGAGGCCTTAAAAACTACTCTTCAACTTTGGGCGGGATTGAATTTGAATTCTCCCGTTTCTGGCGTCTCTCCTGCCAGAGTGGATAAAAATACATCCACGAGCCGGTCAGCATCATGGCCAAAAGCACAACCGCAAAATACACGCTAAGTTTATTGTGCAAAAATCGGATAAAGTCCAGATCAATGAATTTCAAATAATTTTCAGTCAGGCTGGGGAATTTCAGGAGTAGACCGGTGATGCTCATGCACAGACCCAAAAATACAATAATCAAGACCAAAATCCGATGAAATTTTCTGGCGAAAGAATTTATCTTTGACATAAAGGATTACGTGTTGCTAAAAAGCTTCGGCGCTGGTATCAGCCAGGAGTTCGCCGACATACAAGTTTTGAAGCTGCTCCCAGGCCGCGTCTGAATGTTCGCCTTGGCCGCCTTGGGTATTGAAGGCCTCGTTTGCGTCCTTGCCGCAGAAGGGAATGATTTTGTCTCTGCCGCCCGGGTGCTGATCAAGATAATTAGTCACTTCGTAAACTTGATTTTCTATGATCACCCAGCAATCATTGGCCTGATTGTGCTTGGCCAGCGTGGGCAAATCGATAAGATTTATCTCGTCAGTGGCTTGGATTAATTCCGGGCTTAGCTCGGCCTCTAGATCTTGGCTCTCGCGGCGATATTCCCAAACATAAAAGCCGATCAAAAGAATCAGCAAGAGTACGCCAAGCAAACCGATTTTATTCTCTAGTTTCATGGGTTAGTCTGAGTTTTTATGCTGATCGACATACTGTTTGAAAAAAAGCCTTTTGGTTATTTCCACGACTACCAGATATATTATCACAATGCCAAAGATTACGGCCAACACCCGGCTGGGTAGGACGACGAATTGGAAAGCCCGGGCGAGGGGCGTGAAGGGAATCAACCATGCCACCAAAATTCCGACAATCACGCTTAAGAACAGGGCTCGGCTGGGTCGACTTTGCACAAACGGCATTTTGCGAGTGCGAATGATGAAAATTACCAAGATCTGCGTGGTCAGGGATTCGATAAACCAACCGGTCTGAAAATGGCGGTGCGCTAAACCAAAACCCAAAAACAAAACCGCAAAAGTCACGAAGTCAAAGAATGAGCTGACCAAGCCAAAAACGACCATGTACCGCTTTATGAAATTCAGACGCCAACGCGGCGGCCGGTTTAAGGCACTGTTATCAACCTGATCGCTCGGCAAAGTTACCTGGGAAGTGTCGTAAATAAAGTTATTTAGCAGGATTTGCGAAGGCAGCATTGGTAAAAATGGCAGCAACATTGAGGCTGCCATCATGGAAAACATATTCCCGAAATTCGAGCTCAAGCTCATCATCATGTATTTCAGGGTATTTTGAAAAGTCCGACGGCCCTCAATCACGCCGGCGCGCAGAACTTCCAAGCTTTTTTTTAACAAAATGATGTCCGCGGCGTCTTTCGCCACATCAACGGCATTATTCACGGAAATTCCCACATCCGCGGCAATCAGGGCCGGAGCATCATTAATCCCGTCGCCTAAATACCCCACCACCCTTCCGCTTTTTCTTAGTATTTGAATAATCCGTTCCTTTTGACTAGGACTGAACCGCGCAAAGATGGTGGTTTTAGCCGCTTTGACTTTCAGCGCCTCGTCGGTCAGATGCCCGATTTGGCTGCCGATAAGCACGCCTTTAATCGGCAGATCTATTTCCTGGCAAATTTTTTGGGTTAGGATTTCGTTGTCGCCCGTTAAAATTTTCACTTCCACGCCTTTGGCTTCCAACTCGTTAATGGCTTCCAAGGCTGAATCTTTAGCCGGATCCAAAAAACACATAAAGCCTTCAAAAACCATATTTTTTTCTTCAGTGTTTTCATAAACCACTCTCTGCTCCAATGGCAATTCCCGGACAGCGACGGCCAACACCCGAAAACCGTTGGCGCTCAAACCGTTAAAAACCTCCTTTATTTTCTGCTCCAAATCTTGATCAAGCCGAACCGGCTTTTCGCCCAGCCGGCAAAAAGCCGTGACTTTCAACATGTCTTCAGGCGCGCCTTTAGTTATCATCAATCGCTGGCCTCGGCTTTCAACCACGACGGATTGCCGCCGGCGCGTAAAGTCAAAGGGAATTTCGTCAATTTTCTGGTAGCTTTCGATGTTTAGTTTTCGAAAATTCTTAATCGCCGAATCCAAAGGATTTTGTACACCTGTATGAAAAACGCTGCTTAAGTAGGCGTGCACCAAAACCCGCTCGGAATTCTCTCCGCCGCTGTTTAAATGCTTGACCAGGACAATCTTATCTTCGGTTAAGGTGCCGGTCTTGTCAGTGCACAGAACATCCATTGTGCCCAGATTCTGGATGGCTGGCAGATTTTTTACGACCACGGCTTTTTTGGCCATGGCCAGCGAACCTCGGCTTAATGAAACCGAAAGAATAACCGGGAGCAATTCCGGGGTCAGGCCCACGGCAATGGCAATAGCGAAAATAAAGGAATCCAAAACGCCTTTGTTTAAAAGGGCGTTGACCAAAAACACCAAGGCCACCAGCACGAAAGTGATTTTCATGATGAACAAGCTGAATTTTTTAATCCCGCGATCGAATTCAGTTTCGCTTTTTGTGTTCTTCAGCTTCTCGGCGATGACCCCGAATTCCGTGGCTTTGCCGGTTTTTAAAACCCGCGCCGTGGCAAAACCAGTCACCACATTCGTGCCCATAAAAATTCGGTTCCGCTGTTCAACCAAAGCGCCGGTTTGCGAAAAAATTTCTGGGCTGGCGTGCTTTTCAACCGGAAATGATTCGCCAGTCAAAGCCGACTGGTTTACGAAGAAATCATCAGCCGCCAAAACCTGCGCGTCGGCCGGCACGACATTGCCCGGCACTAAATACACGATATCGCCGGGCACAATTTCCTTCAAAGGCAAATTGACTTTTTGGCCGTTGCGATAAACTGTGGCCGTGGTTATTATTCGCTGGAACAGGGCGTCTTCAGCTTTTTGGGATTTATGACTGTTAACAAAATCCAAAATGCCCGAAACCAAAACCATGGCCAGAACGATAATGGCATTGGTCTGCTGACCGACAAAAAACGCGATCACCGCCGCGACAATAAGCATCAAGAGCAAGGGGCTGGTGAATTTCTTCAAAAAGAAAACGATGGGTTTAAGTTTTTGTTTTTTGTAAACCAAGTTTTCCCCATATTTCATCAATCTCTTTTGGGCTTCCTGGGTTGTTAAACCGCCGATTTGGTTAGGCATAATTATCTGGCCGGCATTCGTCGCTTAAAAAAATGATGCGCTGGTTTAAGTATATTATCTTATAATCATAAAATGAAGCTTCGCCAGCGGGACCTGGCGACATCTGTATAGCTTTAGTGCGCAAACAAAATCCCTGCTTCAGTAAGCGGCGATTTTTTAAATTTAATAATTTGAGTTATTCGCCAGTGGCGACTCTTACACCCGCCCGAAAACTACTGGGAAATGCCCGGAAAATTTTTACCACCCGCTGGCTGCTGGCGTTAAAAATCCTCACGATTGCGTCACTGCCCGAGGCCGGCGCCACGATGATTTCGTCGGTGCCATTCATATCGGTGTCAGCTGCGGCCACGCTTAAGCCGCCGCGGAATCTGGTATCGTATGGCCGGAAACCTCGGTTAATGGTATTAAGGCGATTTTGGCTGGTGCGATTGAAAACCTTAGCCAAAGCATTTGGACCCAACAACGGCCCAATGAGAATTTCTTCCGCAGCTGAAGCGTTTATTTGAGCCTGGGCCAGGCTTAAACCGTTTCGATAATTACTGGCATACACGCCTCGGCCGATTAAAGTCCGAAAGAAACCGCTGCCGCGAAATTTAAAAAACCGAATTTCCGTGGAAATTCCGCTAAGCGGGGCGGCAACAATCTCATCTCGGTTATCGCCGTCAACATCAACTAATGCGACTGCAACCCCGCCTCTAAATTTTGCATCAAAGGCGTTAAACCGACGGTAGATCTCCACAAATTTGCCGTTGCGATAACCATAAATTCGTATTTCCGGACCCGCTCCCGCCATTGGGGCGGTAATTATTTCCTCTAAACCGTCGCCGTCGACATCGCCCGCAGCAACCATTACGCCCTTTTTCATGCCGGCGGAATACGCCAAGAAACTTCCAATTAGGCTGCCGTCGCGCCTGAAAATTCTCACTTCTGGTCGGCGGCCAGGACCAGGGCTCGTGACAACTTCATCCACGCCGTCATTCCCCAAATCACCCAAAGCGACCGAAACCCCGCCCGTGAATCTCCATTCGTAAGCTCGGAAAGACTTCAAAAGCCGACCGATGCGGTTAAATAGCCTAACTTGCGAACCGCCCTGTTTTTGGGCCACGGCAATAATCGGCTCTTTTTGAACCCGGAAATTCAAACTGGCCGGAGTTGGATCAATGTTGCCGGCTTGATCGCGTGTGCGGACCTGCAAAGTGTGTTGGCCATTTCTTAAATTCTTCAAAGAAACATTGCCTAATTTTGACCAGGCCGACCAGGGTTGGTTATCCAATTTGTAAGAAAATTCCAAATCTCCAGTCTGCGTCTGATCATCAACGCCGGTCCATTCAAACTCGGCCGTATGGCTGGAGATCACGCTGGGCGGCGCATTGGAAATTTGAGTGTTGGGTGACACTGTATCTGCGGGCGCTTGGCCGGCCGTGCAATTAAAAGTCTCGCTGGGACGATTTTGAGTCGTGCCGCAGCTGTTTTGGTCCGCGCAAGTGCGGGTCTGTTGACCAGCCGTGCAAGCCGACCAAGGCTGACAAGACCAATTTTCCAAACAATCAGGCGCTTGCTGACAAGCCTGGATAGTGGCTGGCCGATCTAAAATTGAGCCGCACTGATTCGTGTCTTCACAGGTTCGGCTTCTTTGGCTGGCCGAGCAAGCTGACCAAGGTTGACAAGACCAATTAGGCAAGCAGCTTTGACTACTAGAACCGCCAGAACCAGTTAAAATAAAATTCCAATTTTCCGAAGTATTTAAGTTCACGATCTGGTCGACCGAGCCAAAACCGCTTTTACCCACGGTGACGGTAAAGGGCGCGTAATTGGTAACTACCACGGGCTTGGCGACTACATCCGCAATGGTCACGCTTAGGCTCGCGTCGCCGGCGACATTCGAGCTGTCGGTATTTACGGTCGTTCCGTTTTTATCCTTAACTACGATCTCGGCGCCGCTTATCGCGTTGCCGTTTTGATCTTTGACGTTGACGCGCAGATAATTTTGAACTTTATAGCTAAAACCCGCCCCCGCCGTCCGGTAGGAGGGATTAAGCAGAGAATTATTTGACCCGAGCGCTGAATCCAAAAATATCGAATTCGCGGAAGCCCGCGTGCCTGTGTAAAATCTTAGAGCATTAAAATTTATTGGGTTACTGGGCGCTTCAAAAGTGTTAGAACGGAGTAAAACCTCACTGGCGCTTTCGTAATCAAGCATCACCTGGTAGTTATTGGAACGAAAAGTATTGTGATGAATGTTGATGTTGTTGGCCGCCAGCACGCCCACCAAGTGCACGGCCGCGGCCGTACGATCAGTTTGTGGGGTGACGGCGGTGAAAGTGTTATTGTAAATCTCGGAATTTGAGGGCACATAATTGCTCGGGTCATGACTGATATCCAAAGCGTAAGCGTGGCCAAAACCATTTCCAGCCAGGGCAGTCACGGTGTTATTATAAATTTTGGCATTCTTTCCGTTTTCCAGTTTTATACCTTGGGCCCAGCCCGGACTATACTCCGGATTAGCACCTTCTTTAACGGTAATGGTGTTATTGTATACTTCGGCCCCAGTCACCCCGGCAACATGAATGCCACGACCGTTCTGGGGTTCGATTACATTGTTATAAACTTTTGCGTTATTGAGAGATATACCGATCGCATACGGATTAGCGACTTTACCGTTATTTTTGATTGTGTTTGAAAAAATGGAAGCTGGGCCTACCGCCGAACCTTGACGAATGCGGATGCCGTACTGCGGCCCGCCGTTAATCACATTATTGCTAATGGTCAAATACCCCAAACCACCCTCGAAACCTATCACATCTCGGCCAGAATGCCGGTTAGACACAACCGTGGATGTGTTATTTAAAGTATTGTTTGTGATGGTCGCCCAACCGCTGTAATTAAAATAAATATTACCGGTATCATCGCCGTTCACAGTCGTGGTGGTATTAGTGATAGTCATGTTGTCCGTGCCCCAGGCGTAAATCGCGTAAGATTCCGTGCCTGTGCCGCCCTGCACGATGCTGCCGTTACGGATGGTGACATTGTCAGCGCCAACAAATGCACTGTCAGGAATGCTGGAATCCGGAAACCAAGGACGCCGGCTGGTACTGGAGGAAGGAATGGCAATGCCGTAACGACGGGTTTCCGAGGCCGTGCCATAGGTCACCGTGTGACCATTTAGATCCAAAACAACGCCGTGCGCGCCAATAGTTAAACAATTGCCGCTGGAAGTAATATCTTGAGTTAAATAGTAAGTTTCGTTTGTCTGATTCAAAACCCCGCAGCTTGAAATGTTGGTAGCGGCTTTAGCAGGTTTGAATAAAAATAAACTTAAACCGGCTCCGAGTAAAATTAAGGGGAGTTGAGTATTAATCCTCATAAGCGCCTGGATATCTTAACAGATTTTTTTCGACTTTCAAATTTCTAATTTTCACTTGGCTAAAGGGGCCGGTTCTTCAAGACACACCAATCGCCCATTGATTTTTTTACATTTCGAAGTGCTGGCGCAAACACCGTCGGCTCGACAAATCGTGCCCGATGGGCAAGTGTAACCACACAAGGAACAATTAGTCACCAAATTTCCTTCATCACAATACTGTTTCTGTAGATTGCATAATTTATAGGCTGTTCCGTCAGCGCACTGCAGGGTCGGATTTAATTGTTGCCAGGTTCCGCCTTGAGCTGTAAACCAGATTTCGCTCCCTTCGGCGTTAAAAGTGCTCGCCCAAAGCTTATCGTTAAAAATCGCCAAACTGACCAATTCAATGTTTTGGCTGTTGCCAAATCCATTTTGATTAAACGGCTGCCAAATCATGCCGTCCAAACTTGACCAAATCTCCGCACCTGAGATATTCCGCGTGCCGGCGTAAAGCTGATTATTAAAATCGGAAAAAACGGTGATTTCTTGATTTTGACTCTCGCCAAATCCGCCGCTTACAACTTCATACCAAATCTGACCGTCTGGCGAGCGCCAAATTTCCGCTCCTTGCGAATGGTAAGTGCCCACAAAAAGCTGCTGATTCAAAATTCCAAAAGCGCTAATCCATCTATTCTCTACATCATTAAAACCTTGATTAACAACCTGCATCCAATTATTTCCATCGCTACTTCGCCAAATTTCCGCTCCCGTGGTTTTGTTAAAGGTTCCGGCATAAAGGTGATCTTGGAAAAAAAGAAGCTTGGTGATCTCCAAATTGGCTGAATTGCCAAAACCGTCTTGGTTTACTTGGCTCCAATTATTTCCATCGCTACTTCGCCAAATTTCCGCTCCCGTGGTTTTGTTAAAGGTTCCGGCATAAAGGTGATCTTGGAAAACGCCTAATGCCGTAATCCGTTCGTTGTGCGCATCGCCGAAGCCCTTAGCGCTAACCGAACTCCAACCAGTGCCATTCGCTCGCCAAACTTGTGCGCCTTCATAAATTTGCCTGCCATAACTATCCAAACCATTCTGTGCAACCGTTGTACCGAGATATACCTGACTCTTAAAAAACTCGATGTCATTAATTTTGTAGTTGTTAGGACTCGTTAAGATAAACTCATCAAGTTTTTGCCAATTTTGTCCGTCAGTAGTTATGTAATTTTTTGCACCGCTAGTGTTAAAAGTTCCGGCCAAAAATTGGCTGCCAGTAAAAAATAACCGCGTCACGGCATCATTGTGCCGAGTACCGAAACCTTGACTTGCAGCTGTCTCGGGATTTTTGGGCAAATTCGCTATACCTACCGCATAATCCGCGGTTAAATCGAAATACCTCAGGGCCTGTTTTTGTAAACTATAAACTCCGGCTTGAGCGCCCACTTTATCGGCGCCAACGAAAATCGCATCAGGCTTGGCGATCTGTCTCTTTACAATATATTGCTCAACGAATAAATCGTGATACAGACTACCATTCCTTAAAAATGCGGCGATCTCGCCAGGCGTTCGATCTGG
Organism: Candidatus Parcubacteria bacterium; assembly: GCA_003597955.1. Lineage (GTDB taxonomy): Bacteria > Patescibacteriota > Patescibacteriia > PEXW01 > PEXW01 > PEXW01. The sequence continues at coordinate 32,049 of QZJU01000001.1, forward strand.
ACCGACTGCGAACAAATTACTCAAACTGGTTTGACCATTAGTTAAATATTCGCTGACAAATTCAAACAATCCACCGCCTTGTTCTGCGGTGTTAACAACAACATCAACTTTAAAATTTTTCCAATTGTCCAAAAGTGAGTTATCGCTTTTTTCTGCACAAATTGTCGGCAGGACTGAAAAACTCTGACCGGAATGATTAGTTAATACGAACGGCTGCAAAGTGCCCGTGGGGGTCGTGTTCAAACCCTTTCTTTTCGCGCCAATAATTTTTCCTTCCTGATTTATAACTAAGGCCGAACTACCAATAAAATTGCCGTTGATGTCAACTTCAACAAAGGTCCCCAGGACCATACTGGTTTGATACTGAGCTGCTAAACTCTTTAAAGCCTGCAGGGTTGAAGTGAGCGAATACCAACTATGGATGATCGGCTCATTAATCACTGCCTGACATTCGCCATTTAAGCAGTTTAAAAAGATGCTACGAATTTGTGTGTAATCAAAAAATTGAAATTCGTGAGTAACGATTAAATCGGTGTCTGGATGCGCCAACAAGAGATTATTAATCTTAGTTAGCAAAGCCGCCATCTTATCGCTAAAATTCGAATAAGCTGAATCGTTAATTCGAATGCCGGCTAATTTTAACTCCCCCGTCGTGGCAGAGACCGATCCGCTGGTTAATGCGGCTGTGGCCAAATTTGATAATTTAAATTTTGAAAAAGCCGAACCGATCAGGGTGGCGATAATACCAAAGGTGGTTATTAGCAAAAAAGCAAAAAATAACTTGAGCACATTTTGCCTAAGGTTTTGCAGAGAAATCGGTAAGGTTACTCCTTTTGACATATTGATAACGGTGGTTTTATTTTTATTTTCTAAATAATATTGTAGCATATTCTTTAAGTTTTGTAAATAGTTTGCATGAATTTAATGACAACAAGACTTTATTACAAGATTTAAAAAAATTCAAATGCTTTGGCTGGGATTTTTTAGTTAAGCCTGAACAGCTAAAAAAAGCCGATGGATTGGCAGCTTTTGACAAAACCTAGACCCGACTGTTAAACTGCGATGAAACCAAACACCCGAAGGAGGAAAAATGTCCCTTAAAACCGAGGGTTCGCCCTTGACCCGGGATAAAATCCTGGAACACAAGAAAGCGGAAAATATCTTCATCCACCCTTTTAATCTACAGAATTTAAAAACCACTTCGTACGATGTCCGTCTAGGCAACATTTTTTATCGGGAAAATACTTTTCGGGGCGAAAGAAATGTCTTTAATCCTTTTGACGAACAGCATGTCAGAAAATTCTGGGGTGAGCCCCAGCAGGCTACCCCGGCTTCGGAGTGGATGCGGGAAAACGGTGAACTGAAAAACATCCGTTCGGATGATTTGCTAATCGTCATCGGCCCGAACGAAACCATCTTGGCCCACACCGTGGAATTTATCGGCGGCCGCAATTGCGTCAGCACGGAAATGCGAGCCCGCAGCACCATGGGCCGCATCGGCATAACCGTATGCAAATGCGCGGGCTGGGGCGACCTGGGTTATATCAACCGCTGGACCATGGAAATGACCAACCATTTAACCAACGCTTCCATTCCGCTGGTGGTCGGCATGCGGGTCGCGCAAATAATTTTTTACAATGTTGAACCTATCCAGGCCGGAACTTACGCGAGCGAGCAGGGCAAATATCAGGACACTGACGATATTGAAGCGCTGATTAAAAACTGGACACCCGACAAATTCATGATCCCGAAATTGTATAAGGATGAAGACATCGGCAGCTTCCGGAAATTCGCCAAAATTTGAGCTTCTTTAATTAGCCCTAGTTTTTTTAAAACTAGGGCTTTTTTGTTTTTGAATTTTTAATAAAACCCACCTCACTTCACGCACTAACATTGACAATGCACAATGGACTAGATAGTATGTATACAAACTAATCTCAAACAATGGAGGCTACATGCACTTTAACTTTGGTGGGTTTGACACTTCGGCACTGTACGGAATCCTCGATGCAGTAGAAAAAAGCTTCATTGCACTGTTTGATCTGGATCTCCAAAATCCCCCGCTCAATCGAGGCGGCTTTTTCAGCTTACGGGACGGCAAAACCGGTGATATTCTGATTGCTATCCAAGTCGGTGAGGTGCCCCAGAAGGAGCGTATGAAACGCTACCACCTAAGCCTGGAGAAAGGCGACCGACTTTTTCGAACATGGCATAAAAGTAGAATCGAACGGCACATCTCAAGCTCAGAATCACGAAACCTGGCGCAAAACAAATTCGGTGGTGCTGTCATCGCGATAGAGGGAAAGTATCCATACATTCTCTCGTTCGACGGTCTAGGTGAAGAATCCGATGAGGCACTTATGGTAGCAACAGCCCTGAAACTCAAGTGGATGTCTGCAAGCATGGCAAGGGAAATTGCTACAGCGTACAAAAACACCACAGTCCGCATTTTGCAAAAGGTTATTGCCTAACACTAGGCTACCGAAAAAATACCTTAATCAGCCATTACTGGCTGATTTTTATTGTCAGCACATCCCTACCCTGCCCTCTAGGCAACCAAACAACACCCCAAATTCCAACCACTAACCCTAACTGTCGCGACCCAGGGCTGTCGCCATATCCAACAAAAAAACACACCGAAAGCTATGGCGAGGAGGTAGGGTGTGATTTTTGTTGGCTCGCCCGCCGAGGCGGCTTACTTCCAACATACTATCTGGCTCCGGGGACAGGATTCGAACCTGCGACCAAGCGGTTAACAGCCGCCTGCTCTACCACTGAGCTACCCCGGAACAGTCAACACCATGGCTCTTAGAAAAATACGCTATCACACTCATTTAGCCAAATCAAGAATATGGTTTTTCATTAAATAAAACTGCTTACGCTATTAATAATCCTTCAATTTATTCATCACGGTGTGTTCCTTTATGCGCTCCAAAGCCTTGGCTTCAATTTGCCGAATGCGTTCCCGGGTGACGCCAAATTCCTGACCAACTTCTTCCAAAGTGTGCGCCACGCCATCGTGCAAACCGAAACGCATTTCCAGAATTTTTTGCTCCCGCGGACTTAAGCCGTCCAAAATGTCTTTCACGTGGTCTTTTAATAATTGCATAGCCGCGGCGCGATCAGGCGAAATAGTTTTTTGATCTTCGATAAAGTCGCCCAGCGTGGAATCTTCATCGTCTTCCCCAACGGAAGTTTCCAAAGATACGGTTTCCTGGGAAATTTTTATGATATGGTGAATTTTTTCCAAAGGCTCGCCCATTTCCGCGGCAATCTCTTCGGGTAAAGGTTCGCGGCCTAAGTCCTGAATCAGTTGCCTTTCGATCTGCTGAAACTTATTGATAGTTTCCACCATGTGCACCGGAATCCGAATGGTGCGGGACTGGTCGGCTAAAGCCCGGGTGATGGCCTGACGGATCCACCAAGTGGCGTAAGTCGAAAATTTGTAACCTTTCCGATAATCAAATTTTTCCACAGCCCGAAACAAACCAATGTTGCCCTCTTGAATTAAATCCAAAAGCGATAAAGAACGGCCGGTAAATTTTTTGGCAATGGAAACCACCAAGCGCAAATTCGCCTCAACCAGCTTTTTTTCCGCTTCCACATCCCCGGCTTCCTTTCTTTTGGCCAGAGTAATTTCTTCGCCAGGCCGCAATAAAGGTACTTTGCCGATTTCCCGCAAGTACATTTGGATGGAATCACCGGAAATGTCCGATAAATCCAACCGACTTAAATCCAAAGCGGTCCTTTCTTTCTCTTTTTCCTTCTTCGCCGGAATTTTGGGCACATCGATGCTGCCAAGCAAATTGGTGTTTTCAACCATCCTCAAACCCAATAAATCCATTTGTGCTAAAAAATCTTCAAACTCAGGCAGATATTCTTCCAAATCCGGAAAAGCGTATAAAACTTCGCCCTCGGTGACAAAACTCCGCTGCTTGGCTTTCTTTAACATATCTTTAACCGCCTCCTGGGGGAAAATTGGCTTTTTAGCTGTTTCTTTTTTCGCCACTTGTCGGAGGTGAGACCTTCTTGGCAACCGCTTAGGCTTGGGTTTTTTTGAAAATTTTTTCGAGCTAGTTTTCTTTTTTAGGTTCTTTATTCTTTTTGGCATAACTTAAAAAGGTTTTGACAAATCAAAGGCTTGCGGACCGGCTGGTCTGCTGGGAATGAATGTCTGAAAAATTTACGACTGTTTGAATTTTTGAGTCAATTCTTGAAAAAGCGAGGTTAATTTCTGCACATTTTCCTTGTCGCCGCGACTTTCCGCCAGCCTTAGCTCTTGGGTAAGCTGAATTAGTTTTTTATTAAACCAAACCCGCTGTAATTCTTGGGTCACCGTTTCGATTTCTCGGTGTTTTTCCACTGAAGTTCCGGCACTTAAATCCGCGACTGCCATTGCGGAAATCGCCAGACCGTCGGCGAGGGACGGATCACGCTTGGCAGCTGCTTGCTGCCACTCGGATATGTTTAAAAGATTGTCTTCACTATACTGAAGTTGGACGAATTTGTAAAGATTCTGCCAGGCCCCGTTCAAAGCTTCGGTTGGCAATTTTTTGGCGATTTCCGGTATTAGGCTGGGTTCCAATTGTAGCAAACCCAGCAGGCGCTGACTCAAAGCTTCTTGGCGATCAACTTTTGACGGCTGTATCTTAAATTTTTCGTCAGCCGATTTCTGCGGCGTGAGTTTTCGCCGGAGCAAATTTTCTTCCACGCGCAGCCATTCGGCTAATTTTTGCAAGTAGTGCGTCTGTTCAATCGGATCAGTCACCCAGGAAAGAATGGGCAATAAAACTTTGGCCGCGGCTTTCTTGTCTTGGACATTTTTCGGATCCAAATTTCCCAAAGTCCGAGAAAAATAAAATTCTAAAATCGGCTGGGCTGCGGCCACTGCTTGGTGCCAAGCTTTCGGATCTTTATTTATGCACTCATCTGGATCCTTGCCAAAAGGCAAGGAAATAACCTTAACTTCCAGATTTTCTTTCCAGGCTTGGGTGATGCCGCGCTTAGCGGCATTTTCCCCGGCTGGATCCATGTCAAACGCTAAAGCCGCGGTGGACGCAAAGCGCTTTAAAAGCAAAACCTGGCCTTCGGTCAATGCCGTACCCGATGCGGCAACGACATTGCCAACCCCGGCCTGATACGAGGCCACGCAATCCATATACCCCTCCACGACAATGGCAATTTTTTGTTTGCGGATTTCGGGTTTGGCTAAATCCAAATTGTATAAAACCTGACTTTTGTTATACACCAAAGTCTGCGGCGTATTTATGTACTTCGCGGGCTCGTTTTCAGCTAAAGCCCGGCCGCCAAAGCCAATGACGCTACCGTGCACATCCCGAATCGGAAACATAATCCGGTTGCGAAAACGGTCATAGACGCCTTCGCCTTTTTCGCGTCGGACGGATACGCCCGCAGAAATCAAGTATGCTTCACTGATACCGCGTTTTTTCAAGGCTAAAGTCAGGCCGTCCCAAGCATCCGGCGCATAGCCGATTTTAAAGATTTCCAAAGTTTCAGGTTTTAATTTCCTGGCCTGGCTCAAATACTCCCGGGCAGATCTTGCGGCTTGGGCTTTTAATAAATATTCATGATAATAAGCGGCGGCTATTTTCAAAACATCCAAAAGCGCGGTTTTTTCTGTGGTTAGCTTAGGGTCATATTGCGGCAACTGCACATTCGCTTTTTTGGCCAGCAACCTTAAAGCCTCGGGAAATTCCAGACCTTCCATTTTTTGCACAAAAGTAATCAGGTCGCCGCCCTCGCCGCAGCCAAAGCAATGAAAAATCTGCCGATAGCGGGAAACCATAAAACTCGGCGTCCTTTCATTATGAAAAGGACACCGGGCCTTCAGGCGTTCGGGTCCGGCGGGTTTTAGGGGTATGTATTCCCCGATTACTTCCGCGATATCCAATTTATTTTTTATTTCCTCGACTGGTGAATTTACTAAAACCATTGTTTGAGAAAGTTAGACTATAGGCTAATTTCCAGACTAGCACTGATATTGCCTTAAGTGAAGCTACGCCGATAAATATCGACGGCATGACACTAACGAAGCGAGACTTTTTAGACACGATTTAAAACTCCTTGATATTTTAGACGTCGTAAAACTGTCTGGATATTATTTTGGAAAGGCCCATGTTGTTCAATAGTCAAAGTCGCGACCATGGCTGCAAACTCGCCCTGTATTTTGGGATTTTGAAACATCTCTTGAGCTTTTAAAAAGCCAGCTAAAAACGAATCTCCGGCGCCAGTTGGATCGACTAGGTGTCTTGGCGAAAAGGCTTTTATTTTATATTTTTTGCCCGACAAAATCAGCCAAGAGCCTGACTTACCTAAAGTTACAAGCAGATTTTTTAAACCCGATCTGCGAAAGCAACTGAGCGCATTCTGAAAAGAATTTTTTTGGGAAATAAATTTTAACTCGAGTGCATCCAGTATTAAATAATCAAGGTATTTTAAATACTTAAAAACTTTTCCTGGATTTTTCCAGACAATGCGAGATTTTTCGACATAGCGAATCAGGCCTTGCGGAGCCAAAACGATTTGGGTTTTAAACTTGCGTAAAAACTTAACCACGGATATTGACAAATTATCGTGAAAAAGCGGGCCCAACACCACGAAATCGTATTGATTAAAATTATGGTTTTTAAAATCCTTTACGGTTAGGGAATTTTGAAAAATTTCTGCGTACTGTATTCGGAAATCTGAATCCTTGCGAGGATAAACATTTTTGAATTTCAAAGTTTTTTTTGCCGGAATGCATATTAGTTTATTTGCCTTGATCGCATTCAACCAGATTGGTTCTTCTTTACCAAAAGTTCCAAAAATCGTGGTTTTTACACCTAGATTAAATAACGCGTTACCGCAATAATAAGTCAACCCGCCCATTTGTGAAACGTGTTGATTTTTAACAATATTCTCGTCTCGACTAACTGGGCCCAATATTGCTACCTGCATAGTTCTATTCTTTTTTTGGTGGAAAAATGGTTGATGGTAAATTACGCTTGCGCCGGTAGATTAAGTAAGCAATGCCCACCAAAATCAAAACCAAGATTGCATAATCAATCATCTCTGAATATTTTCTAATACTTTCCCAGCTTTTACCCAGCAAAAATCCTGCCCAGGTTAAAATCGCGTTCCAAATTCCCGCACCCAAAACAGTATAAAGACAAAATTTACCCAATGGCATATTGCCAACTCCGGCGGGGATGGAAATTAAATGCCTGACCACGGGAATGAAGCGGCTGATAAAAATCGTTTTTTGGCCGTATTTCTGGAAAAAGTTTTCAGTTTGATCAAGGTGGTGTTCATTTAAAAGGAAGTATCGACCGAATTTTTTCACGAACGGCCGGCCGCCGTATTTACCGATAAAATAGGAGATTAGTGAGCCGATAATGCTCCCGACCGTGCTGGCCAAAACAATCAGCCAAAAATTCAATTTGCCATCGTACCACAAAAACCCCGCAAAAGGCATAACGCCTTCACTGGGTACGGGAAAAACCATGCTTTCCATAACCATCAAAATGCCCATGCCAAAATAGCTGGTTTTTTCAATAATTAAAGTGGCGTAGTGGACAATGAATTCAGTCAAGCCCATAAATTAAAATTTTATGCATTTTTAAATCCTGAATATTTTTGCGTGGCGGTGTTTTTTGATTGATGTTCGAACTTTTTTTGAGCAAAACCCCCAATAAGGAAGCCAGCCCCGCCACTGCTCGACAAGCTCGCCACACCGCAGA
>QZJU01000006.1 GCA_003597955.1 Candidatus Parcubacteria bacterium
CCTGGCAAGAGAGGTTCCATTCATCCCCGCACTTAAAGCGGCTAAAAGACTACTCCTGACGCCGCTTCCGTGCGGGGTTTCCTGGATTAGAAAAAAGGGCGAGGATTTTTAAATCCGTCGCCCTGATGACTTTGCGTTTATCGTCGCCCAACAAAACTTGGCCTATTTTTGGGAAAAAAATAAAAACGCATAAATCCGAGGGTTAAAAACCAATTCGTGGGCTGACGGTTTTTAGAATCCACGATATACTAGATGTGGATTTGTTTTAATTTTCAGCCTATGAAAAAACTAAAAATCGCCCAGTTGGTCCCTTTTGAAGAAACCGTCCCGCCGACCAAGTATGGCGGCACAGAATTGGTAGCGGCGAATTTGTGCGATGGCCTGGTTGGCCAAGGCCACGATGTCACTCTGTATTCGGTTGGCGGTTCGCGCACTAAAGCCAAACTAGTAAAAATTTTTCCCCAGTCGCTTCGTGCCACAACCGGAACCGATTTAAAAGCCCGGGAATCTTTGAAGTTTATGGGCGTGGGTAAGGTATTAGCCTATATTCTGCAAAACCGCTTTGATGTCATTCATAATCACATTGGCTGGCGGCTGCTGCCATTTTTGGAAGTTTTACCGGCGCCGGTCGTGACCACTTTGCACGGCCCCTTGGATATTGCTTACCAACAAATGGTTTATGGCGCTTATAAACGGGCAAATTTTGTTTCGATTTCTAATAACCAGCGCAAGCCCTTAAAACTTAATTATGCCGCCACGGTTTACAACGGCATTCAAGTGGAAAAATTTACCTATCAAGAAAAAAAAGATGACTACCTGGCTTTCTTGGGCCGGATGAGCCCGGAAAAAGGGCCGGTGCAGGCCATTCAGGTAGCCAAGAAAACCGGGCGAAAATTAATTATGGCGGCCAAGGTTGACGCTGTCGACATTAAATTCTTCAATACTGAAGTTAGGCCGCACATTGACGGAAAACAAATCGTGTTCTTAGGCGAGGTTGATCACGCAGGCAAAAATAAGCTTTTGGCCAGGGCGTCCGGGCTGCTGGCTCTGATCCAGTGGGAAGAGCCTTTTGGACTTTTCATGGCCGAAGCCAATGCTTGCGGCACGCCCGTTATCGCCATGGCCCGCGGCGCGGCGCCTGAAGTGATCGCTCATAAAAAAACTGGGTACTTGGTGCATACAATCGAGGAAGCGGTAAAAATGGTTGGGCGCTTGGATAAAATTAAGCCGAAAGATTGCCGCCAGCGCGCCGTCGCGCGCTTTTCCGTTGCGGCCATGGTTGGCGGATATGTTCGTGTTTACCGAAAGTTAATTCAAAATTGGCGTAAACGAAAATGAACCGACCCGCCCTGCTTCGCCACATTCAAACCATTTTGCAAGCCCGGGGTCTAAAACCCAATGCCAGCCTTAATGAGGTTTTGGGGCACCACATGCGATTTTTTCGAACGGCTTGCCAAAACGCCAAAGGTGAAAAATTCACTTTTAAAATTTATTTGCTAAAAAGAGCGCGAACCCGAAAAGATTTTCAAAACGAGATTGCCTTTTATCACTATGCCAGCCAGGCGCGCTTGCGCCAGTTCCCCCGCTTTGTCGCCGGCAACCGCAACTCCCAGCACCCGTGGATTCTCTACCACTTCATTCCGGGCGTTTCCTTCACGGCGTACCTGAAAAAAAATAAACGCCCCAAGCCGAAGTTAATCAAGCAGCTGGCGCAAACCATGCTGGCTTATGGATCGCTAAAATTACCCGCTCGCACCAAAAGGCAGCTGCGTTGGAATAACAGCGCTTTGGATTTTGCGGCTCGGTTCCGAAGTCTGATCAGCGGCTCACGCAAGCCGGTTCTGCTAAAATACCTGCGTCAAAATGAATTAGAGGCCCTGGCGAGAATTATTGCGTTCCATAAAGACGCGGATCGCCGGGACTTGCCGGTCGGCTTGAGTCATGGTGATTTAAGCACCAACAACCTCTTGGTTCAGCCAAGGGGTTTTGCGGTTTTGGATTGGGAGCATGTGCAAAGCGCTTCGCCCGCCTATGATGTGGCCGAGCTCTGGGTGAAAGAATTCTCCAAATCACCTTGGCGAAATCAATTGGTCGCCTCGCTGGCCAAAACCCAAACCGATTCCCAAAAATTTCGTTGGCTTTTTTGCGTAGAGGTTGCGCTGTTTTGCTTAAGGGATCTGCTCTTGCACGATCGCATCTGGCACGAACTGCATTCGCTTCAGCGGAAACGCATTATAAAAAAATTGCTCAACTATTACTCGCGGACTTACCGCGCTGCCTTGCGAGGCTTTGTGGCCTTAAACAAAAGTTAAAATATGAAAAAATTAAAGATCGCTCAGGTCGCACCCCTGGCCGAGCGCGTGCCGCCGAAAAAATACGGCGGTACGGAAATCGTCATTTACAACCTGGTGGAGAGCTTGATTACGCGAGGCCACCAAGTGACACTTTTTGCCAGATCAGATTCGAAGACCTCGGCCAAATTATCCCCCCTTTACCGTCCCGATCCTCGCGCGAAAAAACGTCAAAGCGCGCGGGGCTATTTGGTTCCCAATTTCTGGCAGACCCTAGAGCTTGGCCGAGTCTTTGAAAATGCAAACGATTTTGACATTATACATTTGCACATCGGTACGACTTTTTTCCCTTACGCCCGATTAGTTAAGACCCCGTGCGTATTAACTTTGCACGGGCGTTTGAATACGGCTGAAGCAAAATTCGTTCACTCGGCTTATCCGGAAATCCCTTTGGTTTCTATCTCCAACAACCAACGAAGGCCGCTGCCAAAATTAAATTATGCCGCCACGGTTTACAACGGCATTGATTTGCAAAAATTTAAGTTGGGTGCCGGCCGCGGCGGCTACCTAGCATTTTTGGGCCGGATGAGCCCGGAAAAAGGGCCGGTGCAGGCCATTCAAGCGGCGAAAAAATCCGGCCGCAAATTGGTAATGGCGGCCAAGCTTGACTTGGTTGACCGAGCTTATTACCAAAAAAAGGTCGAGCCACTTATCGACGGCAGGCAAATTGTCTTTTTGGGTGAAATAAATCAAAAACAAAAAATTGAGATGTTAAAAAACGCATCCGGGCTATTGGCCCTGATCCAGTGGGAAGAGCCTTTTGGTTTGTTTATGACTGAAGCCATGGCTTGCGGCACGCCCGTGATTGCCACGGCCCGGGGTTCGGTGCCAGAAATCGTAAAAAACGGCGAGACTGGGTTTGTGGTAAAAAACCTTTCGCAAGCCCTGAGGGCGATTAATAATTTGAGCAAAATTTCGCGCCTCGCTTGCCGCCAAAGAGTCGAGAATTACTTTTCCGCTCAGACTATGGTGGACAATTATGAAGCCGTGTACTATAAGCTTATCTGCTCAAAAAAATGAAACCGAAAATCGCCATCTTGGCATCCAATCTCTTCCCGGTTCCTCCCGCGGCCACGGCCGCGGCCGAACTGATTGTCTCGCAAATCACCGAGGGTTTGGTAGATTTGGGCTTCCCGGTTACGCTCTACGCCGCCGGCGATGCGAAAACCCAAGCCCGGCTGGTTTCCGTCACGCCACGAGCTTCGGCTTTGGAACCCAAAATCGGCATGGCGAATCACAAGGCTTATGAACTTTTGCTGGCGGCAAAAGCTTATGCCGACGCAAACGCTTGGGGCGCCAAAATCCTGCTTTCGCATATGTCCATGATCAGCGCGAATTTTGCCCGTTTTGGTAAATTCCCTACTCTGGCCCTGCTTCACAGTCCCCCAACTTATACTGATGCGCGGGTAATGCTGGCGAACAAAAATTTTCAAAAATACATTTCCATTTCCAATGCTCAAAGAAAACTTGTGCCCGGCGTAAACTATGTCGCCACAATTTACCACGGGGTGGATACGCAAAAACTTAAATTCCATCCGCAGCCCGGATCGTACCTGGCTTTCCTGGGCAGGATTCGAGATTACAAAGGCGTCTTGGAAGCAATCCAAGTGGCGCAAGCCGTAAAAATGCCTTTAAAAATTGCCGGGCCGATTGGCGATCCGGTTTATTTTGCCAAAAAAGTAAAGCCCCGCCTGGGCGGGCTGGTAAAATATGTAGGCGAAATAAAACACTCACAGAAAAATGAATTTCTTGGCCATGCTCTGGCCACGCTTTTTCCCATTGGCTGGGCCGAGCCTTTTGGCTTGGTCTTGCCCGAATCCTTGGCCTGCGGCACGCCTGTTATCGCTTTTCCGCGCGGTTCGGTTAAAGAAATTCTACGAAATGGCAAGACCGGGTTTTTGGTTTATGGTGTCAAAGCAATGGCCAAAAAGGTTAAAAAAATTCGCCACATCAACCGCCAAATCTGCCGGCAAGAAGCTGAAAAAAGATTTTCCCTAAATCGGATGGTTAATGATTACGCAAAAATCCTAACAAAGTTTGCCAAATAACCTATGCGTCAAGCCGAACTAAGAATTGATTCCGTCCACGACCGTGCCGTCATCATTTCGCCCCGACGCAGCAATCGGCCGCATGATGTGGCCGAAACCACCACAGCCATTCACCCTCCGGAGTGCCCTTTTTGCCCGCAAGCTTTAAAAAAACTGCCCGCAATTTACCATCTGGGTCGGGGCGAACGCGCCATCCAGGTTATTAAAAATTCTTTTCCGGCCGTCAGCTTAAACAACCCGCGGGCGTACGGCTACCAAGAGGTAATAATCGAAACGCCCAAGCACGATTTGGAGCTGGGTGAATTGCCGGTTGCCCAGCTTGACCGACTCCTCAAGGTTTACCAGCACCGGACTCTGGCTATTGGCCGTTTGAAAAAAATCGAGTATATTTTGATTTTTAAAAATCACGGCGGCAAGGCCGGCGCTTCTTTGATTCATGCGCATTCGCAAATTTTCGCCACAGGCTTTGTGCCGCCCCACATAATTTTAAAACTGAAAAATGTCCGCGCTTATAAAATTGAGCACGGCGCCTGTTACTATTGCGATACCTTAAAAAAAGAGGGGCGGAGTCCGCGCAAAATTTTAACCAACCGATATGTCACGGCTTTTGCGCCTTATGCTTCAAGTTACCCTTATGAGGCATGGCTGATGCCCAACCGGCACCTGGACAATCTGACTCGTTTAAACCCAACCGAACGCCAGGCTTTTGCCCAGGCTTTGCATAAAATTTTAAAAAAACTGAACAGCATTCGAGTCTCTTATAATTTTTACCTGCACCAAACCCTGACTGACAAGGACGAACATTTCTATTTACGGATATCGCCCCGCGAGCAGACCTGGGGCGGAGTGGAGGTCGGTTCGCGCCTGATCATAAATTCCGTGGCGCCCGAAGACGCGGCCAGGTTTTACCGAAGCAAATAGCTTGATAACCTTGCTGCTTGAGGCGTAAGGCTTGAGTCACGCTTATTTTTTTGCGAAAAAAATGCCCCGCAATTTTTCTTGTGGGGCAAAGTGGTTTAGGCAACTAATCCGACTCTGGTGGTGACTTAAGAAATCCAAGCCTCATTTTTTTCGAATTTCCCGTGCTACTGCTTTTGGGAGTCGAACTTTCTTGCGGGTCTTTTTTGGACCAAGTTTCTTTTTGATTTTTTTGGAACGAGACATCTTCCCAAACCTCCTTTTTGTGATTTGCCGATAAACAGATAATTTTCTAAGCGCTGTCTGAATAATCGGCATTGAACCAAAATTTGAGAAAAAGGTCAAGGACTTATATAGTTAATAGCAGTTATGCCTCAACTCGACAACAATTTATGGATTGCCGGCGGTTACTATGTTGACTTTGACCAGCTAAACCAATTCCGGATTATCGGGCCGAATAACCATTTGTACTGCGGCTTGATCGATGTGCCGCGTCACCGCATCGCGATTGACAAGGTGGAAGTGGCGCCGGATCAAAAATGCGTAGTTGTGGGCAAGTTTTTAAGCAAAAATTTGAACCTCTACCATCCGATGCTTGGCGATATGCGGACTATGCGCGGTTTAGTGGTCGACGCCAAAACTAGCGCCATGCGTTCTTTTTTGGAATTGCGCAAAATCGAACACAGCGAATCCGTGCCCATGTGGATTCACAAAAGCGTAGGCAGCGAAGGCAAGGCTTTGGTTTTCCGGCGGTCTTACGGCGAAAAATGGTATGGCGTAAATTTCACCTTTCCAAAAAACATTTCGATTCACAACCTCACGCGACCGTTCGGCGGGTTCCGCCTAGAAACCAAAAGCAAAAACCACATACCCTTTACCATTACCGCAGACACCAATGACTTGCCCGAGCTTGCTTATCGCTGTTCGGTGTTGCCGAGCGAAGCAATTGACTGGAAGGTCTTCGGTAAAGAAGCCAAGATGATAAAAAGGCTCTGGGAGCGCTCAAAAATTGAAATCGACCACCTGATTACCTGGGGCAAATCTTCGGGCGATCGGTTTGGCACGGTTTTTCCGCGCGACTGGATGGAGTCCGTGCTTTTGGGCGCGGGCGATATTCCCTCAGAAACCATCGATGCGATGGTCTGCCGCTGTTTGACCAATATCGACAGTCAAGGCCGGCTTTGGCACGAAGACGCGGTCGGCGAATACCGCTACAAACACCATTTAGCCGGACGGGATATCTTTGATCGAAAAATGATTGACATTGAGCCTTTGACAATTCTGGCCTTGCGTTTTGTTTCGCCCTACTTTTGGACGAACAAGGAGGCTATAAAAAAACTTCGATTGGTGGCAAATTACCTGGCTACCCGAGCCCGAAAAAAATATTTCATCGCTTTTAAGAAAAAGCCCAAAAACCGACAAACCCAGGAAGAACCGTATTATTTGGTGGGTAATTGGCGCGACAGCACTTGGGCTTTCAAAAAAATCCATCCCCACATCGCCCCGTTTGATGTTAATGCGGTTTTGTATCCTTTGGCTTTACGCCAAATTTTAGCATTAAATCAAAAATTGGGGCTGCACATTCCTGACTTGAAAAAACTTTGCGCGCGCTGGGAGAAAAAAATCAGCGCTTTTGCCTTTCAAAATCCCGACCGTTTGCCGGCTTACGCTTTGGCCGCATATGGTTTCCCCAGCAATGTTCCCGCTTCAGCGAAAAAAATGCGCTACCAACTTTTAAAAGTCAACCATTTGGACGAATGCTACCGTTACGCTTTGGGCGAGGGCGTGGAGGCGGACTTGGCGAGTTTTTGCAAAAGGCTGGGTTCCAAAGAATACTTTTTCACGCCCTCGGGCCCCACGCTAATCGCGGCCAATAACGGTTTAGGCTACACCACCCAGGAATACCATGGCTTGGTGATTTGGACCAAACAGGTGGCTTTTACCGTGCTGGGTTTGGTCAAACATTACGAGCGCCGACAGACGACCTGGCGGCCCGCAACTTTGAAATTGTTAAAAGCCACGGCCTTGACTATGTGCCGAACTATGCTGAAGGTCTTTGCTAAACTTGGCGCCATACCCGAGCTCCATTATGACGATCATGGTTCCCCACGACTTTTCACTGACCAGCAGGCTGTGGGCGAAAGAATGAGTCGGGTGCAATTATGGTCGGCTGTTGGCGCTCGCCGAATTTTTCGGGAATATTACAAATTACTGAAATAACGCTTTGGGGGTTGCAAATTTCGAATTTTTTTTGTAAAATTGGGGTTCAAAAAACCTATGCCCATTCCATACCTCAAACGCATCACTTACCGAAATCGCCTGCAAAAATCTTCCGACCCCGAATCCAAACCGGGTCGCTGGTTTAAAAACTGGAACAAAAAGAAGGTCTGGAGGGCTTTGGGTTTAATCGCCGCTTTCGGGGTTTTGGCTTGCGTGATTGTCGGCATAGGCGCCTTTGCGTGGATTGCCAAGGACTTGCCCGATCCAAATAAGATTAAAGACCGGGCCGTAGCGCAAAGTACAAAAATTTATGCCCGCGACGGCGAGACTTTGCTCTATGATATTCACGGCGACATCAAGCGAACGCTAATAAAATTGCAGGATGTTCCCGAGCACGTGCGGCAAGCCACCATCAGCCTGGAAGACCGGGAATTTTACAAACACGGCGGCATCAGCTTCCGGGGCTTGATCCGCTCCATAATTGTGGATATTTTTTCCGGCAGTAAGTCTCAGGGCGGCTCGACCATCACCCAGCAATTTGTAAAAAACTCGATCCTGACGACTGAAAAAAAATTCACCAGAAAAATTAAAGAGATTGTTTTGGCTTATGAAATTGAAAAGCGTTTCAGCAAAGACGAAATTTTACAGCTGTACTTTAATGAAATCCCGTACGGTTCCAATATTTACGGCATCGAGGCCGCGGCACAGAGTTTTTTTGACAAATCCGCCAAAGATTTAACCCTCTCTGAAGGCGCGCTTTTAGCGGCCCTGCCCCAAAGGCCCACCTATCTTTCGCCTTATGGCAACAATACCGATGCTTTAGTGGCCAGGCAACGGTATGCTTTAAACCTGATGTATGAGCAGGGCTTTATTGAGAAAGCCGAGTTGGATGGCGCTTTGGCCGTGGATATTTCCAAAAGAATCAAGCCCAAACGCGAACAAATGCGCGCGCCCCATTTTGTGATGATGGTCAAAGAGCAGCTGGCTGACCGTTACGGCGAAGCGGTTTTAGAAAAGGGCGGCTTGAAGGTCGTCACCACCCTAGACTGGACCAAACAGGAAATTGCCGAAAAAGCCATAACTGATTTGGTGGCAAAAAATGAAAAAAGCTACCGGGCCGAAAATGCGGCCATGGTGGCTATTGACCCAAAGACGGGTCAGGTCGTGGCCCTTGTCGGTTCGCGGGATTATTTCGACGCCACACACGATGGCAATGTGAATGTCGCTATTCGCGAAAGAAATCCAGGCTCGTCTTTTAAACCAGTGGTATATGCCACGGCTTTTAACAAAGGCTACGGCCCCGACACTCTGCTTTTCGATTTGGTGACTAATTTTGGCGGCAGCCCGGCCTACATTCCCAAAGATTACGACGGCGGCGAGCGCGGGCCTGTGACTATGCGCAAGGCTCTGGCTGGTTCGCTTAATATCCCGGCGGTAAAAACCCTATATCTCGCCGGCATTCCCGAGGTTATTGATACGGCCAAAAAACTTGGCTACACTACTCTAACCGATCCAGACCGGTACGGCTTGGCTTTGGCTTTGGGCGCGGGCGGCGCAAAATTAATCGAGCACACCAACGCCTTTGCGGCATTTGCGGCCAACGGGGTTCATCGGCCCATTGCAACGATTTTGAAAGTCGAGGATAAAAACAGAAAAATTTTGGAGCAATTCAAAGACCAGCCTGAGGAGGTTTTACCCAAGGAAGTTGTGGCCAACATTTTAAGCGTTTTGACCGACAACAATGCCCGCAGTTTTATCTTTGGTTCCCGAAGCCCTTTGGTTTTGCCTGATCGCACAGTTTTTGCCAAAACCGGCACGACCAACGACTGGCGCGATGGCTGGACCATTGGCGGCACGCCATCTCTGGTGGCGGGTTTTTGGGCAGGCAACAATGATTATTCGCCCATGGCCAAAGGCGCGGATGGTGTTTACGTGGCCGCCCCGGGCTGGAATAAATTTTTAAGCCAGGCCCTGAAGGGCAGCAAACGCGAATCCTACCCAAAGCCGCCCGAAAACAAAGCCGACAAACCGGTTTTGCAGGGCAAATTGACGGCCGAAGTTCCGGTAGCGGTTGATCGCGTTACAGGCAACCGCATTCCAGATGTGTGTAAAGAAACTTACCCCAAAGAATTTATTACCGAGGTTCTGATAAAAGAAGTTCACGAAATCCTTCAGTACGTGAAAAAGGACGACCCGCAAGGCGCGGTCCCATCAAATCCGGCCAGCGATCCGCAGTACGCACGCTGGGAAGAGCCGGTCCAAAAATGGGCCAAGGCCAAAGGCTATGTGGCCAAAGAGCCGGATTTGGGCGATTGTAGTTTGCGCGATCCGGGCGCCGCGCCAACTGTTAATATTGTTTCGCCTACGCTAAACCAAACCGTAATCACAACGGTTTTGAGCGTGACGGCAAACGCGAGCGGACCGCGGGCCATCAGCAGGGTGGTTTACGCGGTTGATGATAAAGTGCTAGGTGAATCTTTGGTTGGCCCGGATTACTCAGTTAATCTGGATTTAACGGGCTTTGAAAGCGGTTTTCATACTTTGAGTGCGCAGGTTTTTGATGTGGTAGAAAATTCCGGTACCACCAGTCTGACTTTCAATTTTCTAATCAGTGGTTAGTTGTAAAAACTCCTACTGCCGGATGGGCATAACCAGATAGCGGAAATTTGTGGGCTGTTCTTTGGTGGTTTTTGGCTCTAGCAAGCCTGGGCTTTTTTCGTCATTTAAATGCAGAACCACGCCCTCGGCACCAACCACATTCAGGCCATCTAGCAAAAACCGCCAGTTAAAAACAATTTTACCAGTTTGGTCATTGATTTCCGCGGGCAATTTAACATCGCTCGCACCCACCTGGGCGTTCGCGGCAGACAGCGTGATCTCGTTATTGCTTTGATAAGCCAGGGTCACATCATTTATGCCCGAACGGCAAAACAGGCCGACTTGTCTTAGGGCTTTTGCCAGACTTTCATTGTCCAAGACAAGGTGGGTGGAAAACTGCGCTGGGATTATTTGGGTGTAATCCGGAAATTGCCCTTCAATGAGCCGGGAAACCAACTCAATGTTTTCTCCACTAAAGCACACTTGATTGTCGCTGATGGTTAAATTGACTTCCCCGGCTTCCGGCGCAATCCGCAACCACTCCTGCAGGCTTCGGCTTGGCACGATGATTTTTTGTTCTTCCTTGGTGGTGGTTAATTTGGCTTTTGCTTCAGCAAGGCGGTAGCTGTCAGTGGCGGCCACGACCAATTCTTGCTCTTTTAGGTGAAACAAAACCCCGTTTATTTCTGGCCGGGCTTCGTCAGCAGCAACCGCAAAAACTGTTTGGTTTAAAAGGGTTTTTAGGGTTTTTGCCGGCATGGAAAATCGGGTGCCGTCGTGGACTTTTGGAATGACTGGAAAATCTTCGCCCGAAAGGCCTTTGAGGGTGGTTTTGGAATCAGCGCTGGCGATTACCAGCTCGCCATTTTGAAGCTCGAGGGTAACATTCCCGGCCGGCAAGAGACTAACATAATCCAAAATCACGCGGGCCTGAACTGAAAACTCGCCCGGGCTTTCCACCTTACCCCGGACTTGGGCTGTAATCCCAATTTCCAGGTTTGTGGTCATTAAAACAATTCCTTCGGCCGATGCGCGGATTAAAACATTTTTTAAAATCGGCAGCGTGGTTGAGCGGCCCGCAATGTGGCTGACAAAACTCAAGCCACTCAATAAGTTTTCTTGTGTACAAATTATTTTCATAAATATTTTATTAAGAAGGAAGAATAAGAAGGGGTTGTTGAAAGGTTAATAAGTAAGATTAGTCTGGGGTTTTTTAGGAAAAAATGCGGAATTTTTTTAAAGCGGTGTGGGTGTGTTGGGTAAAAAATCGTGGATAAGATTGTAGAAGTTTTTTGGTATTGGTTTTGAAAAAACTTTTAAGTGTTTTTTTAACAATCAGTGGGTGGTTTTTAAAAGACTTATACCCAAGCGCCGCACAATTTTTAATTATACATAAAGCCTTTGGCGTATTAGCTTTACGTCTTGTTGAAGTTTTGGGTCCTCTTTGATTTGTCCACTAACCTTTTCCACCGCGTGCATGGCTGTGGAATGATCGCGCCCGCCCAATTCGTCGCCAATCGTTGGGAAAGAGGCCTGGATTTCCTCGCGCATTAAATACATTATCATTTGCCTGGGCTTTACAAGTTCTGAGCGCCGGCTTTGGCCCAAAACCTCAGAAACCTTAACATCATAAAATTGGCAGACCGTGGCAATGATTTGTTTGGGTGTAACCGCGTGTTGCCGTTTAGTTTGGGCGGCCTGGCTGACAGTGACCAAAACCTCCTTAATAGACTCTAGGGTTGGCGACTGCTTGCTTAAATTGTGTGTTGCCACTATGCGATTTAAAGCACCCTCAAGCTCTCGGATGTTGTCTTGGATTAAGTTAGCCACGTAATTTAGACAATCATTGTTTAGATTAAAGGATTTTTCGTGGCACTTGGCCCGCAGAATCGCAATGCGGGTTTCCAAATCCGGCTCCTGGATGTCCGCGATCATACCCCATTCAAAACGTGAAAGCAGCCTGGCTTCCAGGGCAGCAATGGCCTTCGGCGGCCGGTCTGAAGAAAGCACAATCTGTTTGTTGGCCTGGTAAAGCGCGTTAAAAGTATGAAAAAATTCTTCTTGAGTCCCCTCTTTGCCGGCTAAAAACTGCACATCATCTACCAACAAAACATCTACGGAACGCCAGCGCTCCCGAAACGAAGTCATTGAGCCTTTGAAAATAGCCTGGATGAATTCGTTGGTAAAGTATTCACTGGAAACATACAAAACCTTGGTCTTTCGGTTGGCTTGTAAAACCTCGTGACCGATTGCCTGCATGAGATGGGTTTTACCCAAACCAGCGCCGCCATAGATAAACAAAGGATTGTACACATCACCCGGTTTTTCCGCGCAGGCTCGCGCCGCCGCCTGAGCCAGCTCATTGCCCTTGCCCACAATGAAGTTTTCAAAAGTGTAGCGCGGGTTGAGGCCTGTGATTTTGGAAACACCGTTCTTGACGCTAACCTGATCGGGGTCGTCCCCGGATTTGGTTTTTGCCAAAACCGCGCCGTCTTCCGAGAGCTTAGCGTTTTGGTTTTGCACCCGATACTCAATTTCCGAGATTTCGTTTTCGGTTAAGTGTTTAATGGCCCCCAAAATGTGGCTGTGGTACTTGTTTTCAAGCCAGGCTTTGGCAAAAGCGTTAGGCACGCCAATAACCAACTTGGAGCCGTTAACTTGGCTTATAAAAGTATTTTTAAACCAAGTCGTAAAATTGGCCTTGCTCAACTTTAGCTCTAATTCGCCCAAAGTTGCTTGCCAGAGCTTGTCGTTTGGCAGTTTTAGCATGAAAAACGCCTTATTTAAAAGTGGGGTTTTTTGATATTACCATACTTAAAATCAGCAAAAAATAGGGAAAAAGTGGGTAGCAAGGGCATAATTTGTGGATTAAATATGGATAACTATTTTAAATAATCAAGCCTTTAATTTTCCTCTTTTAGGTGATACACTTTGGCTACAAATTTAAATCTTTTTGAAAACTACCGTATGCCCAAAAGAACCTATCAGCCAAAAAAACACCGCCACGCTCGTGTTCACGGATTTTTTGCCAGAAAGCGAAGCGCGGGCGGTAGACGAGTCGTGCGGGCTCGCCGTCGAAAGGGCCGGAAGCGAATTTTTGTAAAATAAAACCCCAAAAGTGCTGCCTCGCGTCCAGAGACTTCAGCAAGAAAAGGAAATTATGAGGGTTTTGCGTTTTGGCCGGCGCCGCCGAGTTGCTGATTTGCAAATTATTTATTTGCCCGGCCAAAAAGTCCAAAGCCGCGCCTGCGTAGTTGTTTCCAAAAAAATTTCTAAAAAAGCCCATGAGCGCAATCATCTCCGCCGTTTGACTCACGCCCTGCTGCCGCGATTTTTAAAGACTCTTGAGGCCCCACTTGATTTGGTAATCAGATTAAATTCCACCTTTAATTTTAAGCAGAAAAATTTAGAAAAATCCCTTACTTATGTCTGGCCCAACCGCTCCCACGCAGTTTTTTCGCCAAAGCGCCATTAAGCTTTTGCGTTTTTACCAAATCACACTCTCGCCTGACCATAGTTGGCTTCGAACCAGGCGCCTGACCGGCGTCTGCCGCTTTCAGCCGACCTGCTCAACCTACGCCATTATGGTCATTGAAAATTTTGGTCTCTGGCGGGGCGGCTGGCTGGCCTTTAAGAGATTGATGCGTTGCAATCCGTTTAACGCCGGCGGCTATGATCCCTGCCCCAACGCCAAAACAAACCGCGGGCCGCAGGAAAATTCTTCAGTTTTTAAAACCTCTTCGAGCCTATGAATATTTTCGTAACCTTTTTATACGACCCGCTTTTTAACGGCCTTATCTTTTTGTACAAATACATCCCCGGCCACGATTTGGGTGTCGCCATAATTTTACTGACCCTGTTGATAAAAGCCTTGCTGTTTTGGCCTTCGCTTTCGGCAATCCACAATCAGCAAAAAATGCAGGAAATTCAGCCGAAGCTTAAAGAGCTGCAGGAAAAATACAAAGACAACAAGGAAGAGCTCTCCCGCCAGCTTATGGTTTTTTACAAACAAAACAAAGTCAATCCCTTTTCTTCGTGCCTGCCTTTGCTTTTGCAGTTGCCGATTTTAATTGCGCTTTATAAAGTCTTTTTTGCCGGGATTAACGTGAATCCGGCCACCCACCTATTCAACGCCGATCAACTTTCGCACCTTTACCCCTTTTTACGTTCGACCTTTGAAACTTCCCAGGTAAGCACCACCTTTTTGGGCTTTCTGGATTTAACCGCCAAACACAATATCGTTTTGGCGCTCTTGGCCGGCGCCGCGCAGTTTTGGCAATCCAAGATGATGATGTCCAAAAAACCGCCGAAAGTGCCGGGCGCCAAGGACGAGCAGGTCAGTGCAATCATGAGCACGCAGATGACCTATCTCCTGCCCGCGATTACCGTAATTTTCGGTTACCAGTTCCCCGCCGGCCTCTCGCTTTATTGGGTTGCTTCCACGCTGTTTCAAGTCGCTCAACAATATTATTATTTCAAGTGGCACAAACCTAAGCAGTCTGGTCAAACACCTGAGGTTTTGCCCAGAGCTTAAAATTTATGCGAATGTCCTGGTCACAATTAAAAAACTTGCCGGTGGAAACCCTGACCGGAAAAAAACTGGGTCATGTCATCGGGTTGGTTATTGATCCCGAAACCCACGATGTTGTGCAATATGAAGTTAAACAAGGCTTGGGTTTTAGTCGTCACGCCCTACTAATCGGCGCCAGCCAAGTTATCAGTATTTCCGTTGAGAAAATGACGGTTGAAGACCTGTATGGACAAGCCAAAGCCACAACCAACGCCAAAAACGCCGAAGCCGCAACCCCGACTCTTTCCGGCCTAGCCTCGAAAGGCTAAACCGGCGCCCGGTTATTGAAATAAATCCTCCGGCCCCTTGGCCGTAAATCGATTCTTACCCAGAGCGGCTGAAATTTTTTTAGCCAAACCTTTATTTTTTCAGCCCATTCGATTATTACCAGGGTGTGATTTTGGTTTAACCAATACTCCAAATCCAGGGCCGGAATTTCGTTTTTGGATTTTAAGCGATAGCAGTCAACATGGACTAAAAAGCGATATTTTTTTAGCCCGGGGACTTGATAAATTTGCTCAATCACAAAAGTCGGTGAGGTGGGGACCTGTTTTATGCCCAAAAACTCGGCAATAGCTTGGGTTAGGACGGTCTTGCCCGCGCCCAGGGGCCCAGACAACGCAATCACTTTGGGTTTTTGGGCCAAGAGGGCCCGGGCTGCCAGCTTTAGCTCTCGGGGGGTTTTAAGATTGAAAACTTTTTGCATAAACTAATTAAAACACAGAAATTTCTATTTAAGAAACGCAAAGTATTGACGCCTAAACAAGCAGGGTGTAAATTCATTTACTGACCCGAATAAGTTTTTATGTCTAATGATAGCTACAAGCAGGCCGCGGAAATCCTTAAAAAAGCCAAAAACGTTTTGGTATGCTTGCCGCGGGTTCTTTCGACCGACGCGATTTCCAGTGGGGTGGCCTTGCACCTGGTTTTAAGCGCCCAAGGCAAGCGGGTCAGAGTGATTGGCTCGGATCAGGAGCTGCCCGCCAGCCACGGGTTTTTGCCGAAAAGTGGAGAGATTGCCACGAATCTGGCCAATCTGAAGAAGTTTGTCATTTCCGTGGATTTGCGCCGCGCGCCGATTTCCGAATTGTCTTATGACACCCAAGACGACAAGCTGAACATTTACCTCTCACCCAAGCAGGGTTTTTACCAGCATTCTGATATTTCTACCAGCACAACACAGCCCGAGTTTGATTGCGCCGTCACTCTGGATTGCCAGGACATGGATCATCTGGGCGCGCTTTTTGAGCAGAACACAGAATTTTTTTACGCCACGCCAATTCTGAACATCGACCACAGTCCGGCCAACGAACATTTTGGCCAGGTTAATCTGGTAGACCTGGTTGCCACCTCGGTTTCGGAAATCGTGACCGATTTAATCAAGCGCCTGGATCCGAACAGCGTGAACAGCGATGTAGCTACCGCGCTTTTGGCCGGCATGATAGCCAAAACCAAAAGTTTTCAAACTTCGACCGTCACACCGAAATCCCTGACCCTGGCTTCGGAATTGGTCGCGGCCGGCGCCAGACGCGAAGAAATCATCAAGAATTTATTTCAAAATAAATCTTTATCCGTATTAAAACTCTGGGGCCGGGCTTTGGCCAGGCTTCGCGCCACTGAAGACGGCCGTCTGGTTTGGGCAATTTTAAATCGCGCGGATTTCGAGCGCGCTGGCGCCACCCCGGCGTCTTTGCCCGGCGTTTTGGATGAGCTGATAATTAATACGCCAGACGCGCTTATTACCGCGGTTATTTATGAAAACCCCGAGGGCGGGGTGACGGTTTTGGTGCAGACCCACCACTCGGTCAACGGCCTAAAAATTTTTGCGGCCCACCAACCCGAGGGCACGGCGCATTCTTTGTCTTGGCGTTTAAACCAGGGTGGCCTGGTTGATGCGGAGGCCCAACTGCGTTTGGGTCTGGATTTATTGAGCAATAAGTAATCTTAAAACTTTCGGTTAGGTCAAAGAACCGCTATACTGTTTTTAGTTATGCCAACGCCCTTGCAAATTGCGCCGGAAGAAGCGCAAGAAAAATTTAAGGAAAAAATGGTCGAGATTGCCATTAAAGACCAAGAGCGGGCCGTACAGCGCCACGCCGACGAATTGCACATTGGCTATATAAATTTGAAGGGTTTTCCCATCGGGCCAGAAGTTTTAGTGCTGATCCCCGAAAATGTGGCGCGAGATTTAAAAATCGTCGCGTTTTTTAAGGAAGAGCAGGAATTGCGCGTGGGCGCAGTGGATCCGGCCAACGAACACGTTTTGGCATTTCTGGAAAACTTGACCGCCGATACCAAGGTCAATGTTGTTCCCTATTTAATTTCCGAACACAGCCTGGAACTGGCCCTGCGCCTTTACGCGGCTGTGCCCAAAGTAAAAAAGTTCACAAGCGGCGTTCAAGTCAGCCCCGAGGATTTGGAAAAATTTAAAAAGGAATTAAAAAGCATTCGCGAGCTAGAAGCTAAACTTAGGGAAGTTTCTTTGACCCAGGTCATTACGCTTTTAATCGCCGGGGCGGTTATCAGCCGCTCTTCAGATATTCACATTGAAGCCGAAGAAAAGACTGTTTTAGTTCGCTACCGAATTGATGGTGTTTTGCACGAAATCGCGCACCTACCGGTGGAGAACTGGAAAAAAATTATTTCCCGCGTGAAACTTTTAGCCCATCTGAAACTAAACATTACCCAAAAACCCCAAGATGGGCGGTTCACCATCTATTTAGACAAAGAAACCATTGATGTGCGGGCCTCGACCTTGCCCACCACCTTTGGCGAAAGCGTTGTCATGCGGCTGTTGATGTCTTCAGCCATCGGCTTGAAATTGGAAGATTTGGGCATGCGGCCAAGCGCCCTGGCCATTATTAAAAAGCAGGTGCAAAGACCCAACGGCATGGTTTTAACCACTGGACCGACCGGTTCAGGCAAGACCACGACCTTGTACGCTTTTTTAACCACCCTTAACAAGCCCGACACCAACATAATCACCCTGGAAAATCCCGTTGAATACCACTTAGCCGGCATTAACCAAAGCCAAGTCAACGAGGAAAAGGATTACACTTTTGCCAAAGGTCTGCGATCGATTATGCGGCAAGACCCGGATGTGGTTATGGTCGGCGAAATTCGCGATGGCGAAACTGCGGAAATCGCAACTAACGCCGCTTTAACCGGCCATCTTATGCTTTCCACCCTGCACACTAATGATGCGGCCGGCGCCATCCCGCGACTAATTGCTCTGGGTGTCAAGCCCTTTCTACTGGCGCCCGCGCTGAATGTGATAATCGGCCAGCGTTTAGTCAGGCGCATCTGCCAAAAATGCAAAACTAAAGCAGCAATAAGCGTCGAATTGTTGGAGCGGGCCAAAGAAGCCCTGGGCAAAATATCACCGACCAGCGGCGAAAAAGTTGATATGCAGAATCTGGTTTTTTATAAAGGCCAAGGCTGCGAGGCTTGCCAGGGCATTGGCTACCGCGGTCGGATTGGAATTTACGAAATACTGGTGATGAATTCCGAAATTGAAAAGATAATTTTATCCGCCCAAGTTTCGGAATACGACATTCGTGATATCGCCGCCAGACATGGCATGCTGACCATGGCGCAAGACGGGCTGTTAAAAGCTCTGGAAGGCATCACTACCCTTGAAGAAGTTTTCCAGGTTATTGAATAATTAAGAAGAAAAAAATAACGGGCGAAATTGCATCCGCCCGTTTTTTGGTTTTGGCTAATTGCCGTGAGCAATGTCATTCGGATCCAAGTCAATAAAGACACATAAACTTCCTTTGTTTTTTTGAGCGACCTCAAGTTTTCCCTTATATCCATATTCGGTCAAATACAATGTGCCTTTTGGCTTGATATCCGGCGTCATCATCTCCAGCAGCCTTTTGCCAAGCGCAATTTGTCGACTTAGAATCTCTGGGTTTTCCGGACTTGGCGGAATCGACCGTGCCCTCATTTTCATCACCCCTTTCTGCTTTTTTGGGTTTTTGGCCGGCGAGGGCTGGTTAAAAGAGCTATTGATTTGCAGAAAACAGTATCGTCTTTTTAAAAATTCTGTCAAGGTTCTTGACAGAATGCCTAGATTCTGTTAGGGTCCAGAAAGACAAAAACAAAAAGAGGTTTATTAAATGCGCAGCAAGAAATCTCGGCCAGCCGAAATGGCTCATGGGGCCGAAACAAAAAATTTGGTTTCAATCTTAAAACTTTTTCCGCCAAGCGAAAGCCGAAAAAGACGAGTGAGTAATTTTGTTCGACTGTGTTACGATTATTATTTTTGGTACCAGGTTGACGAAGGGCGGTTGG
Source organism: Candidatus Parcubacteria bacterium (assembly GCA_003597955.1). Lineage (GTDB taxonomy): Bacteria > Patescibacteriota > Patescibacteriia > PEXW01 > PEXW01 > PEXW01. The sequence continues at coordinate 19,002 of QZJU01000006.1, forward strand.
AAATCTCTTATTTGCCTAACGCGGGGAAAAAACGGAGGGAAACCCACGATCAGGTAATGGCGATAATTTTCAAGTTATTTTTGCAGCCCAATGCCGAAAAGTTGTTCGGCGGCAAAATGCCCGACCGGGTTAAGGTTCGGGAAATGATTATCGCGCATTATCAAAAATTTGGCCAAAAGCGCAAATGGAACTAATCGAACCGCTTGTTTAACCGAGCGGTTTTTTTATCCGCCACCGCAGAAAACCATGGCTTTAGCCGTGGATGAATGCCAAGGCGGGCGTGCTTCGGCGGAATCCGCCGAAGGGGTGCCATGGGCTTGCCCACGGGGCCCCACTTGCTGTTTAAATTGAAAGATTGTTCAGCATCTTTTCAACGGCTTTTCGGTCTTGCAGTTTATCTAACAAGCGGTAATCATCCTCCGGCCAATTTTTCGCGGTTATTAAATTTCTTAAAATTTGCATTATCTCGTTGTGGATTGCCGATTTTTTGGAATCCGGTGAAGAGCTGGTTTGGCGCGAGTGGGTTTCCGCCACCTGCCTCTGTTGATAGGCATAGGTTTCGTCGCGGTAGTCTTGACAAAGCTTGATAAACCGGCCTCGGGCTTTTTCTGTGCCGAACAAGGAAAGTAACCGATCCCAGGAGTCGGCCAATTCGCGGCCTTCAGTTTCAGTGTCCAGTTGCGAATTTATCGATTCGCGCACTATTTTTTCAGTCTTGCTGTCAAACTTGGATTGTTCGACAATTGGGTTTTCTTCCGGTGAATAGGCGATTTTTTCCAGCATAAAATTAAGCGCTTAATTTTTTAAGTTTTTCTCTAGCCGCGGCTAATTTTCGTTTTTCGTTTTTCACCACAGGCGCGGGCGCGTTTTTTAGGAAGTTTTGGTTTTGTAATTTTGCACTTTGGCTCTGAATGTAGGCTTTTAAATCTGCCAAAGCCTTTTTAACTTGAGCTAAATTAGCCTTGGGCACTTCCAGCCAGAAATTCACGCCGGCTTCATGGCCGTGGGCTTTGTGTGCCAACTTGGCCGTGGGCACCAAGATCGCCCGGCTTAAAAATTCAACAATCTCCCGATTCGCCAGCAGCAATTTCGTGCCCGTGCCCTCTAGGTAAACCGGAACTTTTTCTGCTGGCGTGATTTTATGTAGCGCCCGGAAGTTTCGAATTTGGGTTATGAATTTTTGTATTTTCTCAAAATCTTTCGCTGGGGAAGGCTTTGGTTTTTCCGCCCGTGGCCACTCGGCAATCAGCAACAAGTCTTTTTTTTTCAGTCTGGCCCACAACGCTTCGGTGACGAAAGGCGCGAACGGATGTAAAAGTTTTAAAGAGTCTTCATAGACTTTTAAAAGAACCGGTTGGTTGGGCTGAATTTTTTGAGTTTCCACATACCAGTCGGCTAACTCGTGCCAAATAAAATCATATAAAGCCTGGCCCGCTTCGGAAAAGCGGAAATTATTAATATCCGTCGTGACCAGGTTAATCAGCGCTTGGTTTTTGTTTAAAATCCATTGATCAGCCAAAGAGGCTTTTGGCGCCGCGCCCTTGGTATTGTCAGCAGACCGGTGGTCTATGAAATTTCCAATGTTCCACAATTTGTTTATGAAATTTCGATAACCCGCGATTTTTTCTTCGCTCAAGCGGAAATCCTGGCCAGGGGCCGTGCCCAAAACCAAGCTTAAGCGAATGGCGTCAGTGCCGTACTTCTCGGCCATGGGCAAAGGATCAATCCCCGTGCCCTTGGATTTGGACATTTTCTTGCCCTCTTTATCCAAAACCAACCCATGGATGAAAACTTTCTTAAAGGGAATTTGTCTGGTGAATTTTAAAGAAAACATAATCATGCGAGCCACCCAGAAAAATAGAATGTCCCAGGCGGTTTCCATGACTGAGGTTGGGTGAAAAAGTTTAAGATCTTTGGTTTTTTGGGGCCAGCCTAAGGTGGAAAAAGTCCAAAGCCCGGAGGAAAACCAGGTGTCGAGCGTGTCTTGGTCTTGCACAAAATGCGTCCCGCCGCACTTGCATTTCTTAGGCGCGGCGACTGACGCAATGGGCGGGCAATTCAGCCGGATGGCAAAATGATCCGTGCAATACCAAACCGGAATTTGGTGGCCCCACCAAAGTTGCCTGGAAATGCACCAATCGCGGATGTTTTTCATCCAATGAAAGTAAACCTTCTCAAATCTTTTGGGCACAAACTGGATTTTGCCGGATTTAACCGCGGCCATTGCCGGCTTGGCCAGAGGCCCGATTTTCAAGAACCACTGTTTGGAAATTAGGGGCTGAACGATTGAGCCGCAGCGGTCGCAGTGCGGCATGCTGGCAGTGTAAGGCTCGATTTTGATAAGTAATTTTTTTGCCTGCAAGTCGGCGATAATTTTGTCTCGGGCCTGGGTGGCCAGCATGCCCGCATAATTACCGGCCAGCTTGGTCATTCGGTTATCTTCGCCAATCACCTGCTTGATAGCCAGCTTGTGCCTTTCGCCCATTTCCCAGTCTGCCGGATCGTGCGCCGGCGTCACCTTGATCACGCCCGTGCCGAATTTGGGATCCACCAGGCGGTCGGCAATCACGGGCAAGGTTAAAGTTCCCGATTCGGTTTCAAAGGTAATTTTTTTGCCGATGAATTTTTTGTATCTTTTGTCTTTGGGGTTCACTGCCAAAGCCGTGTCGCCCAGCTTGGTTTCCGGCCGCGTGGTGGCCACGGTTAATTGTCCGTATTTAATGAAATACAGATGCCCGGCTATGTCTTTGTGTTTCACTTCCAAATCCGAGAGCGCGGTTTGGCAGCGCGTGCACCAATTAATTAATCTTTCGCCTCGGTAAATCAAGCCCGCCTTAAAAAGTATAATAAAAGCTTTTTGCACGGCCTGGGTTAAATTTGGATCCATGGTAAAGTGTTCCCGCGACCAGTCGCAGGAGGCGCCCAAGGATTTAATCTGGTCGGTTATGCGGGTGCCGTATTTCTGCTTCCAAGCCCAGACATGCTTTAAAAAAGTCTCCCGGCCGATTTCGTGCCGGCTGATGCCCTCAGTTTGCAAAAGCCTTTCCACCATTATTTGAGTGGCAATGCCCGCGTGATCCGTTCCTGGCAGCCACAAAGCTTTAAAGCCGGCCATGCGGTGGTAGCGAGTCAAAATGTCTTGAATCGTCATGCCCGTGGCATGGCCCAAATGCAGTTCGCCCGTCACATTGGGCGGTGGCATGCTGATGGAAAAGACTTTTTTCCTTTTATCCGGCAGGTTGTCAGGGTTAAAAAAACCCGACGCTTCCCAACGCTTGTAAATTGGCTCTTCAATGCCTAAATGATTGTATGCTTCATTTGCCATATCGTGATTGCTGATTTTACCCGCCTTCGCAGAAAATTACAAGAAATGATGATGTTTTGGGCGGGTATCCACCGTAGCGTGGCGAAGGCGGATTTTATAATTCTGCTTCGGCGGGTTTTGCGAAATGGTTTAAGGTTTTTATTATGGTTCCCAAAACCTACAGGCTAATATTACCAGGCTTTGATTAATTAAACCAAACCAGAATCAATTTAAATCTTGTTTTATCCGTGTGCATATAAAGCATCATTATTGGCTCAATAATGATATTTTTTTAAAAAATCAGCCTCCATAAAAATCAATGAAGGCTGATTTGTTTAAAAGCGCCGGTCAGGAAGGCAACCAGCCAGATGCCCCAAGCATAAACCGAGTATTGATGGAAAAAATGTCGAGTTCGCCCGCTTTTTTTCAAAGCCAACAATGCCCAGATTAGATGGAGGAACATTATTAATAACGCGGCAAGCCCACAGCAAGTATGCAAATTGGAAGCATGGGTCGGAGCGAGCCAGGACATTATCGAAGTGCCAAGAAAATCGCAAGCAAATCCGCCAGCAAACGCGCATACCATCCAAACCGCGAGTGAGCCCTTGATTTGCTCTGCCCAAACAGCCAGTGTATAAAAAATCAGCGCCAAAGAGACCAAAGCTATACCAAAGAACATCTAACCCTCCTCTAGTTTTGAAGAGTTAATTTAGGCCTTGGGTGCTAGTTTGTCAATTGCTTATTTATCCAGTTCTAATATTGGATTGACTTGGACAGATAATTAAAATAGGATGTTATTAGCAAAATTACATAAGGAGACGGTGTGCGAATTTTCTTGTTTTGTCTGGTTGCAGAACTTATCGTTGTTTGTGCAGCAACATGGCTCATTCTTCGCCGAAAACTTAAGGCCAAAGACGCCTTAATTCATGAGCTTTATGCTTCAGAAGAACAGCTGTTCAACAAGCTTATCGAATAGGCGCAAATAAGCCCACACCTATTCAGGCGTGGGCTTATTTATTTCCCCAATTCCCAAACCGGATTAATTTTTAAAGTTTGCCAAGACGACCTTTGCTGATTTAAGTATTGAAAATACCCGGCCGCGGCAATCATGGCGCCGTTGTCGGTAGTGTAAGCGTGCGGCGCTAAAGAAAGCTCAAAGCCGTTTTTGGTAAGCGCATTTTGCAAATTATCCCTTAATTTTTCATTCGCGGCAACTCCACCAGCCAAAAGGACGCTTTGGGGCTTTAATTTCTCGGCCGCCTTTAAAGTTTTGCCGATTAAGGTTTCCACAATCGCTTGTTGCACAGAAGCGGCCAGATTCGCTTTGGTTTGAAAATTTAATCTTGGCTTGTTTCGCAAATAATACATAACTGAAGTTTTTAGGCCGGCAAAACTGAATTCGAAATTATCTCCATTTAACATTGGTCTTGGTAAGTCAATAACCGGGCGACCTTTTTTTGCCAGTTTGGCGATTTCTGGACCACCGGGATAAGGCAGGCCCAAAAGCTTGGCGGTCTTGTCAAAAGCCTCGCCAGCCGCGTCATCGCGCGTTTTGCCTATCAAGCGGATAGTTAGCCAGCCCAAGTTTTTTGGATTTTTCACAAGCCACAGAAGTTCCGTGTGCCCGCCCGAGACCACCAGAGCCAAGGCCGGCAGTTTGGGGGCTTTCTCGCCCAGCCAGCAGCTGGCCAAGTGCCCGGCAATATGGTTGACGCCAAATAAAGGAATGCCCGTGGCAAAATTTAGAGCCCGGGCGGTTTCCACGCCAACCAGTAAGGCCGTGGCTAAACCGGGGCCGGCCGTAACCGCCAAGGCGCTTATATTTTTTAATTCCAAACCAGCTTTTTTAAGCGCAGCAACCAGGGTGGGCATAATCGTGGCCGCGTGTTCCCGGGCCGCGACTTCAGGCACAACCCCAGCGGTTTTTTGGTGGATTAAAATTTGCGAGGCTGTCACGCAACTTACAACCCGCAATTTTCTTGCTTCAGCTTTTATGACCGCGACCGATGTATCGTCGCAGGAAGTTTCAATGCCAAGGATGTTCATAATATTAGCCTAGCATATTCGGATTTTAAAAAAGCCAAAACTCAGCCATGGTGTGGACAATCCCGCAGCACTTTCCAGCCAAATGCCGTTAGTGTTTTAAGATATTCAGCCTGGCAAATATCTTGTAACTTTTTTAAAGTTTTGTTTGGAAAGTGCTGCGGGATTGACATTTTTTGTTTTTTGTCTTATTATGGTTTTGTTAAAAAAAGGAAAATAAAAAATAAACACTTGATATAAACAGGAGGTTTTGTCGTGTCCTCACGCTCGTTAAAAAAACCCAGGATCATTCGAAGTTACCGGGCGATAATTCCAACCATAAGCCTTGCTGGTCGGCCAGAATTTCTGCTTTTTCAAAGGGCAACCAATGTCCATTACCCCGGATTTTGGGAGTGTTTGGGCGCCACACCCGAAGATGGTAACAAAGTTAAAGCGAGTTGGATTTTGCCCAAGGGCGGTTTGAGCGAAGGCGGAATCCGGATCACTAGAATTTTTGAGGAGATTTATCGGCACCAAAGGCCAATTGAAGAATGGCCGGGTAGCCGATGCAACGATTATGATATCTACGAATCTTTGTATTTCTTAGTGGATTGCGCCACCATAAAACGCATCGATTTGTGCCCCCAGCACCGTGGTTTCGGCTGGTTCCCCTTGCCGGCAATCATTTGCTTGAAGAAAATCGTCAGGGAAAGCACCTGGGAAGCCTTTAAAAGGCTAACTTCAATTGATCTTTCAAAATACCAGCCCCAGATAAATCACCGTCATCACTAAAATTGTTTTTTAAAAAGACTGCCCCATACTCGCAGTCTTTTTATTTGACCCCGCAGCACTTTCCGAAAATGGTTGTTAGAGGTTTTGGGTATAGATATTGGTATCGTTTTGGGGGCGCGGTTTTTAAATTAAACTTTAAACCACAACCAAGACCACGCCCAATAAAAAGTGGCGCGGGGTTGACTTTCTTTTTAAAGTTTGATAATTTGAATAACTAAAACCAAAAAAACCAAGGAGGGTAAAAACGGAAATTTTAGGAATTGTTCTTTTGGTGATTGGGTTAGTCGCTTTAGTATGCTGGGCTTGCCCTAAAATGTTCGGACACAAGTTTTCCAGAACCAGCCAGGGCAAACCCTTTAATCAATGGCGCCACTTATAGGCAAAAGCCCAAAACCCCATTTCTAAAAATCCGCCTTGCTTTACAGAAGGCGGATTTGTTATAATTATCTTGTTGGTAAACTGGAAATAAAAAATGTTATCATTGAGGCTTTACCAACATAGTGAGGTCCCTTACCGCCAGTGGATTATCCCTGGCGGTATTTTTTTGACATCAATATGTGCAAGGGATACGCTAAATCTAGCTTTTTTGACGAGTTCAAACCTCGCCCATGATGTCACAATTATGGTGATCAAATTGGAAGTTTAGCGTTAAAAAGCCTCGGCTGTATGGCTTTCCATTGGCCGGGGCGATTTTTATTCTTTAAAAGCCCTTGACCCACAGCCAGCAATCAGGCAGTATTTATTTTGTATTTATGGCCCTATCGTCTTCCGCCAGAGGCGGATCCGCTTTTAACGGAAACGGTTAGGCCTGCCCGCCGTACTCGCATACGCGAGGCAGGCGGGACATCGGCTTTTTCCGGCAAAGCCGGACCCGGCTTCGCCGGGCAAGCCACCATAGCGCTTTTATATGTTCTACCTTTACATCATACAAAGCTTTAAGGATAAACGGTGGTATATTGGGATAACACAGGATGTGCAAAATCGAGTTGCTAAGCACAATAGCGGGAGCGTGCGCTCTACCAAAGCCTTCCGACCCTATAAATTAATTTATACTGAAATTTTCAAAACAAAAACTGAAGCTCGTAAAAGGGAAATTACTTTAAAGCGTTCTGGATTACTTAGGAAGCAGTTAAAAGATAAACTCATGGCCCTATCGTCTAACGGTTAGGACATCGGCTTTTCAAGCCGGTAATCGGGGTTCGATTCCCCGTGGGGCTACCAAAATGAGCGGGCATCACGAAGTGGTGGCCGATCATTTTTTTCTTCTCGGGGAATCGAACGGGCGAGGACGACTGCCAGTGGCAGTCGACGCCGCCTGTGCGCCGCAGTTTTAACGAAGGCGAATTTGCTATAATAAAAAACTTTATTTAAATGCAACGAAGCCAGTGAGGCGGTTTGGTGCCAGTGGATTATACCTGGCGGCATTTTTGTTTGACAGCATAAGCTCGAATTTTCTTGGCACGCGTTTTTAAATTTGTTTAATGGAGCTTTAAGTAATAGAATTAACTTGACTGGTCTTTAGCGCAGAAGCTTATGAAAAAATTTTGGATAGTAAGCTCAGGCCTAATCGCGGCTGGTTTGTTGTGGTCAGCGCCACAAGCTTGGGCGATTCAGACAGATTCAGAAAATCCGCGGGTTTCCAGCGTGGCTACGTTTTTGCCTTTAGGTCGGGTTTTGGGCGAAGCCACAGTAAAGCCCACCATAAAACCCATCACCTTAACCAAGGGCGTTTATAAGTTTAAAGTTGGTACCAAAACCTATAGTCTAAAGCCTTTTAACAACTACTCGGGTGCGGTCATGGCTCGGCAGATTAATTTTGGCACCAAGCTCGGTTCGGTTTACCTTTTTATCCCGCAAGGCGCTTACAGCAAAGCCATCATCAATTATTATTTGCCGGGCAGCTACAGCCAAAAAAGGGAGCTTTATGTTTTTGGCACCATCAGTAATTTTAAAGGCTGGAACGCCAGCATCAGCGTAGAAGCATACAGCCACAAAGTTTATATCGCCCTTGGCACCAAAGGAGCCGGAGCTAGCGCTCGGGTCATGGAAATTACCAGCAAAGGCTTGCGACAAGTGAATAATCCAACGGTCGCCCCAACCGAGAGCAAAGGGCCGGTCTTGGTGCAGTTTCTAAAACTTTACCCCCTGCAAAATGGCCTGGTCACCCTGATCAAAGGCAATACCGCAACCTTGAAAGTTTGGAAGTACAATGGTGCCAAAAATCGGTACGACCAAGATCCTGATTATGATTTAAGCAAAATTAAAATTCAAAACGAAAAAATTTCGCTTTAAATACGAAAAATATGAAAAAACCAATTTATTTAATTTGCGGTTTGATTATCGTCGGCGTGGCGGCAGTCATCTTACCGAGTTCGGCACAAACTTTGTATAAAGCTTTTACCGAAAACGTGATTTTTCATAAGATTACCGATTTCCGCACAGGCATAAAAAATTCTCAAGGTCCGGTCAGAGTGTTTGACAGCATGCAAGTCAGAGGGAATCTAAGCGTGACCGGTTCGATTACCACGCCAATCTCGGCTCAAACCATTACTTTCAATAAAAATGTAAACGCAGCAAATTATATTGCCTCGACAAATTTGCAGAAAGCCTTGGATGAGGAATTGGCGGTTGATCTCACAAAATTGTTGCCCGGTACCACCTGGAATGTGGCGAATTATCCCCCAACCGAAGGTCATTCCGAATGGGATTCGGGCCAAGTGACATTTTCCAGCACCGGCTTGACCGTCACCATAAATACCGGCGCAATGTTGGCTGCGGATTTGTATCATACCACCGCGCCGAACCTTAATCTTCACACTTGCAATAACGCCAACACCTACCAATTATTCAATCGCCGCATTTACTATTCGTATGTGGGACTGTGCGTGGCTGGTAGCGCTTCTGCCTCGTCTTATGCCAACGGTAGCGCGCAGATATTCGTGGAAAACCCATATTCCCTCGGTTTTTACGGGAACGACGGCACAATTTCGATTTTGACAAAAGTCAGGTAAAAACCTCATCTCAAGTCGACTTAAACCCTTGCCACACCAAGTAAATCTTGTTATAGTTTTTTCACCATGCCCAAAAAAACAAGTCAAACCAAAAACATAGAAATTTCTAATACCCCGAAAGAAAAAGATTGGCTGGAAGAAAGATACGACGGCCAGCTGGCCGTGGATGTTTACCAAACCCCCACCCACATTGTCGTTCAGTCCACTGTGGCCGGCATAAAACCTGAAGACCTGGATGTGGCCATCAGCAATGATTTGGTGACTATTCGCGGCGTCAGGCGACGGGAAAATGTTGTGGAAGATCAAGATTATTTTATCCAGGAATGCTATTGGGGCGGATTCTCCCGATCAATTGTCTTGCCCGTTGATGTTCTAAGCGAAAAAGCCGAAGCAGGCATGAAGAACGGCATTTTGACAATAACCATTCCCAAAATCAAAACCGCCAAAACCCAAGTGCTGAAAGTTAAAAACGAAGCCGACTAGCTTCTGGGTTAAAAAATAGCGGTTGTGGCGGTGGGCTTAACCCACCCATTTTTCTTTAATAAATTTTTTATGAAAGGCATTATTGAAAAGATTGACGGCGCGCACGCCACGATTCGACTGGTCAGCGGCGAAGCTTTAATCTGGCCGACAGCCGCTCTGCCCGAGAGTGCCAAAGTCATGTCAGTCGTGGATTGCAATTTGACCATAAGCCCGCGGGAAGCCACGGATCAGAACGAAATTTCGCGCCGCCAACTGAACGAAATTTTAGCCAGCCAACCGGAAGAATGAGTGGCGCAAAAAGAAATTTAATAAAAAAGAAAGTCGGTCGGCTTAGCTTAGTCGATTTGGGTTTTGGCTTTGGCCTGGCTGCGGTCTTGGCCGCAGTTTTTTTTGCCGTTCCCCAGGTCTATGCCAAGAAATTTTTGCCCGGCGTTTGGATCGGTCAAGTGCCGGTTGGCGCCAAAACCCAAGCTGAAGCCAAAGCCAAACTTGAAAAGAGCGTGACAGCGCTACTGGACCAGGGCTTAAGCGTGGAAATCGACGGTAAGATTAAAAAAGTTCCAATCCAGCAGGCCGTGACCTCCAGTGATATCACTCCTCCGTTGATCGAGATTGATGAAGCCGCGAGCCTGGATAACGCCTTCAAATACGGACACGCTTTTGGGCTATTCCGAAACTCTTTGCAAGCCTGGCGAGCCATGATTTTCCGCAAGCACATCGAGCCGATTTACCAGGCCGATGAAATCACCATCGAGAATGCTTTGCGGAAGCAGTTCGGCGCCAAAGATGTGTTGCCGGAAAACGCGCATCTTAGTTACGCGGACGGAGTTTTTAAGGTGACGCCGGAAAAGGCCGGCCAAGGCTATCAATATCAAGCGGCCATCAAAAGCGCGCTGGCCCAATGGTTAAACCTGCAGCCCGCAAAGATAAAGCTGACTTCAGGCGAAGAACCAGCCAGAATAAATGCCGAGAGCGCGAATAAATTCATTGACGACGCTGGGGCGATTGTCAAACTTGCGCCGTTGACTTTAAATATTCCCGAAGCTAAAGCCGTGACTCTGGATGCTGCTGCCGTCGGCCAAGCTCTGGATGTGGGGCTGAATAAAAAGAATTCTTTAACTTTAGTTTTTGCTGAAAACAAGATGCAAAAGCTGATTAAAAAAATTCAAGACCAAGTGGATGTGGAAGCGAAAGACTCGAGATTTAAAATGGAGAACGGGCGGGTCGTGGAATTTCAGCAAGGCCAGGTCGGCAAGCAACTGGATGTCAATGCGACCTTAGCCAATTTAAACGAAACGATTATCAATCAAAAAAAGTCCGTAGCCCAGGCTGAGGTGAAAACTATTAACCCAATTTCCGCTTCGGAAAACGCGCAGAATTTGGGGATTACGGAATTAGTGGCTACGGGCAAAACCAATTTTGCCGGCAGCCCGACCAACCGGCGCCACAATATTGCCAATGCCGCTAAGCTTTTAAACGGCCTGCTAATTAAGCCCGGGGAAGAGTTTTCGTTGGTGGCCGCCCTGCAGCCGATCGAAACTTCCAACGGGTATTTGCCAGAATTGGTGATAAAGGGCAACCGGACGATTCCCGAAGTGGGCGGCGGGCTGTGCCAGGTGGGCACGACCATGTTTCGCTTGGCTTTAAATTCCGGCTTGCCAATTCTGGAACGGCGGAATCACAGTTATCGCGTGAGTTATTACGAGCCGCCCGTTGGCATGGACGCCACTATTTACGACCCCAAGCCGGATTTTCGTTTTAAAAACGATTATGCTTCGGCCCTGCTGCTGCAAACCCGGGTTGAGGGCAATAATTTGATTTTTGATTTTTACGGCACCAAAGACGGCCGGAGCGTGACTTTGTCCAAACCCAAACTATTTAATGTCACCAAGCCGCCGCCGACTCAATATATTAAAACCACGGATTTGAAGCCGGGCGAAAAAAAGCGCCTGGAGCGGGCGCATAACGGCGGCGAAGCCAGCTTTGTTTATTCCGTAAGCAAAGACGGCAAAACCAGCGCCCAAACCTTTGCCAGCAAATACCGAGCCTGGCAAGAGGTCTGGTTGGTCGGCGCCACAGCCGAAGAAGTGGCGGCGGAAAGTTAAATTTTTTGGAATCGCAATTTGGCTAAAGCCAAATGGCGATAAACAAAGCGCCCCACCAGCTTATGACCGAAAAGGCCCCGGATATGAACATCCGAATTTTTAGACTTCTTGGCAAAGCTTGCATCCGAGTTTCATCAGGCAGTTGCTCAAGCTTTGGCCGCATAACCCAGTTGATTAAAATGCCATCAATAATCAAAATCGCCACAAAAGCCAATTTGAGGTAAAAAAGTCCGGGCCGCGGTCCTGGAATGCGGGCCCAAATCCAAATGCCAGTAATTATGGCCAAACCAAGGCCGATCCAAATAACCCTGGAACCGAAGTGGAAAAAATTTTTTAGTTTACCCCAGGTTAAATCTTTCCGGACGAATTGCAGATGTATAAAAACCGCCGCGCCCATGGCCATGACAATGGCGCCGACATGCGTGAAAGCCAGAATAAATGCCAAGAATCCGTATTTGCTCATATTGCTTATGCGCAAGTATAGCACAAAAAGAAAACCCGACTTATTTTAAAATCGGGTCTGGTGGCGTGTAAATTTTTTGACATGGAGGCTTAGCGCCCCTTAGATTCGTTGAATTTCGAATCTTCATCCAATGTGTTGGCGAAGAATCGAAGTGTGGCGGAAGTGGCATCGCTCAAGACGGCTACGGTCGCTTGCGCCGGCCTCATGCCCGTGGCTTTGGTCAAGTTGGCGCCGGCATGGAAACCCAGGAATGAATAGATTCCCAGGAATAGAACCGCAAGCGCAAAGACCGAGATTTGACCTGGAAGTTTAGTGTTGGCTGAATACCAGCCAGCCAGCTTAGTGATGATCGGCTTAAAAATATGCCGCACGACCCAGAAGGCCAAAATTAAAATCAGGAAAAAACCTGCATAAATTGGGCCTTGGGTAAAATCCAAGCCAAAGAACCAGGGCAAAGCATTGTGCGAGTCAAAGTAAGACTCACCCATTGAGGCGGCAAAGACGATCATGAGCGCGAAGCAGATGCCCGCCCCCTTTACCCAGCCGTATTTGGTTGACTTTGACCAGATGTGGAAGATAAGCATCACGACAAAGGCAAAGAATGCCCAGGACAACAGGAACAGTGTCATATCAAACCTCCTTGTAAAGGATCCTGTTTTTGTTTTTACAAAAAAACCAGCTTTTTACACTTTAGCCTGTTCTAGTTTTTTTGACCAACAATCTGCAGCCAAGAAGATTGCACCGAGGAGAAACCAAGAGACGAGCTCCGTGTTGACCTTGGTGCAACCCCCATGCTTGTCGTGGCTGCAGGTAGCTGGCCGAAATAATCAGGTTTTTTTCAAAAAGTGTTTGGCTGGTTTTCAAGGGCTCAAACCCCCCCTTTTTCAGATTTTCGAACCCTGTAACTTAGCACCGATTGAATTTTTTGTCAACGCCCCCCACCCCCTCCAGCTAGCGCAATCAGCACAAAACCCTTTAAAAACAGCATAAAAGCTTGTTTTTTTAAGGTTAAATGCTAAAATTTAAGCCACCTTTAGTTCACAAACATTATGAAGATTTCCATAAAACCCTTGACCCAAAGCCCCAAAGCCAAAACTTTGGTTTTGGCGGTTTTCCAAAATCAAGACCCGCGAAAGCATCCATTTTACAAAAATTTGCCTTTAAGCCTGAAACAAACAATTTCGGCGTATGTTCGAACAAAAGAATTTATGGGCCGGCCGGACGAAACCAAGGTCATTCCCTACGGCACTCAAGCCCAGACTTTATTGCTGGTCGGCAAAGGCGAGTTTAAAAACTGGTCAGCCCGAACCGCGCGGGTGACTTTGCGGCAGATCATTGCCATCGGCAAATTGCACCGACTAAAAGAATTAGCCTTGGTTTTTGAAGATTTTGGAACGAAAGGCTTGTCAGCTCAGGCCCAAGCCGAACTTATGGCCGAAAGTTTTGAATTGGCGGCTTACGAATATACGGCTTATAAAACCCCCCCGCCCAGCGGCTGGCCGAAAATTCAGCAAGCAGTAGTCTTTATCCAAAAGCCCGGCTTGAAATTAACCAAAAGCTTTGAAGCCGGAAAACTGATCGGCCAATCAGTGAATGCGGCGCGGGATTTGGCCAACACTCCGGGCGGCGATATGACGCCGAGAGTTTTGGCCGCAGCCGCCACCAAAGCCGCCAAAGAATTTGGATTTAAATGTTCGGTTTTAAAAAATCAACAACTGCGCAAGCTCAAGATGGGTGGAATTTTAGGCGTCGCTCGCGGTTCAGATGAGTCGCCGACTTTTAGCGTTTTGGAATATGCGCCAAAAGGCCACGCCAAAGACCAACCTTTGGTATTCATCGGCAAGGGCATTACTTTTGACAGCGGCGGTTTGAATGTAAAGCCTGATACGGCCATGTATGAAATGCACATGGACATGTCGGGCGCGGCCAGCGTAATTGCGGCGATTAGCGCTATTGCCCGGCTGAAAATAGCGGCTCGCGTGATCGGCTTGGTGCCCGCCGCCGAGAACATGTCTGCCGGCTCGGCTTACCGGCCTAGCGATCAACTGCGCAGCATGTCAGGCAAAACCATTGAAGTGAAGCACACCGACGCCGAGGGTCGGATTATTTTAGCCGACGCCTTGACCTATGCCAAAAGATTTAAACCCAAAGCCGTGATTGATGTGGCAACCCTGACTGGCGCGGCCGTAGTGGCCTTGGGCCAAAGAGCCGCGGCGATTTTGACCCCAGACGAATTTTTTGGCCGCAAGATCCACGCCTTAGCTGAAAGTTCAGGCGATTACGCCTGGCCTTTGCCGCTCTGGCCCGAATACGAAACTGAAGTAAAAGGTATTTTTGGCGATGTGGCAAACATCGGCAACACACGCTTTGGCGGCGCAATCACGGGCGCGGCGTTTCTGTGGCAATTTGCCAAAGATTTTAAATATTGGGCGCACGTGGATATAGCGCCGACCATGACGAGCATTGAAGGCATGCATTTGGCCAAAGGCGCGACTGGCGCGGGAACGCGCTTGTTGATCGCTCTGGCCCGGCAACCCAAGTAATAATAATTTTATGCCTAAAACCACAGACATCTTAGCGCCGGTTGAGCAGCCCGATGACCAGATATTCGACATTTCATTGCGGCCAAAGAGTTTAGGCGAGTATGTTGGCCAAACGGCGGTGAAAGTAAATTTGCAGATAGCTATTGGCGCGGCCAAACATCGCAAAGAACCCTTAGAGCATGTTTTGTTGCACGGCAGCCCGGGCCTGGGTAAAACTACTCTCGCCCATATTATTGGCTCGGAATTAAACTCAAGCGTGCGGGTAACTAGCGGTCCGGCCTTGGAAAGAGCCGGTGATGTGGCGGCGATTTTAACCAACTTGGCCGAAGGCGACATTCTTTTTATCGACGAGGTTCACCGTCTGCCCAGAACCGTGGAAGAAATTTTATATCCTGCCATGGAAGAATTCGCCATTGATATCGTGGTGGGCAAAGGTCCGTCCGCGCGGACTTTGCGTTTGGATCTGCCCCGGGTGACCATTGTCGGCGCAACAACGCGTCTGGCTTTGTTGTCAGCGCCTTTGCGGGATCGGTTTGGCATGACTTTTCACCTGGATTATTACAACGAAGCCGATATTGACACGATTTTGGCGCGTTCGGCAAAGATTTTGAAAATCAACCTGGAGCCTGAAGCTAGGAAATTATTAGCCTCGCGCTCACGTCGAACGCCGCGGGTCGCGAACCGGCTTTTAAAAAGGGTCAGGGATTTTGCGCAAGTGAAATCCGGTGGCGTGGTCAGCGTATCCAGCGCCACCCAAGCCTTGGAGCAATTGGGCATTGACGCTTTAGGCCTGGATCCAACGGATCGAAGGGTGTTGACTTGCGTGATCGATCAATTTAACGGCGGGCCGGTCGGACTTTCCACCCTGGGCGCCACCACGGGCGAAGACATTCAAACTCTGGAAGACGTGGTCGAGCCGTTCTTGCTGCAAATTGGTTTATTGGTCCGAACGCCTCGAGGTCGAGTGGCCACGCCCGTAGCCTACCAGCACTTACAGAGAGCCACGCCCGTGGATCTGCAGCAAAGATTGGTTTGATTCAACCGGAAAATTTTTACATGGTCGTAAAATTTGTAGAATTTTTCCAAACCGGACTACTCTTAACAAAGTGATATACTGACAGTAAGTATGACGCTTTCGCTTTGGTTATTATTGATCCCCTTTGGTTTGGTGTTTGGTGTCTGGTTAATTTTAAGCGCGGCGGCGGTTTTAAAAATGTTGCGGTTTGGTTTTTTAAGCCGCGCCGCCGTGATCTCGGTTTTTTTGTTTATCAGCTTTTCGGTTGCGACGATCGTGGTCATCTTTATCTTTTTGCGGCAAGTTGATTGGTCTTCCGGCGTCACCCTGGGTTCGCCGGAAATAAATTTGCCCAATGTCAATGATTTAAAAAATCGATTGCCTTAGTCATATTTTAGAAATGAAAATCCAGCCGACTATACCCAATATGTTGCCCGGCGAGAAAGTAATTTTAATGCTGCACCGCCACGGCTTTATCGCCTTTCGTTTTTTTATGATTTATTTATTTTTCGCTACTCTGCCGGTCATCGGTGTCTGGCTTTTAGCCAATTACACCACGGCATTTGCTGATCCGGCTGGATTCGTTTATGCCCTGACCGTTTTGCTTTATGGCGCTTACGCTTTAATTTGGGGCTTGTTATTTTTTATTACCTGGCTGAATTATTACCTGGATATTTGGATTGTCACCAACGAAAGGATTATAAACATCGCCCAACAGCGCTTGTTTTACCGGGTGGTTTCCGAACAAAAATTATATCGCGTGCAGGATGTGACCTGGGAAATGAAAGGGGTAATCGCCAACCTTTTTCGCTTCGGTAATGTGCAAGTTCAGACCGCGGGCGAAGACGACAAATTTGTTTTTGAACATATTTCCCAGCCCGAAAAAGTCGCCCAGACAATCATGTCCCTGCTGGAATCAATCGAAAAACAGATCGGCCTGGACAAAATGGCCGAAGTCGAAGGCGATCTCGGCAGCCAGGCGGAAAGCAACCCGTCTGCTGGCGGAACCAAACCGTAAATTTAATTTTTTGAAAGCGCTTGGAATTCCGCTTGGGCTTTTTTGTGTATCTCGGGAAGCAAAACGCTTAGTTGTTCGGGCGAGCATTTTTCCAGGCATTCAAAAGCATGATAGCCTGGCTGATTATTCGAACCAACTTGGAAAAAGGGCTTAAGTCCGGCCGAGCTTAAGACTTCTCGGATGGCAAAATTGTAAGCCCGGCATTGAGCCTCGGTTTGGCCCTCATAGGCCACCATGTAATTTTTATCTACCTGCGGCTCCACAACTTGCAAATTGACCTCAACAAGTTCCGCCGCATTTTCCGTTTGGGTTTCAGACTTTTCGTTTTCTTCGGATTCAAAATTTATAAATTCACGTTGCATAAATTTAGGTTAGTAATTCCAAGAGGATTTTCAAGCGGCTGGCTTGAGCGGCAAAGGGCCCCCAATAACCCTGTTGGCGCGCGGATTCCAGGACCACAAACATATTATTCCAATCCGTGTCTGTGAATTTTAAGGTTGACTGGGTTCGGAATTCATCGGTTAAAGCCATGGCCAAGCCAATTTTAGCGGCCATATCCCAGTCGCCGTCGGCTTTTTCTTGGTCCAAAGCCCGTAAAACACTCGTCCAATCTTCTTCCGTGACCAGGCCGGGGTGGAAACGGTCTGAATCCGCACCGCGCAAATGGTGGGCGTGGGAAATAAATAAAGCCCAAGCGTCCCTTTTTCGCAAATCATCCAGCGCATTAAGCAAAGCAGTCCACAAATCTTCGGGCACGACTAAAATCGAACCGCGAGCTGGGTCGAGTAATTTCAAATGCGAAAGCCGCGCGCCGACCGAAAGCCAGTCTTCAGTTTCCTGGAAGCGAGAAAGTTCCGCGATCAACGCGTCCCAGTCTGGATCGGTTATTTCAATTTTTCGGTACTTTTCCGGATCCAGCATGGCCAACCGGGAGGCGTGCCAGGCAAAATCATGCCAGTGTCGGCCGCGCGAGTAATTCGAAAGCTCTTTGACCATGGCTTGCCATTCTTCCTCGCTGATTTGCACATCCTTTGCAAAAGACATACCCAGATTATAGCCTGCTTAAGCGCTTTAACAAAACCTGGTCGACTTTTTTAAAATCAGGGATAAGCCTTAATCAGTGTTATGCCGGTGTAGTAATGCTTCAAAATCCAATCGAATGTCAGGCCCTGATCGCGCGCGTACTTTAAAGCCCCAAAAGCCGACATGCCGACCATGTGGTTGCCGCCCCCGCCCTTGATGTAGGTAGTCGGATATGGCGGGCTGGTGCAAATGCCCAAAGGATCATTTACGGAAACCAAGTAAGGGAAATAATCCTTGTCGCCGCCCCAGACTTCGTGATAACTGTGGCTGCGGCCGTCATTGCAGGAAGAATAAGCGGCGACAATCGTGCCCACCGTATTTTTTTCCGTGATCGCGCTGGGGTGCGTGGCCACCACCCCACGGGTCGTTTGAACGGCAGCGACTACATTTGGAACTTTTAATTCGTAAGCGTAGCCTTCATAGACCTGGTCGGTGGAGGAATTGATGTCGTAAAATTCGTCTGCGTGCTTGGTTTTGCGCAAATTGTGAAAAAGCGCATATGAACGCGCCGCGGTCACCAGGGTTTTTAAAAATTCCGGGGGGCCGCTGTTGCCGCTTTCGGCCAAGCCGCTCAAATATTGTTCCAGAGGAAGTTCATTAATCACCCAAACTAAACCGGTTGCTGGCGTATGCCGGAACTCTAAGATTCCGCGGAAAAGATTGTAAGGCGTCGACCAGCTCGAAACTTTTAAAATCGTATTCGGGTTTTTGCCCGTAAGCCTGACCGGAAGTGAAGATTTAATAACCGTTGAATTATAAGTCAGCGTATAAACCCCGGCGCTGTATTGGATTTTTGTTTGACCTTGGGCGGGCACTTCCAGCAGAACCGTCCCGACCGTGTCCTGAACCAGGTAAATCTGGTCGGAGCTAAAAGTGGCAATATCTTTATTTAGAGAGGTTAAGCCCACGCGAATGATTGGTTCGGCCGCAAGCGTCACCACCCCATTTTGGATAACCGCTGGTTCAGGAATGGCGACGGTTAAACTCAGCAAACCATTAACAGCGCGGGTTAAGCCGGGCGCTATAACCTGAACCTTTTCCGTAAATTCACCATATCGATCCGGTGCCTGCAAAGCAAAACGGAAGGTGCCTTTTTGACCGGGTTTGACTTCTTTGGTGGTTAGTCGGCCCAAGATATTTTTACCGTACCAATTTTTATGGTAGAACTGGCTGGTTCCGGCCAAATCAGCGATAGCTAAGACCACTTCACCCTCGCCCCTTCGCTGCCAAGTTTTCGTCCCCGTGTTTTTAACAGTGAGTTCAAAAGTCTTGGACTTGCCTTTGGGCATAACATACACAGCCGAAGTTGTCAGCCCGGAATCGATTTGATATTGGCTGGTTTTGGGGCCGTCTACCCTGACTAAAATTTTGAAACTTCCGCCGGGCATAAAGTCAACACCCCTTACCGCTAAAGAAAACATTTCCACATATTCCCCAGCTTTTTTCGGAGCCTTGAGTTTAAATTTTACCTGCACGCTCTCGCCAGCCTTAACATCTTTGTTTAAGCTCGCCGGCCGCACAATCGTCCCCCAAGATTTTTCCTTAAAAACCGTGGCGCGATTCACATCCAGACCGGTTTTGGTCATTTTTACGGCATTGAGCGCCACCAAATTGGCGCCCTTAGCTTTCCAGGTTTTGGCGCCGGTATTGTTGAAAATTACGCTTAGGTCAATTATTTCACCTGGTTCAGCTTGCAGATAGTAAGAACTACGCACGCCAACCGAAGCCCGGTAATCAGGCTTGGATTTTTTGGTCGCCGCTTCAGCGCTTTGCGGATTAACTAGTGCAAAAATAAAAGCGCCCACGAGCATGAGTAAGCCAAGCGTGGGAAAGCGAAAAAATTCAAAATTATTTTTAAAATTTTTCATCACTGCATTTATTTTATCAAGAATTCGGCCAAAAGTCAATAAAAACAAAACCAATCCACCAAAAAAACGAAATATGTGTTAAGGTATGGGTATGTCGTTAACTCGAAAAATCGCCCTGAATTCCGCGGTGCAGATTGTGGGCAAGGTTTTAAGCACCATTCTGGGTTTAATCGTCATTGGCTTAATTACCCGAGCCTTAGGCACGGAAAAATTCGGGCATTATGCGACCGCTCTGGCATTTGTGCAAGTTTTTGGAATTTTGGTGGATTTTGGTTTGTACATAGTCTTGGTCAAAAAAATTTCCGAAGACGAAGCCAATGCGCCAGCCTGGATTAATACGGCTTTTACACTGCGGCTTTACACGGCGGTTGGATTTTTAATTCTCGCCCCGCTCATTGCTTTATTCACGGCCTACCCCGGGGAGGTTAAAAGCGCTGTTGCCATTGCCACGCTTTCGACCCTGGCGATCACGCTTAACCAGGTGTTAACCGGCATCTTTCAAAAAGCCTTGCGCATGGACAGGGTAGCAATCGCGGAATTACTTGGCCGCGTAGTTTTATTGGGCTTGACGATTTGGGTGGCGAAAGTCCACCCAACCGTTAACTGGGTGATGTTAACCGTGGCCGCTGGCTCGGTGGTCAACTTTATTTTCATTTTTGTTTTCAGCCGAAAGTTTGTGAAAATTCGGTTAAACTTGGAAAAAGAAAAGGTGAGAATCATTTTAAAGGAAGGCTGGCCTATCGCTTTATCCGTGGTTTTTAATCTTGTATATTTTAAAGCAAACACTTTAATCCTGGCCGCAGTCAGGCCCGCCAGCGAAGTGGGCCTGTACGGCGCGGCCAACAAAGTTTTAGAAGTTTTAACCACCTTTCCCGCCATGTTCGCGGGTCTTTTGACGCCATTGCTGGCCGCCGCCTATGCCGCGAAAGATTTAAACCGATTTAAAACCATCATCCAGAAAGCTTTTGACAACCTTTTGTTGTTGGCCACGCCTTTGGCTTTGGGTACGGGATTTGTGGCCCACCAAGTAATGTATTTTGTCGGCGGTTCGGAATTCACACCAGCCGCGCCGGTATTAACTATTCTTATGGTGGCCACGGCCTGCATCTTTTTCGGAAATTTGTTTGCCAATGCTGTGGTGACGGTGAATGCCCAGCGGAAAATGCTTTGGGGTTATGGTTCTGTGGCCGTCGGGTCGCTGGTAATTTATTTATTAACCATCCCCCGTTTTGGTTTGTACGGCGCTGCGACCACAGCGTTTATAAGCGAATTGACAATTGCCTTGACCGCGGCGTATTTGGTGTTTCGGGCTACCAACATAAAATTGGAATATAAAATTCTATTCAAAAATCTGCTCGCCTGCCTGCCGATGTTGGGAGCCTTGGCGCTTACCCCGAATTTGCATCTGCTTTTTCGGCTGGCTCTCGCCGCCGGCGCTTACTTGGCGGGGCTCTGGCTCTTTAGGATTTTTCCCGTTACCATCATGAAGGAGATTTTTTCTCGGATAAACTATGCGCGTCGCGATTGATTTGCAAGCTACGGCCGGCCAGCCGACTGGCTTTGGCCGGTATCTCAGTCAAATTTACAGGGCGCTGAAAAAGGTTGCGCCTGGGGATGTTGAGCTTGTCCAAATCAACTGGGTGAAAAAGAATTTACGCACACCGGCGAGGTTGATCTGGGACCAAGTCGGGCTGCCTTTTGCCGCCGCCTGGAAGCGGCCGGATGTTTTATTCGTGCCGGCATTCAGCACGCCCATTCTTTGGCCGGGAAAAATGGTGGTGGCTTGCCATGATCTAATCGGCCGCCTCTTTCCAGAGAATTTTTCCAGAACAGCCAGGCTATATTGGCACGACATCTTGCCAAAAGCTTTGAAATTTGCGGATCAGGTAATTACAATTTCCAATTCCAGCAAAAAAGACATTGTCAGGCTTTTGAAAATTCCAGAATCAAAAGTGAATGTAACGCCGCTGGCTGCCGACCCGATTTTTCAGCCCAATCAGTCTGAAGCATCCAAAACCCGCATAAAAAGAAGCTATAATTTGCCTCGGCCTTTTTGCCTGGCTGTCGGCACAATCGAGCCCAGAAAAAATTTGCCCTTTTTGGTTGAGGCTTTTGCGCGTGCCAAAAGGAATGATCATGATTTGGTAATCGTTGGCAAGCGCGGCTGGGATGCCGAAAATTTGGAAATGCATATTCGAAAATTGCATCTGCAAGATCGAGTAAAGATCTTGGCATATGTACCGGAAACGGATTTACCGGTTTTGTACGCCTCGGCCACAGCTCTGCTGTTTCCGTCTTTGTACGAAGGGTTTGGTTTGCCGATTCTGGAGGCCATGGCGTGCGGCACGCCCGTGGTTGCCAGCACGGCATCCTCAATCCCCGAAGTAGTTGGCGAGGCTGGACTTTACGCCGACCCCAAAGATCTAAATGCCTGGCAAGAACAAATTTCCAGGATAATCACTGATTCGGTTTTGCAGAGCAAGCTGCGCGTTGAAGGCTTAAACCGGGCAAGGGGCTATACTTGGGAAAAGACCGCCTTGAGAACTTTGGAAATATTTTATAAAGTAGCCAAGCTATGATTACCGCTTTAAACCTGGGCCGCCAATCAAGATTTTTTTTGGCCAGCGCCTGCCTGGTCATTGCCGTGTCTTTGGCCTTTTTTGGAAGCCGCGAACCAGTTTTGACCTTGTTCGGGCTTTTGGTTTTAGCCGGTTTTGTTTTGTTTTGTTTTAAGCCTTTTTGGGGAATCATTGCCGTGGTTTTTCTTTTGCCTTTTGAAAGAATCGGCGCCTATGATTACGCGGGCATTACAGTCCGGCCCAGTCAGGTCGTGGCCATTGTTCTTCTGATCGTCTGGTTGGTCCAGCGGGCATTTCAGGGCCGGTTGGCCTGGCAAAAACAACCAATTTTCTGGCCGGTTGTGTTTTTTTTAGGCATTAACGCCATTGGCCTGGCCAATTCCGAAAACCTTCAGCGCTCGGTTATGGTTTTTGGCTTTACGGCCTTTACTTTAATTGTGGGCTTGCTGATCCCGCAGATTATCACCAGCGAGCAACACTTAAAAATTGCCTATGTCGCCTTGGCCGTAACAACGCTCCTGGTTTCCGCTTTTGGCATTTTTCAATTCTTAGGCGATTTAGCCGGCCTGCCAAATTCGGTGACAGGTTTACGCGAGCTTTATACCAAGGCGGTTCTCGGCTTCCCCAGAGTCCAGTCAACGGCTTTGGAGCCTTTGTATTTTGCGAATTTTTTAATTTTTCCAATCTCTTTATTCGTGGCCAGGCTTTTTGGCAAAATCAAAACCAGCGGCTTGCTGGGCTTGCCCCTGCTTATGGTGTCCGGTCTGGTTTTTGTTTTAACCGTGGCTCGGGGTGGGTATTTTGGTTTGTTGGCTAGCGTACTCGTGATCTTTTTGCTTTCTTGGCGGCAAATTTTAAACCCCGGCAAAGTTTTGGCGCTTTTTGCTTCGGGCATAATAATTGCCTTTGCCGCCATGCAGCTTTTAGGCAGCGGTACCGACGCCTTTAGCACGCAAAAATTCGGCCAACATATTCAGGCTTTATTCACGGGCGCTTCTTTTGAAGAACGCGTGGCGACTTTTGATTTGGCCAACCAAGCGTTTCACGAGCAGCCTTGGGTTGGTATTGGCCCAGGGCAGTTCGGGCCTTACGCCTCCATAAACCCATTTTTTGAACCCGAAGACGGCTGGAAGATCGTGAACAATCTCACTTTGGAACTGCTGGCTGAAACAGGAATTTTAGGCTTATTAGCAATGGCCTGCGTTTTTATTGTAATTTTCTGGCGCAGCCTTCGGGTTTTGAAAACTCCAACCTCGCCAAACTTGCGAGCATTTTTAATCGGCGGTACAGCCGCCTTAGTGGGCATTTTGGTGCAATACCAAACTTTTTCAATTTTATACATTATGCATGTTTGGGTGGCGATCGGCCTGGTCGTCGCCGCCCAAAATATAATTTTAAAACAAGCCCATGTCGATTCTGGCAATTAGTTTGGGGGTATTAATTTTGTTTTTCGCCTGGCGAAAACCCGTTTGGGTCGGCCTATTCGTCTTGCTTTTGCTGCCCACTTATCAATTGCGCTTTGAAGTGTTCGGCTTGCCGACCACGGTTTTGGAATTTTTGGTTTGGTTTTCGGTCGCCGGACTTATCTTAGCCTTGGGTTTAAAAAAAATAAGCTGGCCAAAACTTTCAAATTGGCATTGGCTGGCAACAGTGATTTGGCTGGGTGTTGGGCTTTTTGGCGTTTGGGTCTCTGGCGATCATTATCAAGCATTGGGCTTGTATCGAGCTTATTTTTTGGAGCCAATTTTGCTAATGCCCTGGCTGGTAATTATCGCCCAAAGCGAGACCAACCGCCGGTTAGTGCTTTTGGTTTTTAGTCTTCAAATTTTGATATTAGGCTTCATGGCTCTTGGCCAAAGATTCGGACTTTTTGTCTCACCTTCGCCGTGGATTCTGGAAAATCCCCCTCGGGTTTCCGGCTGGTTTGCTTTTCCCAACGCTTTGGCTCTGTATGTTGCGCCGCTTTCCGCATTCCTTTTTGGCGCGTGGCTTAAGTTAAGAAGCATAAAAAGTTGGCCGGAAACGCCCTTGTGGATAATTAGCGCTTTTTTTGGTTTTTTGGCATGCTTGCTGGCAAATTCCCAGGGCGCACTAATTGGTTTAGCTGCAGTTTTGGTGTCAGCCGGCTTTTTTGTTAAGCGCAAGCGGCTGTGGTTCGGCGTGGTCGTCATCGTCTGCGCCGCCCTGCTCTTTATCCCTATTGTCAGGCAGAAAAGTTTGGAAATAGTTACTGGCGCGGATGTTTCGACGGATGTGCGAAGAGTTTTATGGCAGGGCACCTGGCGGCTTTTGCAAGCCCGCCCAATTACCGGCGCGGGTTTGGGCAATTTTCCGGAAGTTTACAAGGTTTACAAGCTGCCCCAGCATGTTGAGTTCTTGCAGTATCCGCATAACTTGATTTTGAATGTTTGGTCAGAAGTGGGTTTGCCCGGCTTAGTTTTTAGTTTAATTGCCGTTATTTGGCTAAGCATAAGGCTTTTTCAGGCAGTGCGGAATCAGAATCATTGGGCTATGGCCGGAGTTTTTGCGTGGCTGGCTTTAGTGGTCCATGGCTTGGTGGATGTGCCATTTTTTAAAAACGATTTAGCCATTTTAACTCTGGGACTCTTTATATTTGCAGTATTTCTGCCGCCGGGCGATAAAGCCAAAAACAAAATTCCGTCATAAATTCAATTTAGACGGAATTTTGTTAACTTGACTCTGGTTAAAATTTTCCAAAGCCAGTTTTTTGCTTTTGATTGTAAAGTTTAGCGCTTCTTCTTCTTTTTGCCACCCTTCTTCTTTTTCGCTGCTTTCTTTTTTGCCATGGTAATGACACCTCCTCTCAAAATAAACTCAAAGTTAAATGTCAAAAATTATTTTTGCTTAACTAAAATAATTATAGCACAAAAAATCTCGTCAAGCAATGTCAAGAGCCTATTTGACGATTAGGGTTTTAATAAAAATTAAATTTTTTGCCTGGCTTGCCGCCGCCGATCAGCGGAATTTAGCAATTTTTTTCTAATGCGAATGCTTTGAGGCGTCACTTCTACCAATTCGTCGGCGCTTATATACTCCAAAGCGAATTCCAAGGTGATTTCTTTTGGCGGCGCCAGCTGAATGGCCTCATCCGAACCCGACGCCCGCATATTCGAAAGCCTTTTGGCCTTGCAAACATTCACTTCAATGTCTTCATCTCGGCTGTTTTGGCCTACCACCATGCCTTGGTAGACCGGCTCCCCCGGGCCAATAAATAATTCTCCCCGACCTTGGGCGATTTCCAGTCCGTAGGCATTGCTTTTTCCGGTTTCCGTGGCAATCAAGGAGCCGTGGGGAAAGGGGTTAAGTTCCGGAACCGCCGGTCGGAAATTTTCAAAAACATGGTGCATGATTAAAGTGCCGCGGGTTTTGGTTAAGAGTAAACTTTTCAAACCCAGCAAACCTCGGGTTGGCGTTAAGTATTCCAGTCTGACGGTTTTGTCCGCTTCGGTTTGCATATGTTTTAATTCGCCGCGACGTTTGCCGACTTCGGAGATGACTTCGCCCTGATAAGCCTCAGCCACCCTAATGCTTAGCAGTTCCCAGGGCTCTAGAGTTTTCCCGTCAAGAGTTTTGGTTATGACCTTCGGCTGACCGATCTGTAATTCAAAACCCTCGCGCCGCATGGTTTCAATTAAAATGCTCAAATGCAGTTCGCCCCGCCCCGAAACCAAAAATTGATCTGAAGTTAATCCCGGCGCGACGCGCAAAGCCACATTGGTTTCCAGTTCTTTATATAATCTTTCTTGAATATTGCGCGAGGTCACCAGCTTGCCTTCTTGGCCGACGAATGGACTGGTGTTGGCGCCAAAAGTCATTTGCATGGTTGGTTCATCGATAGCTACGGGCGGCAGAGGCTTGGGATTATCAGGGTCAGTAATCGTTTCGCCGATGTTTATTTTTTCAAAACCCGCCACTGCCACGATTTCACCCACGGCCGCCTGCTCAACGCTTGTTTTTTCTAGACCTTGGTAAACTAAAATTTCAGTCACTCGGCTTTTGGTCATCGCGCCGTCAGCGCTAATCAAGGCCGCTTCTTGGCCTTTTTTAAGTAGTCCAGCCGTGATTTTGCCAATGCCCATTTTGCCTTTGTAATTGTCGTAAGCAATGGCCAAGATCAATATTTGCAGGGTTGCGTTAGGGTCGCCCTGGGGCGCGGGAAAGAATTCCAAAATTTTATCCAGCAGGGGATTAATGTTTTTGCCCGGCTCGGCTGCGCTCAAACTCGCCGTGCCGTGCAGGGCCGAAGCATACACGATCGGGAACTCCAATTGTTCGTGATCGGCGCCTAAGTCCACAAAAAGGTCGAAAGTTCGATTGATAACTTCTTCAATTTGCGCATCACGCCGGTCAATTTTGTTTATTACCACAACGGCCTTTAGACCAAGCTCCAAAGCTTTTTTTAAAACAAATTTGGTTTGAGGCATTGGCCCCTCCTTGGCGTCCACCAGCAAGATGACCCCATCCACCATGCGCAAAGTCCGCTCCACTTCACCGCCAAAATCCGCATGACCCGGCGTGTCCACGATATTTATTTTCACGCCTTGGTAAACTACGCTGGCGTTTTTTGCTCGGATGGTAATGCCGCGCTCGCGTTCCAAATCCAACGAATCCATAATTAATTTTCCGGCTGTTTCCGAATCGACCGCGTGGGTTTGTTTCAAGATCGCGTCAACCAATGTGGTTTTGCCATGATCGACATGCGCAATGATGGCAATGTTTCTAATTTTTTGAAGTTCTGGCATTTAGAGAGAGTGACTTTCAAAATAAAATTCGCCAACAAGTGGTCAAAATGAGAGTATCATACCTTGGATTATCGTCAACCCCGCACCACTTTTCAACTAAATTCTTAAAATTTAAGTTTTAAGATATTTGCTCGGTTGAATATCTAATTAATACTAAAAAGCGTTGGGCTGAAAAGTGGTGCGGGGTCAAACACCCAAAGCTTTCCAAAAATCTTGAATTTTGGTGTATAGTAAGGCTATGATTTTGATACGCTGGATCATAAATGCCCTCATGGTCATTCTGGTCACTTATGTTGTGCCAGGCATAAGCGTTACCTCATTTTATACGGCCTTAATTGTGGCTTTAATTTATGGAATACTAAACGCCATAATCAGGCCGATTTTGGTGATTTTAACCCTGCCTATAAACTTGATTACTTTGGGCCTGTTTACGCTCATTATTAATGCGGTACTGTTTTGGCTGGTCAGCACCATTGTTAAAGGCTTTGCTGTGGAAGGCTTTTGGTCGGCGTTCTTCGGCGCGCTCGTGCTCTGGGTTTTTAGCTTTTTAACCAACGGCATTTTAAAGGCGGCAAAACCAAAGATTTGAATTTTTGGCTAATTTAAGCCAATAATACCTATAAAACCCAATTAAATGGGCTGGAATTTTTTAGTTTTCCACAGCTTGTAAACATTTAGGGTTGACAAAAAATCTGTATGTGCTAAGGTCGGGTGTTCAAAAATCTTGCACAGATAATGTGGCAAGATTTTTTGAATTTCAAATTTGCAATTATGAACCTGACCAAGCGACAATCCAAGCGCATTCGCAAGCTAATGCAATTCATGCTGGTGGTATTGATTTGGCAATTTAGTTTTCCCCAGCATGCTATGGCCCACAATGTCAACACGGAAAGAAAAGAAAATTCCGGCGCGAATTTTATGGTGCCCAAAGACTCAGATCTTTTGCCGGCCGTGCCACCAGCGGTAAAAATTGAAAAACCCATCGTTGATGAACCCAAACACATAGTCAAGCAGACTTTGACTGTGGTTATGACCGCTTACTCCTCGACTCGCGCGCAAACCGACAATGATCCTTTTACTACAGCTTCCGGAGAAAAGGTCCGTGATGGCATTGTGGCCATGAACCAAGTGCCGTTTGGCACAAAAATCCGGATACCGGATAAATTTGGTGATAAAATTTTTGTCGTCAAAGATCGCATGAGCGCTCGTTATGGTAAGAGCCGCGGAGACATTTGGATGAAGACATATCAGCAGGCCAAGCAGTGGGGCGTAAAGCGCGTTAAGGTTGAGATATTAAAATAATAAAATTATTCAGGTTTTAGTTGAAGACTTGAATAACTTTGTGTTAGGCTGGTTATGAATTGCCAACGCCGCCGTGGTGGAACTGGTATACACAAGGGACTTAAAATCCCTCGGGGGCAACCCCTTGTCGGTCCGAGTCCGACCGGCGGCACCAGCTCGTTTCGTGTCTCGAGCTACGTTTTGCCAAAAACGGCAAGAGCCTCACTCACTCGCAATGTCTTGTTTAAAAGCAGTTTTGTAAATCCACTTGGTTTACTGGTTAATAAAAAATTCCATTATGACGAACAGACCGTAAAAAAGCATTAAAAGCCTAAACACTCTTGATCGCTAAAGTGATTGATATTCGTACCCTTGGCAAAGTCAGCGCTTTTTACCACTCCAATCAGCGAGATTATTGGCGGTGAAAAAAAATAAAAAGCATGGAAATTTTGGCTTTTTCTGTATTCTTCATGCTAGCATTTTTAAATTCGCCCTAAACCAGCCGACTCTTAGTCTGCGATTCATGGAGCGGGTGATGGGATTCGCACCCACGGCCTCTTCCTTGGCAAGGAAGCGTTCTACTACTGAACTACACCCGCATTTATTGGAGGCCACGGGCGGGATTGAACCGCCGTATAAGGGTTTTGCAGACCCTCGCCTTACCACTTGGCTACGTGGCCATTATGTTTATTTGTTTCAGAAGTCGTCAGTCCTCGCCAAGCTTGCGCTAGACTCGTCTGCTCCGCCCTTGGGCGGCTTGCCTCGCTTCTGCCCGTTCCGCTTTTCTGCGGAATCCACTTGCCCACCCGACTGAACTAAGTCAGTCGTTCGGGCGGGGCCACGTGGCCCAATTTCCCCTTGGCCTTAGTATGGCCTAATGTAACAAATATCCAATATTATCGCAACAATTATAAAATTAGCATACCATCACCAAAAGAAAAAAACTTGAATTTCTGGGCGATAGCTCTTTGGTAAAGTTGGAAAAGCGTTTTTCGGCCGGTAAAAGCTGAAACCAGCATCAAAAGGCTGGATTTTGGGACATGGAAATTCGTGATCAAACCATCAATAAATTTAAATTTATAACCGGGTTGGATAAAAAGCTGGGTATCACCAGAAAATCTATTCAATTTACTGCTGATGGCGCTTGATTCCAAAGTTCTTGCTACGGTAGTGCCAACCGCAATGATTGGCTGATGGTTTTGTTTAGCCCGGTTTAACACCTGGGCTGTTTTATGGTCTATTTCAAAATATTCAGAATGTAATTGCTTGGTTTTTAAATGTTTTTCCGTTAATGGCGCAAAAGTGCCTAAGTTTACGTGAAGGGTGACAAAGGCAATTTTATTTCCCCGCTCCTTTATTTTACTCATCAAGTTTTTGGTGAAATGTAAAGAAGCGGTTGGCGCGGCAATGGAGCCGGGAACATTGGCAAAAACCGTTTGATACTGGGCTTTTTTTTGGGCTTCGGTCAAAGGTGATTTTTTTAGGTAAGGCGGCAGCGGCGCGACTCCAAACCTCATTAAAATTGTTTCCAGCTGGCTGATGGGAAAAGTCGATTTAAAAACATAATGATTATTTATTTTTTTGACCAGCTGAAATTGAATTCGAGGGGTTAATGTGTATTTTTCGCCGATCACTAATCGATTTTCGCATAACGCCCAAATATATCGCCGGTTTTTTTTAAGGTACAGAATTTTTATTTTGCCGCCAGTCGGCTTTTGCAAAATCAAACGAGCCGGCAATACCTTGGTCTGATTAAAAACCAAGACCGAATTTTCGGGTAGATATTCTGGCAAATTATTAAATCTATCAAGTTTTATTTTTTTAGTTTTTCTTTCATAAATTAAAAGCCTGGCCTGGTCACGTGGCTGCGCAAGTTTTTGAGCGATTAAACTTTTGGGGATTTTGTAATCGTACAGCCTCAAAATCGCTTTTAAATTTTTCATTAAAATTCGCCTTTTTTAATCGCCGCTCGGATGCCGTCGACCATGGAATTGAAGAAATAGAGGTTATGAAAGGTCAACAGCTTCAAACCCGTGATTTCTTTAGCCCTGACCAGGTGCGAAAGATAAGCGCGGGTGTAGTTTTTGCACACATAGCAATTGCAATTATTATCCAAGGGTCGCCGGTCTTTTAAGTATTTGGTCTTGTTCACATCAATTTTGCCTTTTGTGGTGAAGCCGGTGCCGTGCCGGGCGTAATGAGTTGGCACAATACAGTCAAAAGTGTCCACGCCGGCTTTTACTATTTCGGGAATGTCTTTTAAATGCCCGATGCCCAGTAGGTGCCGGGGCTTGTTTTCCGGCAATTCGGCGTTTACCCATTTCAGCATTTTGCTCATGCTTTTTAGGTCAGACCCGAATTCGCCGCCAATAGCATAGCCATCAAAAGGCAGAGCGCCAATAAAGCGCGCGCTTGCAATCCGTAAATCCTTAAATTTTCCGCCCTGGACGATTCCATAAAGCGCTTGCTTGTTTCGCGTCGCGGGATGCCGCTTTGCGGCAGATAGAGAAAGCTTGGCCCAGGCATGAGTTTTCTCCAAGGAAAGTTTGTTGTAGCGGTAGCTGGCATTCGGCGGCGGGCATTCGTCAAAAGCTAAAATTATGTCTGCACCGAGTTTCTCCTGAATAGCAATGGATTCTTTGGGGCCCAAAAAGATTCTTTTGCCTTCTATTGGCGATTTAAACCAAACTCCAGTCTTGGCAATTTTAACTTCTTTGGGCTGGTGGCCGGCTTTCACCTCGCGCCGGGAATCATTGCTGCCGATTTTGCCAATGCCCAAATCCCGGCCAAAACCCAAGGAAAAAACCTGAAAGCCACCCGAGTCGGTCATCAACGGGAATGGTAATTTGCTGAATTTGTGCAAACCGCCGATGGCCTTTATAATTTTTTCGCCGGGTTTTAAATGCAAATGAAAGGTGTTGCAGATCGCTAATTGGGTTTTGGTTTGCGGGATTTCTTCGCTAGTCAAAGTTTTTACAACGCCCTGGGTGGCTACGGCCACAAAAGCCGGGGTTTGGACAATGCCGTGTGGCGTTTTTAGCAAACCCAACCGGGCGAGAGATTTTTTAGATTTTTTGAGGAGTTTGAAGGAAATCATTATATATTACGAATTACAAATAATATACGAAATACGAATACGATTAGAATTTAACCAGCTTAACATAAAAAACCCGGACTTATTTGCTCACAATAAAATATTCCGCGTTTAACAATTCTTTTATGGCAAAAGCGGGAAAGCCGGAATAAGGTCGGCCATTGTCGATTTGGGAAAGGTGACAGCAAATAATCCGTTTTTTTACGCGGGGGTTTATGGAGATTTTCAAGTTGGGTTTTGGGAATTTCGACTTGTTGGCGTACTTGCCAAATTTTCTTCGGGCTTTAAAATATATTAAGGCGCGCCGGGAAATCGTCGGCGGCAAGACAAAGGCGTAAAGGGGGAGCTGGAATTTTCGCGCTAGTTTTTTGGCGACTTTGCCCATGGCAATGTGGTCCAAATGTCCCGTAATGCCGTCAGATCCGAAACTTAAAATCGCTTTGGGTTTAATTTTTTTTACAATGGGTAAAGATTTTCGGTAAATCGCATTTGTGAAATTTTTAATTTTTCCGTCGGGAAAATTCAGAAGCCAAATTCTGGAAAGGTGGAAAAGTTTGCCGGCTTTTAGCAGTTCTTTACGTCGGATTTTTTTGAGCTGGGCATCGGTGACGGGTTTTTTCAAATGGGACCTCCCTCTTTCGCCGCGGCTTGAACAGATTAAAAAGTTCTGGCCGCCGGATTGGTAATTTTTGAATATCGAACCAGCCGCGGCATAACTTTCGTCGTCCGGGTGGGCGGTTAAGATCAGGATTTTTTTGCCTAGGAATGTTTGCATAGGAACAAGCTTAAGTAAGCCGTGTTTAGTATTGTATCAGAAACGCCAAAGCCATCTCGTTAGCCAGCCTTGACTCGAAAGAAAATTCTTATTAAACTACCCTAACCAATATGGAAAGCGTATACAAATCAGCCAAAACCAAAGAACGAACCGACTTGCCGGCTTTACGGCCAGGCATGGTGGTTAAAGTCCATCAAAAAATTAAGGAAGGCGAAAAAGAGCGAATCCAGATTTTTGAGGGCATGGTTTTGGATGTCAGGCACGGGCAGGGCTTGCACGGCACCTTTACGGTCAGAAAAATTTCCGAAGGCGTTGGTGTGGAAAGGATTTTCCCTTTTCATGCGCCTACAATCGCCAAAATCGAACCCGTGAAGCAATTTAAAGTCCGCCAAGCTTCCTTGGGCTATCTCCGCCAAGGCTACCAAAAGCGTCTGAAGGAAGTGAAGCAGGCCAAGAAGGTTTAATTATCCGCAAGTACTAATAATGCAATGTTTAATAAATAATGAAAATTGTATTTATTTATGGTATACGCTATTAGCTTGATGAGTGATAGCACGCCGATCCCTTGGAGTAGTGAACTTGCTTATGCAATCGGCCTCATTACTACTGACGGCAATCTTTCAAAAGACGGTCGACACCTTGAATTCACCTCTAAAGATATGGAACAAATACGAAATTTTAAGTATTGTTTAGGATTGAGAGTCAAAGTGAGTCTTAAATCTTCTGGTTACACAGGCGTCAGAGTTCCTCACATACAATTTGGTAATGTTAAGTTTTACCGATTTTTACTAAGTCTAGGCTTGCATCCAGCAAAAAGCAAAACTTTAAATGCTGTTAATGTTCCAGATAAATATTTTTTTGACTTCCTGCGTGGGCATTTTGACGGTGACGGACACCTGTACTCATATTGGGATTCCCGTTGGAAGAATAGTTTTATGTACTATCTTGCATTTAGTTCAGCTAGCCCAAAGCATATCCTTTGGTTACGTACTAAACTAAAACAATTGCTTGGTGTTCAAGGGCATATTACTAGAGCGAAGGGACAGAGCGTTGAGCAGTTGAAGTATGCAAAAAGAGAAGGTTTGCTCATTTTTAGAAAAATGTATGCAAGCTCTGATTGTATTACTCTAACTCGAAAACGTAAAAAAATGCTTCAAGCTTTACAGACAGCAAAGTTGATGCTATAAGCATAACATGTGCCGCGGTGCTGTAATTGGTAGCCAGGCTGGCTTGAGGTGCCAGTGCTCGCAAGAGCGTGGAGGTTCGACCCCTCTCCGCGGCACCAAGCTTTCTCCGCCCTGCGTGTGCTTAATAAATTAAGCCCACTCAGGTTTCGCAAGCGTGCCGCTTTCCCCAAATTTTTCATTCGAAAAATTTGGAGTCCCCCAGGAAGTCTGTTCACTACAGGTTTCAGACGCAGCCTCGGTAGACCCCAGAAATTCGCGCTCCCCTTGGGCAAGCTCAGAGTTCGCGCCAAATTCCTGGTGATTAAAATTTGACTAATAAAAATTTTTTTCTTAAGCTTTTAACAAACAAATTTTGAACCTTTAAAAAGGATGAAAAGGAGTTGGAATGCTGAAAGCGAAAATTGTAGCGACTGTTAGTCTTTTGATGGTGATGTTGCAGGCCCTGATGTATTTTTTTGTTCCCAGGCAAGCCTGGTATAGTTTTCCTCAACCTTTCGCCCTCATCAGAGATATTGCTGTAATAATTTTTATTTTTACGATTTTTTGGTGGCAAATAATTGCTTCCGAATTGCCACCGTGGGTGCGAGCT
This sequence comes from Candidatus Parcubacteria bacterium, assembly GCA_003597955.1. GTDB lineage: Bacteria > Patescibacteriota > Patescibacteriia > PEXW01 > PEXW01 > PEXW01. The sequence goes on from QZJU01000006.1 coordinate 52,977, forward strand.
GTTTTTAAGACTTATTTAAAAACAACCTTGGTTTTATTTTTTATCTCCGTGGGGTGTATGGCGATCGAGTACATTTTGGGTCTGAATTATGGCGCTAAATTGTTTAATGTAAAGGGTTTGGGGGGTCTGTTCTTGATTGCAGTATGGTTTTTTAGCACTTGGCGAGCCTGGACAAGCGCTTATTGGTGATAAGCCATATTTAAAACCGTCAGCCAAAGTAGAGCGGACGGTTTTTTTAATTTCCCCCCTGATCCAATGCCCTTGACAAAGAGCTGAGTTTTAACCTAAGCTGATAAGCTTTAATAAACCAATTTAAGAAGGATCTTTAAAAAATGAAGAATGCTGCATGTTGTAGGATGCAATGCGAAGCAGTTGCCGAGCAGTTGCTAAATTCTCTGCAAAATAAACATTCCTATTCTTATCAGCATTGCCTGGCGGTGGAGCGATACGCCTGGATTCTGGCTTTGCAAATTTCTCCGGCCTGGACCTGGGAAAATGGCGCTGCTTTGAAATTAGGCGCCCGGCTTCATGATATTGGCAAACTAAGGATTGATAACGCCATTCTAGACGGGACGGGCAAGCTCACGGATGAAGAATTCGCCCAAATTAAAACCCATCCCCGTTCTGGTGTGGAAATTTTAATGGAAACAGGCGTTGATTTTCCGGAAGTGGTTTACGAGCCGATTCTATGCCACCATATGGCTTTTGATCGAAAGGCTGTGGGCTATCCAATTGATTTTTGGGGCGAAGACATTCCTCTCGCCGCCCGGATTGTGGCCGTTGCTGATATCTTTGACGCATTGACCACAAAACGCAGCTATAAACCCGCTTTGAGTTTTGGTGAGTCAGCCGGAATTTTATTGGCCGAGGCCGGCAAAAAACTTGATCCGTTCTTGGTGCAAGTTTTCGTGCACGAGACCATCCCCTATATGCTTTGGAACCAAGAAAGCGCAGACTCCTAAAAACTGCGCTTTTGTTTTTGGGTGACAATCAGGAGATATAAAACCTTGACAGTTTTTTCCGTTTTTAGCTAAGTTTATCGATTCCAAAAATCGTTCTTTTAACCATTTAAATCAAAGGAGGAAAAAGTGGCAAGTTTTCGGATTTTTGTTGAAGGCCCTAGGGGCGTTAGCGGGAGAGCCGTTTTGATTCCCGCCAACATTAATATAAGCGAAAAGCGAGTCGTCTTGAGTCTAGGCCTTGGCAAAGAGGAACCAAATTTTACGGAATTCTCTAAGGTCATTGCCGATATAGATGAGAGTTTGAAAGCTGCGAATATCCCCCATGAAGTAATGCGGATAAATTCACAACTCAATAACCTGCCTGACGCAATTGACATTCAGTTCAGGTGACGGCCTTTCGGCTTGAATTACAGCGCTCTTAAAGGGGGGGCGCTTTTTATCCGTGCCGCTCTGTAATCCTTCAGATACCATCAGCTCTTGTTGGCGGAGACTCATTTAATTTTTCCAAAACTTTTTCAAGCTCCCTGGGTAAGCGCGCTTCGAAGGATGATTTTTAATTAATGCCAATTTCACGCATTTACCCCGATTGACAATCATCCAAACATTACCCAGTCAGGCCGAAAAATAAGAAGCAGGCCAATGAAAAAGACGACGACGCCTCCGATTATACTGGCGATGCGACTGTATTTTCCGTTAAAGCCAATAGAGCGAAAAGTAAATATCGCGATCGCAAAAATCAGCATGTCATCAAGCATAAAAATAAATGTGTACAACAGCAGATAGCTATAATGTTGCCAGGACGCGAAGTCGTGCATAGCCAAAATTTGGGTGTAGATAGCCGGCAAACCAGCTGAACAAGCAAGCTCGATTGTGTTAATCAGTATTGCTAAAATAATAATACCGATTAGCGCTAAGAACAGCGAACGTTTTTGAATTACTTCAGTCATACGATTGGAAATTTTTTGTTTTTGCTCCAGGTTTGTCACGGTGCATTCTTCAGATTTATTTACAAAAAACCTGCGTATATAGTAAACTCCGACGCCAGCAGCAAAAACGCCGATTAGTGCCTGCAACCATCTGACAACCCCGATAAGCTTAAAAAAGTTGAACCAGGCAGCCAAAAATACAAAATAAATTGCAGCTGAAGCTACGATAAAACTTAAACCAAGAATCCACAAACGCTTTCGGTTTTGCATGCCAATTAACATGCCAATAAGCAGGACTAAAACCCACATTGCGCAGGGGTTGAAGCCATCGAGGGCCGCAATTATGATGGTTACCATAGGCAAAGAAACGGTGGCCGCATCAATCGAGCCCAAAAGCGGTAAAGAAACCAAAAATGTCCTGGCTTCTTGCGGGGCTGAAGTTTTTTCGGCTAGTTTGGCTAATTCTTTTTGAAGCAGGGCTTGGATTTGGTTTCCAGTTGTTTCGTTCGTATCAAAACCTACAAGCATTTCGCTGCCGATAAAAGTGGTCGGAACCCCACTAGCTTGCAGGCCTTTTTCAAGAGTCATTTTTTCCCAAAGTTCCCGATTCTCGACATTAAAATAAATTTCATACATCTGGATGTTTATGTCATCCCCGTATTGTTTTTGGAGCTGTTCAAGAAAAATTTTTTCTTTGGCACAATGCGGACAGCCATCTCCCCAGAAAAAATATATATCTACAGCTTTTGCCTGCGTCATAAGCGGAAGACTAGCCGTGAACAGCATGATGAAGCTACAAATTAGCAATTTAATTTTAAGCATTTTTATTATGTATTGCGATAGCTCGTCCCTCGACCAAGGCCTGGGAAATTTTTTTTCGAGCGACTTGGAGTAAGCGCTGAAAAGTGCTTTGCGAGGTACGCATATGCTGGGCCGCTTGGGTTTGTTCCAATCCTCGATAGTCTTTTAGCCACAACGCTTCAAATTCTTCAGGCTGGAGCGCAACTACTTTAAGCATTCGCAAGGGCACACCTCGAGGTTTGTAATAATTAACCACCGGCCGCCGGCAACTATGATGTAAAAACCTGGGTCTTGGCATACTTGATTTTTGCTTAGTTATTTGTTAAGTTTTTTAATGAAAGAAGGCCAACCGGCCTCCCACTTTGCGTGAAAGGCCGGCGCGCGTGCCTTCTTTTATTTCCGGCGGCCTTTTAAGGCTGCTTTTTCTTCTTTAATTGCTTGGAGTTCGGCTTCAAGCAATTTTTCCTCTTCATCTAAAGCCAACATTTCATTTTTAGGCGAAATAAATCTCCGACCAAATCCATTCCAGCCGGCGCTATAGCCCCGCCCTCGGTACAGACCACCACCGCAAGGGCCTAAGCCCCGTCCTGTGCCAGGCCCGTAACCCATGGGGCCGGTTCCGTCAAATCTAGGCATATGAATCACCCCCTTTCTATTATGAATATATATTCATAATAGAATAAGGCATATTTTGTGTCAAGCTGGTTTTTATTTAATTTTGTTAAGGATTTTCTCAAGCTCCCCGGGCAACCGTGCTTCGAATGATTTTTTTAAACCGTTTAAATCCGCGAATTCCAATTTCCAAGAATGCAAGAAAGGCCGGTCAAGCTCCACTTTTTGTTTGACCTTTTTGGTTCGGTAAACTTTATCGCCGACAATCGGCATGCCATACGCCAAAAGGTGGGCGCGGATTTGGTTTGACCGGCCGGTTTCAATTTCAATTTCCAGCAAAGTCAGATGCTGGAATTTTTTTAAAACATAAAAGCGGGTGATGGCTTCGCGGGTTTTTTCCGTAGCCTGCGGTTGGGCGCTCATGCGGCCTTTTTTGCGTCGGGAACGCGCCAAAGGGAAGTTAATCACGCCCTCGGGCTTGCCTGGCCGACCGTGCACCAAGGCCAGGTAGATTTTTTTAATGGCGTGAGCTTGGAACTGTTTTTTTAAATGCAAAAACATTCTTTGGGTTTTGGGAATGACCATAACTCCCGAAACTTCCATATCCAGGCGATGGACCAGGCCCGGCCGGCCGGGGTCTTCGCCGACCTCGGCGATCTCGGGGTATTTCCGGATTAGCCAGTGCACCAAAGTCTGCGCCTTTTCATGATGTTCAGCGGGATGGACCAATAAGCCGCTGGGCTTATCAATGACTAAGTAGTCAGCGGTTTCTTGGATAATTTTAATATCCATATTTTTTTGCCGCGAAGCGGCGTCCCGCTACGCTGACCAAACCGGCTTTTTGGCAAAGGACTTGGAATGGTTTTTTTTGCTGAGTGATTTTTTTAAGTTCCATTCGCCAAATTTTCGGCCGAATATTTAGTTGCGGTAGGGTTTTTACGGTTTTTACCAAAGCAGCCCAGGTCTTTGGTTCGAATTTAAAATTTAATTCCGCAGCTAGCCGCAAAGCCCTTAAAATTCTGGAATGGTCCTCGGCAAATCTTTGTTTTGGTTGACCCACCGTCGATATTTGTTTTTTTCGCAAATCCGCAACACCACCAAAAGGATCCAGCAATTTTGCTTTTTTTAAATCCCAAGCCAGGGCATTAATGGTGAAATCCCGCCTTTTTAAATCAGTTTTCACGGGCAGGTTGGGCTTGGCAGTTATTTCAAAATCAAAATACTTGCCAGTATTTTTGGCTTTTTCCCGCCTGGGCAGAGCCACATCAATTGCTTGTTTGCCGATTTTTACTGTCAGCACACCCCACTTTTCGCCCTTGGAGTCAACGGCACCCAGGTTTTTAAGTTGGGATTTCAGTTGGTTTAAAGATATTTTTCTCACCAGCAAGTCCAGATCTTTGATTTTTCTTTTCAGCAAAATGTCTCTAACTGCCCCGCCGACCAGAAAAACCTCGGCGGATTTTGGCAAGCGCGCCAGGATTGTTTTGATACCCTGGGTGCTGGCTGTGAAGTTGACCATAGCTGAAGGTAGCATATCTCAACCTTGAAACTTTAACAAAAGTCAGGTAAGACAAAGAGGTAGGCAGATTTTGCTTATGCGGTCTCGCGATCTGAACCTCGCATGGTCGAAAGCCTAAAAAACATTTCTTGATTTCTGTGGTCAGCCTGCTTGGCCGGCTCCTAGCTCAACGGTAGAGCAGGTGTCTTATACACACCTGGTTCCAGGTTCGAATCCTGGGGAGCCGACCAGTCCGGCGGGCAGTCACACGACCGGTTCCTGGTTTCCATCCTCCGGAGGACGGGCGAGTCCAGGGGCGCGTGCCAGAAGTTAGAGAAATTAACAAACAAAAAGACGCCAACAACTTTTGGTTGTGTGTTTTTTTAGAGCTTATTTAAAATTCTTGCCCGAAGTTATTGCGGCAGCGGAGTTTTTGCCAAGATTCCCCCATTTGCCGAACCAGCGGATGAGTTTAGAAACAATCAAGCCCTCTTCCAGTTTTAAGAAAAACAGAGCGGTGGCTACGAATTGGAAAGTTGAGAATATGCTCGTCAGCAAAATTGAGATGATTACAAAAATTACAAAAGAAGCATTGAGATAGTTTACCAAACCGGGCACAGCCGTGGTGGCCGAGCTGAAAAGAATGTTGATTATATTGGGCAGAAAAATTACGCTAATAATTGTGGCCGCGATTACCAATATTAAGAAAATCAAAAAGGCCATTTCCAAGGTGGCCAGCCAATTCTTGATGAAAAGTCGCCAGGCCGAAACGATGGCTGCTTTTAATTTTAAATTCTTTATCACCGCGTAGGCCGAAGCGTATTGCAGAAGAAAGGCGACAATCACGGCAATGGGCACCAGGATAATAAAATTCAAGAATAGCAAAAGATTCGCCCAGAATTCTTGACCGCGAATGAAATATAAAGCCAGCAAAGGCAAGCCCAGAACAATCACTAAACCCGTGGTGATTATGTGATTAAAAAGATTCAGCCAGAAAACCGGCCAGAATTTTCGAGTCCCGTCCCTAAAACTTTCTTCCGGCTGGACCAGTTTTCCCTGTCGGAATTTATCCGTAGCCGAGATCAAAGCGCCTTGTGAAAGTACCGAAAGCCAGACGCAGAAAACGAAAATGCCCAAGATGATAAGGATTGCCAAAAGATTGGCGAAAGTCAGATTGGCGAAAAATAGCTTGATGTTATTGAAGATGTATTCCAGAGTTTTGGATTCGTATAAAATTCTGGCATTATTCAGGTTTTCGCCCTGATTTTCCAAAAAGGTCACATTGTTAAAAAACGCTCGAAATCCGCTGGCCACGCCCGAGTTCAGCAGAATTGCAAAAAAGCCGAAAAACCACAAATACTTGTGCCGCCAAGTCATGCGCCAGGCCTCGATGAGTGTTTGCCGGTAGATTGAAGTTTTCATATTTTTATCTTCCTCCATACCGGTTCAGTATATCAAAAATACCGTGGCCTAGGAAAAGCCGTGAAAAAAATTCAGAATCCGCAGTTTTTTTAGACTTTTACCTTAACGGGCAGGAACTTTTTTGTTAAGTCGGCGAATTCTTCCTGCTCGATGGTTTCGTGGTCAAGCAGGGCGGAAACAATCGCATCCAAGGCCTCTCGGTATTTGCGGATCACTTTCTTGGCGGTTTCCGCGGCTTGCTTCAGGAATCTGTCAACGGCCGCGTCAATGGCCTCGGCGATTTTTTCTGAGTAGTCCCTTTGCTCGGTTATTTCGCGGCCCAAAAAGATTAAATCATCTTTCATGCCAAAGGTTCGGGCGCCCAACTCGCTCATACCATAATCCGTAACGAGCTTGCGCGCCAGGCGCGTGGCTTGGCGCAGATCGTTTTGCGCGCCCGTGGTAATGTCGCCAAAAATTTCCCTTTCCGCAACTTGGCCGGCCAGCATCACGGCTAAATCGTCCAAAAATTCCTTACGTGGATGTAAGTGCTTGTCGGTTTCTGGCAATTTCAAAGTATAGCCGGCAGCCTGGCCGCGGGAGATAATAGAAACTTTATGCACGGGATCAGTGTGGGGCAAAGCGGCGGCAACCAAAGCGTGGCCAGCCTCGTGCACGGCCGTGATCTTCTTTTCTTGGTCGCTTAAAATGTGACTTTTTCTTTCCGGGCCCAGCAGAACTTTTTCAATTGATTCCAGGCAGTCAGATAAGTTAACCTGCTTGCGGTTGCGTCGCGCCGCCAAAATCGCCGCTTCATTCAGAAGGTTGGCCAGGTCGGCGCCGGAAAAACCGGGCGTGCGCTGGGCGACTTTATTCAGATCGACATCCGGCCCCAAAGGCTTTTGTCGGCTGTGGACTTTCAGAATCTCGACGCGGCTTTTCAGGTCCGGCGGATCCAGAATTACGCGACGATCAAAGCGCCCGGGCCGCAAAAGCGCGGGATCCAAGACATCGGGTCGGTTGGTGGCTGCAATTATAATCACATTGGTTTCCGTATCAAAACCATCCATTTCTACCAAAATTTGATTTAGGGTCTGTTCTCTTTCATCGTGGCTGCCGCCCAAACCCGTGCCGCGTTGGCGCGCCACCGCATCGATTTCGTCCACGAAGATTATGCTCGGCGCGGCCTTTTTGGCACGACGGAACAGGTCCCGCACCCGGGAAGCGCCAACACCCACAAACATTTCCACGAATTCCGAACCTGACATATGAAAGAAAGGGACATTGGCTTCGCCGGCAACGGCTTTGGCGAGCAAGGTTTTGCCCGTACCCGGCGCGCCCACCAACAAAACCCCCTTGGGAATTTTTGCGCCCAAGTCCGTGAATTTTTTGGGAAACTTCAAAAAGTCAACCACTTCCACTAGTTCCTGTTTGGCCTCCTGCACGCCCGCCACATCTTTAAAAGTGACTTTGACTTTCTGTTTTTCACGCTCATTTTCTTTGGCCAGGCTTTGGCCGAAAGACATGGCGCGGTTGTTGACATTCTGAGCTTGGCGCATCATAAACCAGAAAAAACCGATGAACAACAGAACCGGCAGGGCGATCGGCAGAATGGCGCTTAACCAAAGCGAAGCACCAGAAGGCTGTTTGACGCTGATTTCCAAAGCCGAAATTTTTTCCGGCGGTACACCGTAGTTTTTCAGAACCGTGGTAAAGGAATCGGCCGATTCTTTGAAGGAAGTTTGTTTTTCCCCGTTGGTTAAAGTTAAATTCAGCTTATCTCCGGAAATTTGCACGCTTTTAATCTGGCCGTTCTGAATTTGGGTAATAGCTTCTGCCAGGCTAACATTCTTGGCTCGGTTGCTTTCGCTGTTAATCGTGGAAAATACCAAAGAAACAATAAAAAGCGCCAGAAGTCCGACCACGAGATTTTTGCTTAAATTTTTCATAAGTTAAAGCCAATTAACTTAGACTGCAGTGGGCGTAGTATACTGGCAAAAACCGATTTAATCAACTCTGTACTCGAGCGGGGCGAATGGTGCGGGGCCAAGCGCCATACTTAGGCTGTGGACTTTGATTCGGTTTTAGTTTCCGCGTCCCCTGCCTTAGCCTCATCGACCAGAGCGGTGCTGGCCGCTTCTGTTTCGCTGGCTTTTTCCGTTTCGGCTTCAGGTACAGGCCCCAGGGCTTTCACGGATAAGCCCAGCCGGTGTTGCGCCGGATCAAAAGAAATAATTTTGAATTCGCGCGTTTCGCCCGGCCGGAGAATTTCCGAAGGCTCTTTTATGCGCTTATGGGAAAGCTCGGATATGTGGCAAAGCCCGTGTATGACATCGTCCAATTCCACAAAAGCGCCAAATGTATTCAACCGCGCGATTTTGCCTTTTACCGTATCTCCGACTTTATACTTTTCGGCCGCGTGGTGCCAGGGATCGTCGGCCAATCTTTTTAAGGAGAGAGAAATTTTTGAACCCTCAATGCCGATAATCATGGCCTTGATCGGTTGGCCAACCTGGTAATGCTCGCGGGGGTTGTCGATTCTTTGCCAGGAAAGTTCCGAGATGTGGACCAAGCCTTCCAAATTGTCGCCAAAACCGATAAAAATGCCAAAATCGACAATGCCCGTGACTTTGCCTTCGATAATTTGGTTCAATTGAAAACCCCGCAGGGCTTCAACGCGTTCTTCTTCCCAGGCGGCTTTTTCCGAAACGATTAGTTTATTGGCGGCTTCATCAATGTCCAGAATTTTTACGGTCAGGTTTTGGCCGACAAAGCGATTCAGCAATTCCAAAATTTTATTTTTATCGCCGCCTTCAACTCGCGGGTAATGTTCAGGCGTTAATTGCGAGACCGGCAAAAAACCGTCGATGCGTCCGACTTTAACCATTAAACCACCCTTATTCGCGGCGACCACACTAACCCTGATCGGTTCTTTGCTGGCCAACAAAGCGTCCAATTCGTTCCAGGCCTTTTCGTGTCCGGCCAAGCGGAAAGAAAGTTCCATTTCCCCGTTTTCATTTTCCAAATCTAAGACCGTCGCCTTGGCCAAATTCCCGATTTTCAAGCTGGCGGTTTCCCCGGATTCATCAATAAGTTCCTTGCCCCTGACCACGCCGGTTAATATTCCACCGATGTCAAGATGGATTTCGGATTTTGATAAGGCAATTACCTTGCCTTCAACCACTTCACCAACTTTTGGGAATTTTGGCTGATCGGAGGAATTTAAAAGTGTACCAAATTCTGACTGCGGATTTTTGGAATTCATATAACAAAAAAATGACTTAACCGTGGCCTTGTTTAGGAAACATGAGGCCCCTGGCTCGCCCTGCACGTTAGCAGGACGATTGGCGAATCGTAAAAAATCGAAAAGTACAAGCTTAAGTATCCTACTTTGGCTGTAATAATTAAGCAAGATATTGACGAAATTGAGTTTTTTTGGTATAGTATGCGCATGGTTAAATCCCGCACGCCAAATCTTCGCACTAATGAAATAAAAAAACTCGCCCATACTTTGGTTTCCAAGGCTTCAGACAAATGGGGCCAGAAACCGATTTCCAAGCAGGAGTTTAAAAAATTGGTGGAAAGAGCCCCAGGCGAACATTTTTCGCAAATTCGAAGCGGCCGGAAATTTTTTTCGCCCCACGAAACCAAAAATTTTTTTAAGGAGTTCGTGAAGCATATTCAAGAACATCCCGAGTACAAACTCTCCACAGCCGCGCGGAAAGTTTTTAATGTGCGTCTGCACCAAGGCGATAATGCGATTGAAAATTTCGATCCGGAGAAAATCGGGAAAAAGGGCCTGGCTTTCGTGGCCCAAGCGCAAAAAGAGGCTGATGCAAAATTAAACACCGGGCCGACCGAAGAGGAAAAATTAAAGCAGTTGCGCCGGGAACGCGCCATGAAATTTTTAAATGTGTATCGCAGCAAGCAGCAGCGCGACGCCATGGCAAGCGGCAAAGGCTCGGGCCCCCCTTCAAGCATCAGCCAAGCCCAAACAAAGCAAGCCACGGGCTCAGTGGTTTCCCACGAAGGCGCGGGCACCATTGCTGGCGCCAGCCAAGTCGCCGGCCAAAGTGGGCAGGCCAGCGCCTCGATTGCCAATCAGCCAAAGGCGGATCAAGCCGGTCAACAGGATTCCGCCAGCCCCACACCTCTGGCCGCGGGCTTGCGCCAAGCCGGCAAGCCGGACTCAACTGAACCCACTAAGATAAAAATTCCAAAAATCGGCCCGGCTGACGAACCGGCCAAAGATCAGCCAACCGATGCGCAATCCCAAGAATCAAACCAGGATTTAGCGGGCCGCTACGCGGCCGAAAAATCTGCGGCGCCAAAACCCGAAACCGAAGAAGCCGAGTCCGAAAAAGAGCCCAAAATTAAAGCCTCGGAAGTGGATAAAGACCTGCCGCTTTAAGCCTTAAAATCGCTTGCTAATTCCGGTTTTTTTTGCTAACCTAAGCTTAAAAGCAAGCGATTTTTCCGTCTTTAAAAACCTGATTAAATTAGTGTATGATAATCACCTGGTTCGGTCATTCCTGCTTTAAAATTCAAACCCCAAACGCTGTAGTTTTAATTGATCCGTATTCGCCCAGCATCGGCTTAAAAATGCCCAAGGTTAGCGCAGATCTGGTTTTGATAACCCATGGCCATGACGACCACAACAATTTAGACTGTTTAAACGGCACGCCATTTATCGTTGATGCGCCGGGCGAATATGAGGTTCGTGGAATTTTTGCTCACGGCATCCCGGCTTTTCATGATGATAAAAATGGTACGGAAAGAGGCGGGATCACAATTTATAATTTGGAAGCCGAAGATATAAAATTGGCGCATTTGGGCGATTTGGGCCAAAAAAAGTTAACCGATGAGCAGTTTGAACATTTAAACGGCGTGGATATCTTATTTATTCCAGTCGGCGGCACGTACACAATTGACGGCAAAGCCGCGGCGGAATTAATTACCGAACTGGAGCCGCGGATTGTTATCCCGATGCACTATAAGGTGCCAGGCCTAAGCGCTAAATTAAATTTGAGTGGCGTGGAAAATTTTATGAAGCACATGGGCATTACTAGCAATGGCCGTGAAGATAAGTTAAAAGTTGCAAAAAAAGACTTGCCCCAGGAAGACACTCGCGTTGTAATTCTCCGGCCAGCAGTTTAATAGTTTTTATGCCTAATATTGATTCCATAACTCCCCATCCCAAAAAAGTCAGAAAGAAGGCTAGCTGGAAATCACCGCTGGGCGAGTCACGGCCGGCCGGTTTGGAGGCGAAAAAACGCAAAAGACTAGTTTGGTTTTCGGTGATTTCCGTGACTGCAGTCATTTTGGTGGTTTGGTTCGGAACTTTGGACGAGCGTTTGCGTTTTGGCAATGCCAATAATTCTGCCTGGCAAAATCTTAAGCAAAGATTAAGCGAGGTTTTTTCTTTCAGCAAACCGGCTAACGAAGCGATAAAAAACATCAACCCCGGCGACATTTCCGAATCTGAATTGGAATATTTGCGCGAACAAGTCTTCCCTGCCGAACTAAACCAGGGCTTATCAAATCAGAATTCAAATTTAAACCAAAACGGCAACCAAAATAGCAATTCGAATTTAAACGCCAATGCCTCCTAAAAAAATTACGCCCTCGCCTCTGCCAGCCAAACCCACCTTGCCCGCCTCGGTCCAACCGCGACCGATTGTTTCGGAAATGCAAGAGTCTTATTTGGATTACGCGATGTCCGTAATTGTGGCACGGGCCTTGCCAGATGTGCGCGACGGCATGAAACCGGTGCACCGCCGGATCCTGTACGCCATGCGCGAACTGGGCTTGACTCACCAAGCCAAATATCGGAAATCCGCCACTGTGGTCGGCGAAGTTTTGGGCAAATACCACCCGCACGGCGATGTCGCGGTTTATGATTCCATGGTCAGGCTGGCGCAAGATTTTTCCATGCGCTACCCCCTGATCGACGGTCAGGGCAACTTTGGTTCCATGGACGGCGATTCGGCCGCGGCCATGCGTTACACTGAAGCGCGTTTGGCCAAAATCAGCGCGGAAATGCTAAAGGACATTGATAAAGATACGGTCAACTTTGTGCCAAACTATGACGGTTCCAAAAATGAACCTCAAGTTCTGCCGGCGCTTCTGCCGAACCTGCTGGTCAACGGCGCCGTGGGCATTGCCGTGGGTATGGCCACCTCCATCCCGCCTCATAATTTGAAAGAAGTCGCCGATGCCACCGTTCATTTAATTCAAGATCCCGAGGCAACCATTGGCGAATTGATGCATTACATCAAAGGCCCGGATTTTCCAACCGGCGGCACGATTTTTGATCAGAAAGAAATCGAAGCGGCATATTCCACGGGCAAGGGCGCCATTGTGATGCGCGCAAAGACCGAAATTACAGAAACCAAAACCGGAGCTTTCAGCATAATTGTCCACGAAATACCCTACCAGGTTAATAAAGCAGCTTTGCTGGAACACATTGCCGAATTAGTGCGGGATAAAAAAATTGAAGGCATTAGAGATCTGCGCGACGAATCGGATAAGGAAGGAGTCAGGGTAGTGATTGAGTTGAAGCGCGATGCTTACCCCAAAAAAGTTTTGAACCGGCTGTACGACACCACGGATTTGCAAACCACTTTTCATGTTAATATGCTGGCCTTGGTTGAAGGCTTGCAGCCGCGAGTTTTGAATTTAAAAGGGGTTTTGGAGCAGTTTATCGCCCATCGTGAGGTCGTGGTTAAGCGCCGGACGGCCTTTGACTTGGCCAAAACCAAGGAGCGTGTGCACATTTTGAAAGGCTTGAAAATCGCCGTTGATCACATCGACGCCGTTATTCGAACTATCAAGCGTTCAAAAGACAAAGACGAGGCCAAGGTGAATTTAATGAAGCAGTTTAAATTAAGCGAAGCGCAAAGTATTGCCATTCTGGAAATGAAATTGCAGCAGTTGGCGAATCTGGAAAGATTGAAAATCGAGCAAGAATTGAAAGAGAAACTGGCTTTAATGAAAGAACTGGAAGCGTTGCTGGCTAGTCCAAAAAAGATCCGGCAGGTCATTGTCAAAGAAGTGGAAGAAATGAAAAATCTGCACGGCGACGAACGCCGGACTGAAGTGAATCCCAATCCCGTGGGTGAATTCAAGCAGGAAGATTTGATTCCCAACGAAGCCACGGTCGTGATGTTGACCCGCGACGGCTATATCAAACGCACGGCGCCGGAAACCTTTAAAACCCAAAGCCGTGGCGGCAAAGGCGTGATTGGTTTAACCACCAAAGAAGAAGACACGGTTGAACATTTGTTCGCCACCATGACCCATGCCGACCTTTTGTTCTTTACCACGCGCGGGCGCGTGTTCCAGCTGAAAGCTTATGATGTGCCGACTGCTTCCCGCACGGCCAAAGGTCAGGCCATGGTGAATTTTCTGCAATTGGGACCGGAGGAAAAAGTTTCATCCGTGCTTTCCATGGCTGACATCCAGGAGGAGAAATACTTGGTTATGGTCACGCGCCAAGGCACGATTAAAAAAGTCGAGCTTACAGCCTTTAAAGATGTCCGTCGTTCAGGCTTGATTGCGATTAAGCTCAAACCCGAAGACCGCCTGGAATGGGTGAAGCCTTCCAGCGGCAAAGACGACATAATTTTGGTGTCAGCCAATGGCCAATCCATCCGCTTTGCCGAAAAGGCTGTTCGGCCCATGGGCCGGAGCGCGGGCGGGGTTCGCGGGATGCGCTTGAAGCGCGGGGATGTGATTGCGGGAATGGATGTGATTTTGGAAGGCACGGCCATGAAGAATGAGCAGCTGCTGGTGATTATGAGTAACGGCTACGGCAAAAGAACTTTCTTAAAAGAATATCGCCCCCAGGGCCGGGGCGGGTCAGGCATTCGCTCGGCTCACATAACAGAAAAGACCGGCAAAATTTCCTCCGCCTTTATTGTAAATGCCAAGCGGGAGCAAGAAGATGTGGTTATAATTTCGGAAAAAGGTCAAGTCATCAGATTGCCCCTAAAGCAGGTTTCGGTCTTGGGCCGCGATACCCAAGGGGTTAGGTTAATGCGCTTTAAAGCCCCGGGCGACAGCGTGGCCAGTGTGACTTTTGTATAACCCTTACTATTGTCATGCTGAACTTGGTTCAGCATCTAAGCATTTAGAGATCCTGAAACGAGTTCAGGATGACAAATTCGAAAGATTGCCTGCCTCGGCGGCAAAGCGGGCTTCGTCGTCCCTCTGACACGGGACTCTTCGCAATGACGGAAAATAAAAACCCCGACATGGTCGTTGGGATTTAAGATTGACATTTATTAGCATCATCTGCTAGTTTTAGGTATTCACAAAATCAATAGTTCTTTAAACATTTTAAAAGAGGAGGTCTTAAGTGTTTAAGCCCCAAACCCTAGAAAGGCTGATTATGGCCATTGTGCTTCTGGCTGTAATTGCGCTTTTTGTAGCCCTTTTTCTATTTTCTCTTGAAGGCGTAAGTTGGTCGCCTAGACTGGCACTGATAGGTGCTGCTTTATTGGTTATTGGTTGTTTTGCCGGCTGGGTTTTTACTCACAAGACCGTAAATGTTCGTCCGGATTCAATTTTGCTGGATTTACGGGGCAACATTGTTAAGATTTTTCTGCAGGATCAGACAGTATGGAAGAAAGAGTATATTGACTATGCAATTGTGCCTTTCAAAAAAACCGGTTATGAATTGAAAATGGAAGTCACGCCAATTACGCCAAATCCCAAGGTCAGGAAAATCATCTATGAAGTTGCCCTTGAAATTCCGGCTGAGACGGTTGATGCCTTATACCGGGTGAGAGCTTGGGTGCGGGAAAAATTTAAAATCCCGCATTTTCCCAGCGCAGAGGAATTGCGAAAGCGCTTTGAGTACGAACTGTACGAATTCAACGATAAGCGAAGTACTGATCTTGCCGTTTTTTCAAATCCTTTGGACCAAGGGCAACAGGTTGCCTTCAAGCAACTTCTGCTTAATTTCTTGAGCAACCGAGCGCCTCATGAGGTCGTCGTAACTAAAGCAAAATTCACGCTTGCCTAAGCCGATTTGCTTTTTACTTAAGCCATGCATTATGCGTGGCTTTTTTTAATAAATAAAAACCCCAGAACTTAATTAGCAAGTTGGGGGTTTTTAAAAAAACTAACGAGCAAGTTTTTCCCATTTCGGTTTGGAAACTTTCAGGGCGCGGGAAGTACCACAATGCACGCATTCAAAGATCTCTTTGCCCTGCAGGCGTTTTTGGGAAGGCGTGAGGCGTCTGCCGCTAAAGTGCCAGACCTTGCCGGTCGGCCGCCAAGCTGGATGGGTGCAGCCACCGGTTTTGGCAGCCAAGACATTTTGGCCGGCTTGCAAGAGAAAGGCCCGTAATTCCGGCTGGTCGCCTATGGTTTTGGTTTCAGCTTTCAAAACAACTCCTTTTGTAATCTCGCTTTATTTTAAAGTATTCTTACGCCATCCATGCAAGCGTGTCAAATTTTTAAGAATTCTTGCCTAAAAGCCAAGTTTTGAGTAGGATAAAAAATAGCTCGCCAATTAAAAAAATTCTGAACTATGGGCCTGCCTGCCAAACGCCGAACCAAGCAATCCAAGCGCGAACGCGCCGCGCACTTCGCTTTGAAAGCCATCACGCTTTCGGTTTGTCCAAAATGCAAACATGCAGTCAAACCGCACCGGATTTGTCAAAACTGCGGTTATTACCGCAGTCGCGATATTTTAAAACTCGCCAGCCGGGACGCGCGCAAAACGAAGCGCAAACAGAAAAAAGATAAGAAATCCGAATAACCTATGTCGAATCGACATTTAGCCAGAACCATCGCCATGCAGGCGTTGTTTGAATGGGACTTTAACCAGCAAAAGGCGGATCTGGTGCAATTAGTAGAAAATAACAAGCACGAATTCGCGCCCGATTTTGATGATCATGATTTTGCCTTGCGGATCGTCAAAGGCGTCCAAAAGCATCAGCGCGATATAGACAAATTGATCGTTAAATACGCGCCCGAATGGCCCCTTGACCAAATCACCAATGTTGACCGGAATGTCTTAAGGATTGGAATTTTTGAACTGGAATTCAGCCAGTCGGATGTGCCACCTAAAGTGGCCATCAACGAGTCCATTGAGCTGGCCAAGAGCTTCGGGGGCGAATCTTCTGGCCGTTTCGTCAATGGAGTTTTAGGTTCGATTTACAAAGACATCGTGGAAACGCAATCCAAAGACCCGCAAGCCCAGGTCATTACCCCGGAGAATGTGAACCAAATTTTAAATAAGAAGCAAACGCCAGGAGCCAAGGCTTCTGAATAGTCAAACATGCGACACTTTCAAGAATTTGAAAAAACCACGGGTTTTGCTTTTCAAAATCCCGAATTGCTCAAACAAGCTTTCGTGCACCGCTCGTATCTGAACGAGCACCCGGATTTTCCTTTGGCGCACAACGAGCGCTTGGAATTTTTGGGCGACGCGGTTCTGGAATTGGTGGTGACTGAATACCTGTACCAAACTTATCCAAACCCCGAAGGCGAGCTGACTAACTGGCGCGCTTCTTTGGTTAACGCTAAGACTTTGTCTGAGATTGCCATGAATTTGGAAATAGGCGAGTATTTGTTTTTGTCCAAAGGCGAAGCAAAAGACGCCAAATCCAAAGCCCGACAAATCATCTTGGCTAACGCTTTTGAAGCCGTGGTCGGCGCGATATATTTAGACCAAGGCTACGCCGCGGCTCAAAAATTTGTTTCCGAACATGTGTTAATCCGGCTGAAATTCATAATGGACAACAATTTGGCTAAAGACGCCAAGAGCCGATTTCAGGAAACCGCGCAGGAGAAATTCGGTTTGACCCCAACCTACAAAGTTTTAAGCGAGTCTGGCCCGGATCATAATCGAAAATTCGTCGTCGGCGTGTATATTGGCCAAGATAAGATTGCCGAAGGTGTCGGAACTTCCAAACAGGAAGCGCAAATGTCTGCGGCGTCCGCGGGCCTTCAAGCCAAGGGCTGGATATAATTCCTTCAAAAAAATGAAATCCAAAACCCGATTAACAAATGATGTCGTGGTGGTCGGGGCGATCTACCTGGATTTTAACCTCTTGGGCCAAATGCCTTTGGCTTTTAATGTTCATCGGGATCACGAAGTGATCGGTTCGGATTATAAGGTTGCGGCCGGCGGCTCGGCATATGTGTTTGCAAAAGCGTTAAAAAGTCTGGGCTTGAAAACCGCCCTGCTTGCCCAAGCCGGCGTTGATCCAGCGGGACGGATTTTGAGCCAGGAGATTTCTAAGGATAAAGTTAAAGTAAAGCTGTTGGTTAAGGGAAAGGTTCAGACCAACATCAGCGCCAATGTCAGCGGCGATCACAATGACAGCCTGACGATTACCGCAGGCAACGCAAATCAGCGCCTGGATGCTAAAAAGGTTTTATCACAAGCCAAGCGGCTTTTAGCCGGCGCCAGGGTTTTTTACATCGGTGGGTATTTCAAAATGTCGCAGCTGGCAAAAGCGTATTTAGCTTTAGCCAAATTCTGCCAAAAACGGAAAATTTTGGTGGTCTTGGATCATGGCACGGTTCACGCTAAAGTCAGCCGCGCGGATTTGCGGAATTTATATCGACTGCTTCAATATGTGAATTACTATTTGCCAAACCAGGAGGAATTTCTGCGCGCCATGCAGGCGAAAAATTTACGCCAAGCTTTTCAGCGCAGCCAAAAATTTTCCAAGCCAACCATTGTGGTTAAGCTTGGCCGCCAAGGCGCGGTTTTATTCGAAAAGCATAAAGTCGTTAACGTACAAGCTTTCCGCGTGCCCATAATGCATACCGTCGGCGCCGGCGACAGTTTTAATGCTGGCTTTATTTACGGAATATTGAATAAGTTGCCGATTCATAAGGCTTTGCGTGTGGGCAATGCCGTGGCGGCCTTAAGGATTTCCCAGCCGCGTTTGCCTACCGCCAGGGACATCAAGAAATTTTTAGCCAAAAAAATAAACACTTTTGACTATTGACAGGCTTTAGAATCTCTGTTAAGTTTTTATGAATTCATAAAAAAAGAAAAAAGGAGTTATTTAAAAATGCAGTTTCAAATCAAGGAGCAAAACAGCGTGGTGGTTATTTCGCCACAGGGCGCTTTTGAAGGTGACCGGGACGACAAAGGATTTCAAGAAATCATCAACCAGAATATTGCCCAAGGCAAAACAATTTTTTTGGTGAATTTTTCCGGCGTTCCGAGAATGAATGAATTGGGCTTGGGCTTGCTCTTAGGCGCTTACCGCAAGACAACTGCCCGCTCTGTCTACATGGTTTTTTGTAATTTTAATAAAGCCATAACCCAGATGCTGGAGCGCACCAAGCTCAATACCTTTTTCAAATGCTTCGATAGTGAAGCCGAGGCTTTAGCCGAGCTGCAAAAATGCATCTGATTTCTTTTTGAAAAACCGGGTTTGGGAATATTCGACCCGGTTTTTTGAAAATTGACCCCGCACCACTTTCCAGCAAAACGCCAACATTTAGTACTAATATATTTATTAGGCAAATAACCTCACACTAAATCTAAGGTTTAATTTGGAAAGTGGTGCGGGGTTGACAAGATCGGGTTTGTTGATTAAACTTGCTCCAAAATACAAATCGAATTATTGAAATCAACAACCAAAAATAGGTGGAGGTGTTTTTTATGAGCAAAAAGCCGTTTGATTGGCAAATGCATTTCAGCCAAGCTGGTATTTTCCAAACTGGACACTATGTCCTAAGTAGTCAAAAACATTCCAAGGTTTATGCAAATTTCGTCAAGCCCATAAACCTAGACCACGGAGTTTTTCAAAGTATTGTTTATGGTTTGTTGGATTTGGTGGATTGCTCAATTTTTCAATATGTCAACCAGGTGGCTGTATTGGGTATTGGCACGGGCGCTTTTTACGCGCATCAATTCACCCAACAGTTATTCAAGAACTTGCTTCAAAATGGCCGTTATGGCCGCATTACCTGCGACTTTGTTTTTGCTGCCAGGAAACCCACGGGCGATTTATTTTTGGCCTATGATCAGGCCAAAATTTTGGAAGGGAAAAACGTGATCTTCGTGGATGATGTGTATTCTACAGGCAAAACCCTGGCTGAAGCTCAGCGACTCATCAAGTCCGCAAACGGTGTATTAGTGCAAGCAATTTTTATTTTAAATCGCGCCCCAGAACCGCTGGCCGAAGTAATTCTTCTTGAACATCCCATGAAAGAATCTGGCTGTTTATTGCACCACCCAATCGAGTTGTGGCCAAACCGAGCAGCCTGCCCGTTATGCCAACAGGGCGTACCCTTTAGTACGGAATATGGGAAAGGCGAGCAGGAGTTTACCCTGCATGGCCAGCCCAGTTCAGAATGAACCTCATTAAAACCGGTCAGAATTTGACCGGTTTTTTGTGTTTTAAAATGCCCAGATCAGCTTGTTTTTTAGGGATTAAATTGATAAAATAGAGACATGAAATTCGCTTCGTTTTTGTCGTACCTATGTATTTAGAAAAATTGGAAATTCAGGGTTTTAAATCCTTTGCCCATAAAACCACATTGGAATTCCAAAAAGGCATTGCTGTGATTGTCGGGCCGAACGGTTCTGGCAAATCCAATGTCGCTGATGCCATTCGTTGGGTTTTGGGCGAGCAGAGTTTAAAAATGCTGCGGGGCAAGAAAAGCGAAGATGTGATTTTTGCCGGTTCAGACAAAAAAACCAAGCTTGGCATGGCCGAAGTAGTGTTGAGCTTGGACAATACCGACCATAAGGCGCCAATTGAGTATCAAAAAGTCGTGATCGCCCGCCGCATTTATAAAGACGGCACCTCGGAATATATTTTAAACGGCGCCGTGGCTCGCTTGGTGGATATTCAGATGTTGCTTGCCCGCTCCAATATTGGCCAGCGGACTTATTCGGTAATCGGTCAGGGCGCGGTGGACGCGGTGTTGTTGGCGTCGCCGCGGGAGCGCAAAGAATTTTTTGACGAAGCCGCGGGCGTTCGACCTTATCAAATCAAGCGCGAACAGGCTGAGCACAAATTGGCGGCCACACGTGAAAATCTGGTCCAAGCCCAGTTGCTGATTGACGAGATCGCGCCGCGCTTGCGGTCTTTAACCCGCCAGGTTAAAAGGCTGAATGAGCGCGAGGAAATTCAGAAAAATTTAAGAACCGTCCAGGCGCAAGCTTACAGCCATAAATTACTAAATTTAAGGCAGGATTTAAGCCGAGTCGGCGAAAAGGTGGAAGCTGCAGAAGCCGAACAAACCGAAGCCTTGGCTGAAGTCCAGGCAATTCAGGCTAAATTAGATGTGGAAGAACGCGGCATCACGCGGCATGAAAATTTCAGCCAATTGCAGAATGCCTATCAGCACCTAGTCGACAAGCGCAATCGCCTGCTGACCGAACGGGCGGCCTTGGCCGGCAAAGTCGCGGCCAGTTTGGCCAAAGCGGGCCAGGTCAATGTGGTCTGGCTGAATGCTCAAAAAGCCGAATTTGAATCGCGCCTGAAAGCCACGGAAGATTCGCACAAACACTTAAAAGAAAAATTTTTAAAATTGGAAATTCAGGCCAAGGCCGCCCTGACTGAAGTTCAGGCCTTTGATCAGGAAATTAAAAAAATCGAAAACGACCTTTTGAAAGCCGAAACCGCCTTAAAAACCAAAACCAGCCTGACCTTGCCGGATTTGGCCAAAAGCGTAGTTGAGGTTATAACTCGGCACCATAAATTTTTGCAGGCAATCAAGGCCGCCACCAGCCTGGAAGAGTTTTCGGCCTTAAAAAAGGAAGCCAATCGCCTGGCCACGGATGCGGAAAAATTCATTCTTCAGGTAAATTTGCAGGCGCCCAACATTGATCCGGTTGAATTGATCGCTTTGCAGCGGCGTTTGCACGAGGTCATGAAGGCCAAAGAGCTAAAAGCCAAAACTGAGAATCAGCTGTCAGCTGAAGTCAAGGTAGCTAGCGAAAAGCTGTTTGATTTGGAAAAAGACATCCAGCGCTTGAAAGAAGAAATCCTGCGGGCGGACAAAGAATTAAAGCTCACGGAATTAAAACCCAAGAATCCGGCCGAAGCCGAGACGGCCGTGGAAAAGGCCCAAAGCGAAATGGACGCCATGCTAAGAGATTTGGAAGCGCAAATTGCAAAAGCGAAAGCCGAGGTTGAAAAATTCAATTTAACCGAGCAAGGCAAACGCGATAAATTGTTCGCATTGCAGAGGCAGGCCCGGGAAGCGCAGGAAACTGTTCGCCAATCCGAAAGCCGACTGGCGGATTTGCGCGTAGATTTGGCCCGTTTGGAAACCCGGGAAGAGGATATTTTGCGAGAATTGCATTCGGAGTTGCCGGCAGAATATATTACGGAAGTGGAAAATGTCAAAAAATTACACACGGATGCAAATTTAGAAAAACTCGAAGCCGAGGTAGCGAAAGCGAAGCATGCCTTGGAGCTGATCGGCGGCATTGACGAAAATGCCGTGAAAGAATATGAAGAGACCAAAACGCGGCATGATTTTTTAACCACCCAAGTCCATGATTTAACCAAGGCCTCGGAAGATTTGGAAGCCGGGATCCAAAAATTAGAAAAAATTATTAAGGAGAAGTTTGAAGCGTCTTTTAAAAAAGTCTCCGATGAATTTTCAAAATATTTCAAAATCCTCTTCAATGGAGGCCACGCCAGCCTAGAGCTAGTCAAGGAATATGTTTTGGCGCCTGAGCAGCAGAATGATGAAACCGAGGATGAGGCCGAAGCAGAAGCCGAGGCCGAACTTGAGTCAAAAAAACCTTTAGGCGAAAAAGTCGTTACGGGCGTGGAAATTTTCGCCACCCCGCCAGGCAAAAGACTAAAAGGCATTGGCATGCTTTCTGGCGGCGAAAGGGCCTTGACTTCCATTGCTTTGATCTGCGCGATTTTGGCTTCCAACCCCTCGCCTTTTGTAGTTTTGGATGAGGTGGACGCGGCTTTGGACGAATCGAATTCCATCCGTTTCGCCCAGATATTGGAAAAGCTTTCGCACCGGACGCAATTCATTACCATTTCCCACAACCGCGCCACAATGCAGCGCGCGACGCTTTTGTACGGCGTGACCATGAGCGATGATGGCGTCTCCAAATTACTTTCAGTCAAAATGGAGGATGTTGACAAGGTGGTTAACGGAAGCCGGGCTTAAAGGCCAGAACGCTTGACTGGATTTTAATATTTATTTACACTACCCCCACTATGGTTGCGATTAGACTAAAAAGAGTTGGCAAAAAAGGACACGCAAGTTTCCGTTTTGTGGTGTCTGATAAAAGTAAGGACACTATCGGTCCGGCTTTGGAAATTTTGGGTTCTTACAATCCGCATATCAATCCCCCGGAAATCAAAGTAAAAAAAGAACGGGTCCAGTATTGGTTGGGTAAAGGCGCCAAGCCCTCGGCCACAGTACATAATCTATTGGTAACCGCCGGCGTGATAAACGCGCCAAAAGTGGTTATTGTCAAAGCCAAGAAACCCGCCAAAGACGAAAAGGCAGAGCCAAAGACTAAACCAGCCAAACCTGAAGCCAAAGCCGAAATTAAAACCGAAGCGAAAAAAACCGAAGAACCGGCGAAGAGTTAAAGACAGTCGATAACCTAAACAAAATATTTAAGGGGCTTTCTAGTCTGTTTGACAGTTTTTGGTTTTTTGTTAAACTAAGCAGCTATAAGTTTCTTTGAAAATTGAACACCTAATCACTCAAAATCCAAATTGGAGGCGTTGTATGAATCGTAGCGTCAGAGTGTTTTTGGCCTGTTTTTGCGGGGCCTTTATTGGCGCCTTGATTGCCCTCAAGGTTAACCTTGATTTCTGGTGGCTGGGTCTGCTAGTTGGCGGTTTAACCGGGTATATGACCTATGACTTTAAGCAAGTCATGGTAATGGTGCCTAAAGCATTCAAGTTATTCAAGCAAGTCTTACTCCGGGATTGCGCTGAAGAACTTGATCTCATTCGAGCCTACCTCAAACCATCGCACGCTTTCAGTCATATTGCTCTAGTATTATTAGGCATTATCTTTGCGCTTTTACTGAGCGCCGGTGAAATGCGAATAGACGCTGATGCAGACGGGAAATTTTTTAAGCTTCTTGGCTTAGCAGTCGGTTTCCTTTCGGTAACACCCATCTTTTTTATGTTTTTCTATTTCCTCATAGCTGGTTTGGCATTCCTGGGCGCCCGGTATATGGAAAAAGTTTACTGGTACCCATACTCTGAAACTAAAATAAGAGCCAGAAGCATTGCAATCGATTTGGACAAGGCGGGTTTGCAGATGGCCGACATTAATTATCGTAATGCTTTTCGGTGGGTGGTCAAAGGTAGCGTGTATGCGGTTTGGTTTTCTTTCAAGTTCATTTTCTGGCTCGGCTGGAAATTTTTATTTCTGGGCATTTACTACACCGCCAAAGCGATTTTTGTCGGAACCCGGTATTTGTTTAAAACCATTCATTCCGACATGCGGCTGCTTTGCGGAATTGACGCGGCTCTGGGCGCGTTAATTGGTTTTTATTTTGAAAATCCGGTTCTCGGCGCTGTTATTGGGGGCCTGATCGGAGTGCTAAATTATGAACTCATTTCTAAGCGGCTTTTGCGTCTGGTCACGGCGACCAAAGCCAGCTGAAAATCTGGGTACCCCTTAAAAAATCGTTCAAACCTAAAACCTCGATTGGAATAATCGAGGTTTTTTATTGCCAGCTTTGACAAGCTTTTTTAAGCCTGCTATTTTTTCCCTATCGCTCGCCAGCGCTTCCTAATACCAAAAAAGAGGCTTTGGTACGCGGCAAGCCACACCGGTCCTTGTTTAGTCGCAGGATTGTCGGTTCCTGGCCAGAAACTTTCACCATTAACGAAAAAGACTGCTATGGCAGAAACTTATCAAGACGCGGAATTCGTCGAGTATGTCGTCAAGTCGATCGTCGACAACCCGCAAGATGTTAAGGTCGAACGCACAGTGGATGAGATGGGTGTGCTGATCACCTTGCATGTCAATCCTTCAGACTTGGGCCAAGTGATTGGCCGGCAAGGCCAGACGGCCAAAAGCATCCGCACGTTGTTAAGGGTCGTGGGCGCCAAGAATCACGCCAGAGTGAACATGAAAATCTTTGAACCCGAAGGTTATAGAAAGTTCCAAGGCGAGAAAGGCGGCCGCCGAGGCGAAAGCCAGGCTCCAGCGAATGAAGATGCCAATCTGGCGGATGATCTTAAACTCTAATTGTTAAATCAATAAAAGAGAGCTCGAAAAGAGCTCTCTTTTATTTGTTTTTTTTGAAAATGCGGCTATAATGAAAGCAAATAGCCCTGTTTGAAATCCCCAAGAATCGTGAGGTGAATATGCAAGACGGCAGAATAGCTCTTGATAGGTACTATGGTGACGATTCTACCTAGGCAGTTTCGGTGGTCAGTTCTGACCACCGATTTTATTTAAGCTGATTATTCTCTTTACAGATGTTTTTAAAAAGGCTAACATACACCCCAATTGTTCCCAATAATTCTTCTTAAGAGGCAAAGATGCAACTAGACTGAATTATTTCAAAAATCGCTCCCAGCGATGAATTCCTGGCTATTCTGGTATTATTTATGTTTGCATGTTTGATCTGGGGTCTTCATTCATTTCTCGTTAGCGATTCTCGCCAGGAGTTTTAGTGCTTTTTTTACTAATTTTAGGTGGTCAAATCTTGGCCACCTATTTTTATTTAGCTTAGCTTCATATACAATACATTCATGCAATTCGACATTATTACAATTTTTCCTAAGGCTTTTGGCTATTTGGAGCAGAGCATTCTTGGCCGGGCGCTTAAGTCAGGTAAAATCAAAGTCAAGATTCATGATCTGCGGAAATGGACAACCGATAAACATCGAACTGTTGATGATCGGCCTTATGGCGGTGGTCCAGGCATGGTTATGAAGGTTGAGCCGCTGCACAAAGCCATAAAAGCGATCAAGAAATCCAAAAAAGTCAAAGTGGTTTTATTTTCGGCTAAAGGCGAAAAGTTCACCCAGACTAAGGCTAGGCAATTGCAAAAATACCATCAGATAATTTTAATCGCTGGCCGCTATGAAGGTGTGGACGAGAGAATTTTAAAATGGGTGGATGTAGAACTCTCCATTGGCGATTATGTTTTAACCGGCGGCGAACTGCCGGCGATGGTCGTTATCGACGCCGTCGGCCGTTTGCAGTCCGGAGTTTTAGGCAAACGCGAATCCGCTTTGGAAGAGTCACACCGTCGGCCAGGCTGGTTGGAATATCCGCATTACACTCGACCCGAAGTTTTTAAAGGCCGACGCGTGCCCGTTGCTTTACTCTCGGGCGATCACCGGAAAATAAAAATTTGGAGGCAACATCACGCGCGCCAAAGAATATGAAGCCAGATGTTTCGGTTCTAAAGAATGTCGGCTTTCGCCGGCTCTGGCTTAGTCAGCTGACCTCCACTCTCGCCACCAATCTTTTGACCTTTGGCTATGTTTTGGCTTTGTACGAGATCTCCGGTTCCAATGCCTATGTCGCGCTCTTAGTCGGTTTCCAAAGCATTCCGCCAATTATTTTCTCCTCAGTGGCTGGTGTGATTGCAGACAGTTACGGCCGTCGGCGAATTTTGGTTTGGGTCAATTTGGGCCGGGTCCTGGTGGCATTACTTAGCATATTTACGACCCAAAGTGCTTTTATCATTCTAGTCGCGGCTTTTTTTCTGCAAATTATCACCCAGTTTTTCGTGCCTGCCGCCGCCGCCGCCATCCCCCAGGTGGTCAAACCGGAAAAATTATTTGCGGCGAACTCTTTTTTTACGCTGACCATGTACGCCATGTTCTTGGTTGGCTACGGTGCGGCCGGGCCTTTGATTGATTTAATTGGCACGCCCTTAACTTTTGCCCTGGCAATGCTTTTGTATTTAATCGCCACCTCGGCCTCAATGCTTTTGCCAAAACTTGATGAACACCTAAAAATGCTCTCGCATAAAACCATTAATTTTTTCCATCAGCTTGGCCTGGTCTGGCATCGGTTCGTGGAGGGCTTGCGTTATGTCCGCCGTGACTTTATTATTTTTTTCATCTTGCTCCAGGTTTCGGTCTTGATCGCCGTGGAAAAAGCTTTTGCTTCTTTGATGCCGGCTTTTGCTTTGGATTTTTTGGGTTTTTCCAAAAGCGCCATCTCCTTTACTTTTATTCTGCCTACCGCCCTGGGCACCTTGATCGGCGTAATTCTTGCCAATCGGCTGAAGACCAAAATTTCAAAATTTAGGCTCATTTCCACCGGTTTGGTTTTGGATGCCTTAGCTCTGCTTTTTGCGGTTTTAATCTACCCCATCGCCAATAGTTTGCTTTGGTTGCTTCCTAGTTTATCACCGGAAGTTTTCCGTACGGCGATTGTGATTTGTTTGGCAATGCTGTCGGGCTTTGCCGATCCTTTCATAATCGTTTCCGCGCAAACAATTTTGCAGGAACGGGTGCCGAATCAAGAGCAGGGCCGGGTTTTTGGTTTGCAGAATACCGTGCAAAATATGTTCGCGTTCTTGCCTGTTTTCATAATCGGCGCCTTGGACGGCATCTTGGCCGTACCAGTGATAATCAGTGTTTTAGGCGCTTTAATCGCGGTCTTGGCATTTTTGGGCATATATTTTTTCAAGACGAAGAACTCGGCGGGTTAAAGCATTCCTGACTTGACAAGCTGACGATTCCTGGTTATGCTGGTTAGGTCGATAATTTATGGTTTCGAACTGTAAATTCGACTGAATAAACCTTATCTTTATGTAAAAACTTTAGAAACTGACAATTCAGGTTTTTAAAGAGGAAAAACAGTGATGCCTATTTCGGGCCTCCCTGTTTTTTCTTCCCCTTCGCTCCACACAGTGGAGCTTCGGGGGACAAGCCCCTCGCTCCCTAGTACTATCAGGTACCATCAGAGATTTCGGGGGAAAGCCCTCCGTAGCCTTGGCGTAGGAGGGATGATTGTCAGGAGTGGAACTTGATCGTTGACAACTAAAGAGTGGTAAGATGAACCAAATTCCAAAAGCAATTTTGGATTTGGAGAAATAGAACGTCAATTTTCAATAAATCTTTTTCTTGGATCTTTTTGATTCAAGGCAGTTTTTCTAAAAGTTTTCTGCAATAAACTTTTTTGAGAGTCAGATCCCGCCTTATGGGCGGGGTTAAAAACTTTCTTTTTTGAGAGTTTGCCGTGTACCAGTCGCTTCTCGCCTTTGGCGAGGCTCCGGTGCACGGCAACCCTGTACCCGAATCCCGCTCTGCGGGGTAAGTGGTACAGGGTGATCCTACCCAGCTTTTTCTTCATTGATAAAGTTGGTTTAAAGATTTAATTCTTAAAAATTTTATTTGAGAGTTTGATCCTGGCTCAGGATGAACGCTGGCGGCGTGTTTTAGGCATGCAAGTCGAACGAACCTTCGCCCTTCACTGCGTGAAGAGCTTCGGTCCGCAGGCGCGTTGCAAATAATGCAGCGAGCTTGCTCACCGCCCGTCCTCCGCAGTAGCAGTACTACTGCTATGGAGGATGGATAGCCCATTGCGTAGCGATGGGCGGAGGTGAGTGGCAAACGGGTGCGTAACACATTGGTAACCTGCCTCAGTCACGGGGATAACTCCGCGAAAGCGGAGCTAATACCCGATGGTCTTCTCTGTCTTATGACAGAGCAGTAAAGATGCAAGTCGGATTGAGAGGGGCCTATGGTCCATCAGCTAGTTGGTGAGGTAACGGCTCACCAAGGCGAAGACGGATAGCGGGCGTGAGAGCGCGACCCGCCTCAGTGGAACTGAGACACTGTCCACACTCCTACGGGAGGCTGCAGTCAAGAATATTCCTCAATGGGCGAAAGCCTGAAGGAGCGACGCCGCGTGCAGGAAGAAACCCCTCGGGGCGTAAACTGCTTTTCTCTGGGAATAACTTATGAAGGTACCAGAGGAATAAGGGGCTGCTAACTTCGTGCCAGCAGCAGCGGTAATACGAAGGCCTCAAGCGTTATCCGGATTTATTGGGCGTAAAGAGTTCAACGGCGGTTTGGAAAGTTCCTGGTCAAATTGCACTGCTCAACCGTGCAACTGCTAGGAAAACTACCAGACTTGAGCCTGGGAGAGGCAAACGGAATTGTCGGTGTAGTAGTAAAATGCGCTAATATCGACAAGAACACCAATAGCGAAAGCAGTTTGCTGGAACAGTGCTGACGCTTTACGAACGAAAGCGTGGGGAGCGATACGGATTAGATACCCGTGTAGTCCACGCCGTAAACGATGGGTACTAGGCATTGCGGGATTCGACCCCTGCAGTGTCGGTTAATCAAGCTAACGCATTAAGTACCCCGCCTGGGCAGTACGGCCGCAAGGCTAAAACTCAAAGGAATTGACGGGAGCCCGCACAAGCGGTGGAGCATGTGGTTTAATTCGACGATAAACGAGGAACCTTACCAGGTCTTGACATCCCGGGAAGTCCGCCGAAAGGTGGATGTGCCGCAAGGAACCCGGTGACAGGTGCTGCATGGCTGTCGTCAGCTCGTGTCGTGAGACGTTGGGTTAAGTCCCCTAACGAGCGCAACCCTCGTGTTATGTTAAAGTATTCATAACAGACTGCCGGCTTTAAGCCGGAGGAAGGCGAGGATGACGTCAAGTCAGCATGGTCCTCTGACGACCTGGGCTACACACGTGCTACAATGGGGTGCAACAATGGGCCGCGAAACCGCAAGGTGGAGCAAATCCCACCAAACCACCCCCAAGTTCAGATTGAGGGCTGCAACTCGACCTCATGAAGCTGGAATCGCTAGTAACCGCGCATCAGCTATGGTGCGGTGAATACGTTCTCGGGCTTTGTACAAAATAAATGCGCCTGGCAGGTATATTCGCTAAATGGTGAAAGTCCATTTCCCGCAATCAAACGGGATAGCCGAAGGATAGGGCCGTAATTTCCGCAAGGGACGGCCTAAAGGATCCGAGGTGGCAAACAACAGCCAACAGGGCAAAATAGCAGAGTTTCGACCTATGCGTGTACTATAGGGAAGAAGCCATGAAAAATCTGCTGCCCCGGATGTTGGAAAAAGTGCATATATTGACCCAGGGAGATCCTGCAAATAAACGACTATTTGTAAGTTTGCAGGAAGTCAGCTGAGTTCATAGTAGTTTCGTGGTATACTCACACCGAGATATGCCAAGAATCGAAGGAACGAATTCTATATTACATCCACAATACATTGTCGGTTTTGTTGATGGCGAAGGTTGTTTTTGCGTCATCATAAGCAAACACAATACTTTAAAGTCAAAAAAGGAAGTGCGTTGCATCTTTGAAATAGAAGTTCGAGAAGACGATAAGCCAATCCTAGAAGCAATTAAAAAAACTTTAGGCTGTGGTAAAATTTATCTTCTTGATTATACTCGCTATTCAAAATGGCGTGCACACGCAAAATTTAAAGTCAGTAATTTACCAGAGATTATTAATAAAATCATTCCTTTTTTTGAAAAAAATCAATTAAAAGCTAAAAAGCGAAAGAGCTTTGAAATTTTCAAGAAGATCGCCTTAATGATTCAAAATAAGGATCATTTACACTTGAAAGGCATTGAAAAAATAGAAGCTTTACGAAATAAAATGAATAAATAGAAACTCGCTGGATGCGGAAAAGCCGCACGTCCAGTGGGGAGGAACATTATAGTCAATGATTCCAATCACCGCCCGTCACGCCAAGAGAGTCGGAAATACCTGAAGCCCCCGCATTAGCGGGGATCAAGGTAGAGTCGATGATAGGGGCGAAGTCGTAACAAGGCATCGGTAGCGGAAGCTGTCGATGGATCACCTCCTTTCTAGGGAGATACGGTGTCGTCCCGCCAAATGGTGGGACACATTATAGTCGTGCTGTCAGTTTAGATTGCCTTCGGGGCAATATAAACTGACAACTATTGCCTCGTGAAACGAGGCATTGATAAGTTCTATTTTTACTTCTCTTACCACTCTTAAGTTGTTAACATGAGCCGTCACGCATTTTATAAAGGCTGGCTATCTGCGGGATGGCGCCCCGCCTTTAGTCTTTCATTCGAAAATAACACCTTGAATTGCGGGGGCAAGGGGCTGGCCTATGACGGCCGGTCTTTTTTTGATAAATTATTATCACTTAGGTTGGGGCGATTGTATTTTCGATGAGTTCCTGCGGTGGGCGACTAGTTCCGATTCGCCAAACAGCAAATCGAGGATCCCGCCGAACGGCGGGAGTTACCCGCCCGAACGACTGAAGTCGTTCAGTCGGACGGTGAGTGTTCACCCCGTGCCAAAGGGGGCATGTAGCTCAGATGGTTAGAGCGCGTCACTGATAATGACGAGGTCCCTGGTTCGACTCCAGGCATGCCCACCATTGCCCCTTTTGGGACGGGGCGGAGCTGATGATAATGGCCCGCCTCGCGTCAACTCGCCTCAATTAGGCGAAGCGGGCGCGAGTCGAGGCGGATTGTAGGGGTCAGAGGTTCTCCGCCGCCTAATTAATTTGGCTGGAAGGCGGATCCGCCTTTGGCGGAAAATTCTCTCAAAGCTTAATAGTAATTATTACGGGTGATTAGCTCAGATGGTTAGAGCGTCACATTGACATTGTGAAGGTCGGAGGTTTCCGGCAAAGCCGGACCCGGCTCTGCCGGGCGATTCCTGAGTCGCCCACCACGCGTCAATCCTTGCGTCGGGTTACGTGTGCTCAAAGTCTTGAGCCCACTCCACCCTCTGCAAGGTTGCCGCTCACCCCAAATTTTCCATTCGAAAAATTTGGGGACCCCCTGTAAATAGTTCAAAGTTTGGGCGGTTAGCTCAGCTGGTTAGAGCGTTACATTGACATTGTAAAGGTCGGAGGTTCAAATCCTCCACCGCCCACCATTATTTATAGCTCAGCTGGTTAGAGCGTTACATTGACATTGTAAAGGTCGGAGGTTTCCGGCAAAGCCGGACCCGGCTCTGCCGGGCAAATCCTCCACCGCCCACCAGCTGTTTGATGTTTTAAAACTCAGTTCACTTTGGTGCCGAGTTAGCTCAGTGGTAGAGCGCAGCCCTGAAGAGGCTGGCGTCGTCAGTTCGATTCTGACACTCGGCACCAAAGTGAACAATGAGTTGACGCTAGCGAAGCGTGAAAGTAGTCGCCTCTCCGGTAGCCCGCCGAGGAGGCAGGAGCGCAGCCTCCGCCTACGCTGAAGCTTCGGCGGACAGGCTGAAGAGGCTGGCGTCGTCAGTTCCCCCGGATCTAGTCCGGGGCTGACTCCAGGCACCAGGGCGGAGGAAGTTAGCGAAGTGGGCCCAGTTGAAATCGATGACTGAAAGTTGTTTTTTTGCGCACGGGTCGGGGTGTAGTTCAGTTGGCTAGAACGCTCGCTTTGGGAGCGAGAGGTCCCCGGTTCAAGTCCGGGCACCCCGACCCGTGCGCAAAAGAAATAAAAACCGCGCGCTCTGCCACCCGGCTGGGAGGTCGTGAGTTCAAGTCTCACATCCCTGAACCTTGGCGAAAATACTCGGTTTGCCGCCATCAAGAAATTAAATAAAGAAGGCGGCATCCGCCCTCTGGCGGGACAAGTTTCTGCGTGCCGGCAGGTAGGCGGGCGCCCCGACCACTGGGAACTGGGAATTTGAAGTCCAAAATTGATTCGTTATTACACCAATGGTTCGAGTCTCCGGCGAAGCTTGACCCAGCCTGTCGGGTAAGTCTCGGGACCATGATCAGTAAAAGCCAAGGGGCTTTTTGAAATAATTTAAAAAATTAGGCGTATTAAGTATATATGAGGCCGGTGGTTTTAACCGATGAAGAAATCGTGTTACGAGTCCAAGATGGAGATATTCAGGCTTTTGGCGAATTGGTTATTCGCTATGAGGCCAGGCTTGTACGCTACGCCAAAAAATTGCTTTTTAATTTTAATGATCACGAAGATGTTGTTCAGGAGGTTTTTATTAAAGCCTATAAAAATATCCAAAGCTTTAAGGCAGGAAGCAGATTTTCCCCTTGGATTTACCGCATTGCTCACAATGAGTTTGTTAATACCTTAAAAAAACGACTCAAAGAACCTTTGCCTTTTATTGATGCCGATGCAATTTTTCCCCATACGGTAAGTCGCGAAGACCCCGGCCGTAAACAGGAGCTAAAAGAGTTGAGCGTGGCCATAGAAACTTGTTTGCAGAAAATACCGGCAAAATACCGGGAAGTTATTATTTTGTTTTATTTGCAGGAGCTGGAATACGTCGAGATCGCCGAAATTTTGCGCTTGCCAGTTTCCACCGTCGGCGTCAGACTTAAACGCGGCCGGGAGAGCTTAAAAGCTATTTGTCAGCATCTAAATCAACATTTATGAAGTCTAATTTTAAACAATCACTAAAATCAAAAATCTTAGAAACAATTAAGTCCAGAAAAATCTCAATGCACTCAAAAGTCTATTTTTTGGCGCGAAGCTTACTGTTGACATCCGGAGTCTTACTAGTTGTTTTAATTTTAGTGTTTTTGTTAAGTTTCATATTGTTTGTGGATCGGGCCAACGGTCTGGACTGGCTGTGGGGTTTTGGTTTTAAGGGTGTGATACTTTATTTATCCCTCCAACCTTGGATATTAATTATTATAAGTTTAGTTTTGATTTTAGTTATTGAAGTTGCCATTCGGCACCTTAGTTTTGCGTGGCGCCGACCGTTAATTTATTCAGCGGTTGGCGTGATAATTTTGCTTGCCAGCTTTGCTGGTTTAGTCGCCCGTACTAATTTGCACGATGTCTTATTCAAAAACGCTGCTGAAAATCGTTTATCTATTATCGGCGGGCTGTATCGAGGTTTTGGCTTACGCCAATTTAAAAACATTTATACCGGCCAAGTCAGTCAAACCTCAGCAAGCGGTTTTGTTTTAATCAGGCCAGACAATACTCAAATCCAAATTAAATATTCCAACCAAACGCATTTTCCCAATGGTCCAATTAAAAACGACGACGAAGTTTTTGTCGCGGGGAGAATTTCCGGGCAGACCCTGGAAGCCTACGGTGTTAGAAAAATCAGCCCAAACGAGAAAATTCAGTCAGGTCGTGGCCGGATGTATCGGTGGAATCTACGGCCGTGAAATAAATTTGCACTAGAATTGTATTAATTAATACAAGGCAAATAAGCCTTGTATTTTTTTAAAAATAAAGGAGGTGAAATTTATGAAGAAGATTTTTATTTATTCTCTGCCAGTTTTAGCCGCCGTGGTTTTTCTTGGTGCAAACTCGGTTTCAGCAAAAGGGCCGCAAAATACCCAGCGTGGCATTGGTTATCAAGCCATGCTGGAGACCAAAGCCAAAACCTTAGGCTTAACTTCCGAGCAATTGCAGCAGGAATTGGTCAGCGGCAAGACTTTGCTGGAAATCGCTCAGTCCAAGGGTATCAATTTGGATAAGATCAAAAGTCAAGTTCAGACCCAGCAAAAGATCCGCTTAGACGCTATGGTTAAAGCCGGCATTATTACCCAGTCTCAGGCTGATGAAAGACTTAGAAGCATCCAGTCTCGACAGGCAGATTGTACCGGTAATGGTAATTTTGCGCAGGGCCGAGGCTTTGGCCGAGGAATGGGCACGGGACTAAATCGCTAAGTAATTTTGTGTTTTAAACAAAAACACCACCGAAAATTTAAGGGGGTGTTTTTGTAATTAGAAAGAGGTGGTTTCAAAAAATCAGGAAAAATTAAAAAAGTCCTTAAAGACGAAAGACTACCCAGAATTTAAACAATAGTCTATACTGTCATTTTTCGCATTTTCTAAAGTTGCGCAGATGTTGTATTTGGAATTATTTTCAGAGGAAGTGCAATTGTATTTTTCAATTTTGTGGGGTGGGGTAGAAATTTAAGGAAGAAAAGTCGGAATTAATTCCGCTAAAATGTTAGGGAATTTTTTATTCTGAATCTGGAATTTATTCAAAGCCTTAGCGATTTCCGCCATATCCAATTTTCTTTATTGGTCTCGGGCCAGGACCCGTCGTTCCGATAGCGAGACCAAGATTTCTTCAAGCGATTTCGCTTCTTGAGGAACTTCCACATTTGGTTGTTCATTAATATGATTCAAGTTTACGCCAACCGTCATTCGAAATTGTTTGTCCTTAATTTTTTCCGCGGGCTTTTCCGGCAATAAAACTGCCGCAAGCTCAAATTTTCTTGGGCTAAAGTCGGATTTATTAAACCAAAAATTTAAGCTTAATTCCTTGATATAGTTATTAACCAGAACTTCCTCCTTGGTTAAGGGGGCGTTTAATTTATTTAAAAATTCCTCAATCTGCTTAATGCTTACATTTCTACTTCCCGCGTCAGTCCGATATGCTTCTATCATGGCCGGATAATTTTCTCGGTTTAGAGCAACGCTGATTTTTTGGGCAGCTTGACCGTCAATCGCTTCCACCCCAGAATTTTTCAGGACCAAAGCCTTGGATTTTATTGCAAATTTTGCCAGAATGTTTATTTCCGTCTTAAGCTTTTCCACCTCGGCGGAATTCGGGAAATTTTTATTGACATTACTAAAGCCTAAATCCGAAGCGCTTTCGCCAAGCGTTTGTTGATCGACATAAAACCACTGATCCTTGAAGGCGGTCAGATCGAAAAGCGGAATGCTTGGCATTTGACGGATAATAAAATAGAGTTTTTTATCCAAATATCGCAATTCATAATCCAACGAATATTTTTGCCCATCGCCCGTGTAGGAGCCGGCAATCATCATTATCCCCGAGCCTTCATCCAGCAGATTCTGTGTGTCCGTGATTTTGTGGGTTTTTCCGAAAAAAGTAATGTGGCCGTCGATAAGCGCATCCGGTGGCAGGCTGTTTAAGGGGTTAGTGGCCAAACTCGAACTTGAATTTTTATTCAAAGACGGGAGGTTTTGGTATGCGGGATTTTTTGCCTCGGCGGCAAGGCGAAATTCAGCACCGACTTCGGCATTTCGGACATTATCAAGACCCTTAATAATCTGGGTTAGAATTTTTTCCGAATTGTTGCCAAGAAAGGGAATTGGCAAATACCCTTTCCAGCCGGCAAAGGCCAAGCCACCCAAAACTAATAAGCCGATGATCGCGCTTATCATTATCGCCAAGCTTTTGGCTTTAAGGTTTTTAAATTTCGGTTGAGGTTTTAGTGTTGAGGCGTTTTGGCTGGCTTGCAGTTCTTGCTTGACTAATTGGCTGGGCGTGAGTTCAGGACCGAGTAAATTTTTGATTTGATCATTGTTCCACCCACTTTTGGTTAATTCTGATCGAATCTGCTCATTAGAAAAACCGGCTTGCCGAGCTTGCGAAAGCCATTGCTGGATTTGGGAATTTTCCCCTCCAAGTGAATTCTCCATAATTTTTATTTTTATGTTTGTATTTTACCAAAAAATTGTTTATTCGTCAAGTTTTTAAAAATTTTCTTGACCAACTTAAACTCGGTTGAGGTGTTTTTAGTTTTTTAGAAATAGACACCGGGATTATCGGCGCTATTTCAAAAAGCCTTTATGAATTTTTGGTTTTAGTGGTTAAGGGTTGTTTGCAATGCGGGCAGGTTTGCAAGCCTTTAGCCGCCCAATTCGGATGCAATCTTGGGCAGTCAGGGTGATTTCTTTTTGGAGAATTTTTTGGGCTTGGGGTTTTTCCCGAACAGCTTTTGAGGGTTTCCAGAGGTTGAGTCAATGTGTTACCTCCTTTTTAGGCAAAAACAATCCTTGTTAAATTTTTTATACTTCAAAAAATAAAGCAAAAAAATTTGGCTGTCAAGCTCTTGTTTTTTTAATTTTAACTGCTATATTTAGGGCGTTTTTACCATTAAAATCTAGCCTTATGACTGAAACCAAGAAATTGTACCGTTCCAAGCAAAACCGGATAATTGGCGGGGTCTGCGCCGGTTTGGGCGAGTATTTCAACATTGACCCCGTGATTTTTCGCGTGCTGTTCGTGGTTTTGACGATTTTGGAAGGTGCCGGCATTCTGATTTATATCGTTTTATGGATCGTAATTCCCGAGGCCGGCAAGGTCGAGGCCGAAAACCAAGCTTTAGGCCAGCGCGTCAGTGGCGTGGCTAATGAAATGAAAGACAGCGCCCAAAATTTAGCCAAGGATTTTAAAGAAAACCCAAACTGGCTAAACAACCGAAGAAATTTTATTGGCCTGGCGATCGTCGTCTTGGGCTTGATTCTGCTGATGAATCAGTTTTTCCCCTTTCACTGGTTTCGGTGGGATATTTTCTGGCCGATCGTGATAATTTTTTTGGGCTTGCTATTTATTTTTAAAAGACGCTAAAACCTATGGAGACCACGTCTTCGCAGAATCCAGACACAAAAAATGCTAACGGAAATTCGGCCCCAAAACCCGCCGAGCCGGAAAAGACCGTGATTAAGGAGGTGCATCACCACCATTACCGCCACGGGCCGGGCAGATTTTTTTTCGGCCTGTTTGTGGTGGTTGTTGGTTTGATGTTTCTGGGCCGCGCCGCCGGTTGGTTGCCTCAAGACATTAGCATCGATTGGAGTTGGGTTTGGCCGCTCCTGATTATCTTTCTCGGCCTTTCCATACTCACCGGCCGCTCGTGGTTTTCTTGGATTACCGGCTCGATAATCACGATTTTAGTTCTGATTTTGGTCGCCTGGATGATTTTTGGAAATTTAGGAGCGCGTGAACTGACCACCCAAGAAGTCAGCTATGATAAGGGCGCAAATGTCACCAGCGCCGTGTTAAACCTCAAGACCGGCGCATCAAAATTAAACATCAAGGGCGATTCCAGTAAATTACTAACTGGAATTTTTTCCAGCTATAATTTGAATTTAACCAAGCAGGAAACTATTGCTGACGGCGTTCAAAATATTACTTTAGGAACCACCAGCTCTTGGAAATGGTTTACTTCTTCCAAAAATACCATTGAGTTGCAGCTAACCAATGACCTTCCGGTGACCTTGAATCTTGATTCGGGAGCTTCCGACATGGATTTGGATTTAACCAATGTCATGGCCAAAATCGTTGATGTGGATACGGGCGCTTCAACTTTGAATCTGACTTTGGGCGATAAGCTTGAACAAGCCAGTGTTAATATTGATGCCGGGGCCAGTACCCTAAATATTTTTTTGCCCAGAACTCTGGGCGCAAAACTGAATATTGACGCGGGCGTTAGCTCAAAAAACCTGACTGACTTTAATAAAATCGACGACAAAACCTATGAATCGCAAAATTACAGTTCGGTCGCCAAAAAAGTGAATTTGGATTTTAACCTAGGCGCCGCGACCTTAAATGTGAATTGGCGTTAATCCCCCTTGAAAAAAATCGAATAAGGCATCAAGATATAAACGATGCCTTATTTTTATAAAATCAGACCAAAAGCAGCGGATGGCATGAAAATCCCCTGGGTTTTACTGGGAATAATTGTTTTAGTGATTTTGGTCGCGATGCTTTTAATCTTGCCCGGCGAGAAAGCCAATCAGACTTTGGCGTGTGAAAATTTAAACAGCCAGCAAAAATTTGCCCAGGCGGATTTGATTGTCAGCGGCAAAGTTTTTTTGGTTTTAGCTGACGGCCAAAAGAACGCTCGGGTTTTGTTTTCACCACGACAGATCTACAAAGGCCAATTGCCGGAGAACGGTATTGAAATTTCCGCCCAACAGGCGACGGACTTGGAAAAATCTAAAATCGGCAAAGAGCTGCACTTTGCCGCCAATAATTTGGAGTATTTGCTATATTTAAAAACCGACGAAGCGGGCAAATTCAAAACCAGCGTTTGTTTTGGCAGTCGGGTTTTGGTCACGGATTTAAGCCCGGAGGAAGCGCAGGTCTTGGGGCCCGGCCAGAAAGTTAATACGCTTTAATCCGGTTGATTTTTTTGGTCAAACCAAAAACAGGATTTGATTTTTTTTAATTTTAGCTTACACTAATTGCACTAGTTATGAATCTGCTTTGGAAATACTTGAAAAAATACCAAAAAGTGCTTTGGGGCACTTTGGTTTTAGCCACTATCAACCAGGTTTTTTCATTGTTGGATCCGCAGATTTTTAGATTAATGGTGGATAAATACGCCAGCCGTTTTAACGAGTTAAGCCAAAGCCAGTTTATCCGGGGTATTGTTTTTTTGCTTTTACTTTCCGTCGGCACGGCTTTAGTTTCGCGCATTGCCAAGAATTTCCAAGATTATTTTACCAATGTGATTGTCCAGCGCGTTGGCGCCAAGATGTATGAAAAAAGCGTCCAGCATTCTTTTGCTTTGCCATACGCGGTTTTTGAAGATCAACGCTCTGGCGAATTACTGCAAAAACTACAAAAAGCCCGGACGGACCTGCAGAATTTCATTACTGGAGCAATCGGGGTTTTCTTTTTCTCTTTGGTAGGCGTAATTTTCGTACTAGTCTACGCTTTTTTCGTACATTGGGCCGTCGGTCTTGGCTATTTTTTGATAATTCCGGTATTGGGTTTTGTCACCTTTTCCATCAGCCGCAAAATCAAAGTCGCCCAGCAGGAAATCGTCAAACAGACCGCCAGCCTTTCCGGCTCCACCACCGAGACCTTGAGGAATGTGGAATTGGTGAAAAGTATGGGCTTGGAGAACCAGGAAATTTCCAGGTTGAATTTCGCCAATGAACAGATCTTGAATTTGGAACTGAAAAAAATAATCATCATTCGAAAATTCAGTTTTGTCCAGGGCACACTGATAAACGCTTTTCGGTCAGCTCTGCTGCTCTTGATGTTTTATTTGATTTTTCAGAAAGCCATAAGCTTGGGGCAATTTTTAAGTTTGTACATTTATTCCTTTTTCATATTCGCGCCTTTGGTGGAGCTGGGTACGGTCACTAAAAATTATCAAGAGTCAAAAGCCAGTCTGGAGCAATTAGAGGAAATTTTAAAAATCCAGCCCGAAAAAAAACCCGCGCAGCCCAGTGTCATTCCCAAGCTGGAAAAGTTAGTTTTTCAGCAGATTGGTTTTGCTTATAAAACCGCCAAGCATTCGGCAGTCAATGACATAAGCCTGGAAATCAAAGCCGGGCAAACCGTAGCCTTTGTCGGGCCCTCGGGTTCGGGCAAAACCACTTTGGTTAAGCTTTTAGCTGGTCTGTATAAGCCCAGCCAGGGCCGAATGCTTTTTAACGAAATTGATGCCGAAATCGCGGATTATGAAAATCTTCGCCGGCGGATCGGCCTAGTCTCCCAGGAAACCCAGTTGTTTGCTGGAACCATCAGGGAAAATTTAAGGTTTGTGGAACCGCAAGTGACTGACGCCGAATGCTTGGCCGCCTTGCGAGCCGCGGCCGCCGACTCGATTCTCAAAAGGAGTTACCAAGGTCTGGACACCAAGATCGGCGAAGGCGGCTTGAAATTATCCGGCGGCGAAAGACAAAGACTCGCTATTGCCCGGGCTTTATTGCGCAATCCGGATTTGTTGATTTTTGACGAGGCCACCAGCAGTTTGGATTCGATTACAGAGAAAGCCATTACCGAGACCATCAAAAATATTACCAAAGCCAAGCCGCATTTGATGACCATACTGGTAGCGCATCGGCTTTCCACGGTTGCTCATGCCGACCGAATTTATGTATTAGAAAAAGGCCGGGTTGTTGAACAGGGCTCGCATTCGGAACTCTTAAAAAACCGCGGCCTCTACGCGGCATTGTGGCGCGAACAGATTGGCGAAGCAGAGCAAATTAGCTAAACTGGATAGTAGTTATCATTAATTAAGAAACCTATGCTTACCAAAAAGGGTTATATGCTAGTCGGGCTTTTTGCCTTGGCCGGGGTAGCGCTTTCCGGGTATCTTTCCTATGTGAATCTTTTCAAAAAAGGCTGCACCGATACTTTTATTACTTGCAGCGGAAGCACCGGACCCGTGGAAATTCTCGGCGTGCCGAATTGCGTTTACGGTTTTTTCATGTTTTTAGCAGTTTTGATCTTAGCCTTGTTTGGCCTGAAAATGACCGAAAAGAAAGGTCTGCATACCTCGGTTTTGGTTTTGGGGGTTATTGGCACGCTCTTTGCCCTGGGTCTTTCTATTTATGAAATTTTCTGGTTAAAACCCGACACACTGCCGGCCTGTGTTTACGGCCTCTTCTTTTATCTGGGCATTTTAATCACGGCTTGGGTAAGTTCAAGAGCAAAAACTGAACCCGAACAAAGACCGATTCAGTAAGTATATTTTCGATGAGTTCAGAGAATTTTGAAAGGAAGCTAAATTTATCTCATGAATTCAATAATGAAGATGTTGATTTTGGAAAAAAGAGGTTTAAATTTTGGCTGGAAAATGTCCCAAAAGAAATTCGTAGATATGAGTACGAACTCTGGAAATTACATAGAAAGCATTTACACAGGAAATTTAATGAGATTGAAAATTCAGAAAGAATCGGAAGATTTACAAAAGTCCCCGAATTTACGCCGGAAGATGAAGAAAGATATTGGCTAGAATTTTCTGATAGTTTTTTAAAAGGGAAAGAAAGAGAAGAGAGATTTAAAGAGATATTTAAAACCGCAAAAAACGATTTACCAAATTTGGTAAGTAAATATAATATCTCAAATGAAAACGTCCAACTAATTGCGCTTTCTGGGTCTTCTTTATATGGCCCACGAAAAGAAGGCTCCAAGTTTTCCGACATTGACACAAGTTTTTTAATTGATGACGAAACAGATTTAAAAAACTCTGAATTTTTTCCCGAACAGGATGAAGATGAATTTACGAGTAAATATCATTTAATAGGCACAGGCAATTCCGATTTAAGTAGAGGAGAAAGAAACGAAATTCATTGGCTGTTATATCCACATTACCCAATATTAACAAGGATAAATGAGGGAGATTTAGAAAAAATAATTGAGAAGCTCAGTGCTGAAACATTAAACCGTAAAGTTGAAATAGAAACATCAATACAACAATTACAAAAACAGCTATTATTAGAATCTAATTCAAAGATTTTTGAAAAGTATGGCTAAAAAGAAACGGGTTTTGGTAATATTTGGCGGGCCGTCAAATGAACACAATGTCTCTTTGGCAAGCGGGAGATTAGTTAAAGACAACCTAAATCAAATGAGTTATGAAGCCCACGAATGCCGAATCACTAAAACCGGGCTTTGGTCATTTGATGAACAGAAGCCTTTAAAATTACCAAAAGCCCTTGAGTATTTACAACGCAAAAAATTTACAGTCGTATTTTTGGCCTTGCACGGAAAATTTGGTGAAGACGGAAAAATTCAATCAATTCTAGAAGCTTTAAAAATTCCTTATACCGGATCAGATTCTGCCAGTTCAGCAATCGCCATGAATAAAGATCTCTCAAATAAGATCGCAAAGTTTTATGATTTTAAAGTTCCAAACTACAGTATTTTTACAAAATTTTCACTCCCTGTGTGGAATGTATTTCCATGTGTTGTGAAACCGGTAAGTCAAGGCTCAAGTTATGGGGCCTATATTGTAAAAAAACCTAAAGAACTAAAAAAAGCCGTAAGCCAAGCGTTTAATTACGACGATAAAATAATGATTCAGGACTTTATTAGAGGCCGAGAAATTACTTGTGGAGTTTTAGAAAAATCAGGCAGGCCTATAGCTCTACCGCCAACCGAGATAATTCCCCGGGTTTCAGAATTTTTTGATTATAAAGCCAAATATAAAATCAGGGGTAGTAAGGAAGTAACACCAGCCAAATTAAATAAAAAACAAACAGGGCTTGTTAAAAATCTGGCGTTAGAAGCTCATAAAATGTTTGGATGTCAGGGAATGTCGAGGACAGATTTTATTTTAAGGGGAAAAATATTTTATTATTTAGAGACCAATACAATCCCCGGGCTTACCAAAACCAGCCTTTTGCCGCAGCAAGCAAATGCGGCAGGCATAGATTTTTCAAAAATGCTAGATTTAATTATAGAATCAGCAATTAAGTGATTTTTGTTTCTTAATTTGATTTAAATAACCTTTCAAACTTATGGATACGCCCACCGTGCCCCAGCCGGAAATTCAAGCCGTAAAAAAGAAACATAAATTCCGCTGGCTGTATTGGTTAGTTGGAATTATTGTAGTCATCTTAATCGCCATCAGCGCAACCGGGGTTTATGCCGTACCCGGCGTCTCGGCGATTTTTGGCATGAACAAGCCCAAAGATTTGGGCATCAAGGTGACCGAAGAAGCTTATAACACCATCAAGCAAAAAATTCCTCTGCAAATCACGGGCGAAAAGGCGGATTACAGTGCCAGCCCCGCGACGATTTTTACGGGCTCGGCGCCAGTCGACACGCAAAACACCTCCGAAGAAGTGACTTCTTGGCTTGCCAAAATGCAGGGCCCGGATCCGATTATCAGCCAAGTGCAGGTAAAAATGATTGAAGGCGGAGTGGAATTTTCAGGGCAAATAAACAAATACCTTAAATCACCGGTCTATGCCAAAGTCATGATTAACCGAACCAGCGAAAATAGCGTGAGCATCGACATCACCAGCGCCAAATTAGGAATTTTTAATGTGCCGCAGAAGTATGTCCAGCAGTTTGAAGATTGGGCGCTTAAGCAGGTGAATGGCAGGATGGCCACCATCCCGGGTTTCAGTCTGCAGCAGTTGGAATACCATGACGGCTATGACATTTGGAAAGGCACAGTGCCGGCCCAGGTTAAGCCCGCCAAAGGCGGCTGGACGGATTTGGTTTTAGAGTAAGAGAAAAATGCTTAAAAAGGTTTTCATCATCCACGGCTGGGGCGGTTTCCCAGAAGAAGGCTGGTTTCCCTGGGCAAAGTCAGGGCTTTTGGCAAAAGGCTTTGCGGTTAAAGTATTTGAAATGCCCAACACAGAAAACCCGGTTATAGAAGAATGGGTCGAATTCCTCCAGAAGAACATTGTTCCAGACGATCAAACTTATTTAATCGGCCACAGCATAGGTTGTCAGGCAATTTTGCGGTATTTGGAAAGTTTGCCTTTGAATGTGAAAATCGGCGGGTCGGTTTTGGTTGCCGGTTGGTTTGATTTGGATAATCTGGAAACCGAAGCCGAAAAAGCCATTGCCAAACCCTGGATAAACACGCCCATTGATTTTGAAAAAGTTAAAGCGCATTGCGAAAAGTTCACCGCGATTTTATCTGACAACGACCCTTTTGGTTTTTTGGAAAGCAACAAAGAAATTTTTGAAGAGAAATTGGGCGCGGAAATAAGAGTTTTGAAGAATAAAGGCCATTTGAACGAGATGCGGGAACTGCCCGAAGTGATTCAGGCGCTTTAAAAGACTAATAAATGGAAAGCAAATTAAAGCTATTTGTGGCGGCAAAAGCCTTGGTGATTTATAAGGGCAAGATTTTGCTGGTCAGGGAGTCGGCTAACAATCCGGTGGGCACCAATACCGGTAAATATGATGTAGTCGGGGGACGCTTGGAACCGGGTGAAACCGTGCAAGAATGTTTAAAGCGGGAAGTTTGGGAAGAAACAGGCTTGGAAATAAAAATCGGCAAGCCATTTTATGTGACTGAATGGCGGCCAGTGGTCAAAGGTGAAAACTGGCAGATAATTGGCATATTTTTTGAATGTTTTGCTGATTCCGACCAAGTGAAATTAAGCCAAGACCACGATGCTTATAAATGGCTTGAACCAATAGCTTATAAAGCGGCCGGCATGATTGAGAATTTAATGCCGGTTTTTGAGGCGTACTTAAAGAAGTAAATTATGCCCGTCTTTTGGATTTTTATTTGGGTTTACGCCGCCATGATTGCTATGGCTTTTTGGGAGGCTTATGTTGAGGGCCGCAATGCCTGGGCTAAAGGCAAGCTTGGCTGGCAGATCAAGCTCGGAAATTATGTTCTGACCGGTTACCATTTCTTTATTTTTGCGGTCATGTGGCCGCTCATGCTGACTTTGCCGTTGGTCATTTACGGTTGGGACACGGAACTTTTCGGCATTTTAGTAAGCGCCTATTTTTCCGGCCTGGTCATTGAGGATTTTATGTGGTACGTGGTAAACCCGGCCGTGAAATTTTCAGAACTTAACACGGATTTCGCCAATTATTATCCCCGCCTGAAAATCGGGAAAGTTAGAATTCCAATTTTTTATTTTGTGGGTATTGGTATGGCGGTTGTTTCCTGGCTCTTGCTTTGGAAGTAAACATGAACCGAAGACAAGCAAAAATAAAGCAGGTTGCCGAAAATCGGCAAGCCGGCTTTGTGGTCGTCCTGGAAGACATTCATGATCCGCACAATGCGGCGGCAATATTGAGGACTTGTGATGCCTTTGGCATACAGGATGTCTGGTTTATTTTTGATAAAGAAAAAGCCTACAATCCCAAACGCGTGGGCAAATCAAGTTCGTCCTCGACCAATAAGTGGCTGACTTTTCGGATATTCAAATCGGTTGCCGAATGCAAAGCGGCGTTGAAAAAATTTAAATACGAATCTATTGGCACAGTTTTACATAGTCAGGCCAAAGATTTTACCAAAGCTAAGCTCACTGCCAAGCGTATTGCCTTGTGGGTCGGAAATGAACATGCCGGCTTGT
The DNA here is from genome assembly GCA_003597955.1 of Candidatus Parcubacteria bacterium. GTDB lineage: Bacteria > Patescibacteriota > Patescibacteriia > PEXW01 > PEXW01 > PEXW01. The sequence continues at coordinate 97,544 of QZJU01000006.1, forward strand.
CCGAGTCAGCCATTGCCGCGTGCGACAGGTTGCTAAAGTTGCCCATGCGGGGTTTTGTGGAAAGCTTGAATGTTTCAGTCATGGCCGCGATTTGCATTTACGAAATTAGCCGGCAAAGGCAGAAACAGCAAAAGTGGTTTCATTTAAATGCCAAATCCGCCCAGAAATTGGAAAGAGATTTTGGGAACAGATAATTCCTCATGCCGAATTTATTTGGCATCTCAATATTAAGAGATCCTGAAACGAGTTCAGGATGACGATGTTGAGTGAATTGCTCGCACTATCGCTTTAGCTGAAATTCCTTCAAAATCCAGCAACTGTTCCGGTCTGCCAGAACGCGGGATTTTTTTAACAGCCAAGTGGATAATTTTAACATCCATTCCAGTAACCGCGTTTTTCACGGCTTCACCAATACCGCCTTCGGCTACATGGTCTTCAACCACAATTAAGTTTTTGGTTCGTTTGGCGGCATTGCGTAGGGTTTTTACATCAATCGGTTTGAGGCTATATAAATCGATAATTCTGACATTGATTTTGCGTTTTTGCAGTTCAGTATAAGCTTTTAGGGCTTCGTGCAGAGTTATGCCGGCCGCGATTATCGTGGCCACATCTTTTTGGCTTTGCTTTAAAATTTTGCAGCCGCCAATGGGAAAATTCTCGGTGTTTCTATAAATCACCGGGGTTTTACCGCGCGTAGTGCGGAGGTAAACCAAGCCCTTAGCTTTGGCGGCTTGCTCGACCAGTTTTTCCGCGGCCACGGCATCGCTGGGATATAAAACTATAGAATTTTGCAAAGTCCGGAACATTGCCAGATCCTCCAAACCCATTTGCGAAGCCCCATCTTCGCCAATGGAAACGCCGGCATGGGAGCCGCAAAAAACCAGATGCGCGTTTGCGTATTGGCTCATTCGGATTTGGTCAAAAGCCCGGGTCAAAAACGCGGCAAAGCTGGAAATGAACGGCAGTTTGCCTCTTAAAGCCAAGCCCAAGCCAGTCCCGATCATATTTTGCTCGGCAATGAACATTTCCAGGAATTTTTTGGGATAAGTATTTTTTAAAAATTCCGAATAAGTGGAATTGCTGACTTCCGCGTCCAATGCAATTAGGTTAGGAAATTTAGGCGCGATTCGAACTAAAGCATTGCCATAAGCTTCGCGGGTCGCTACTGATTCGCCTTTAGCATAATTTACCGCTTTGGCATGCCTGACTTTCAAAGATTTAAGTTTTTTTGAGACTGGTTTTGAAATTATGCCCCTAATTTTTTTATCTAGCGGCCCAAGTTCAGCCAAAGCGGTTTTAAATTGCTCTGGTTTCAAAGTTTTCCCATGCCAGCCATTCTTATTTTCCAAAATTGAAACGCCTTTGCCCTTAAGGGTCTTGGCTATAATCACAACTGGTTTGCCGGTAAATTTTCTTGCTTCCACGAAAGCCTTGGTGATTTGTTTGAAATCATGGCCGTCAATCAAAATGGTTTTCCAGCCGAAACTCGAGAGCCTTTTTTGGTAAGCTTTCAAATTATGGCCATACATTGTCTGGCCTCTTTGGCCTAAACGGTTCACATCCAGAATTCCAATCAAATTATCAAGTTTATAATAAGCGGCTAGTTGGACAGCTTCCCAAATTTGGCCTTCAGCCATTTCTGAATCACCCAAAAGCACAAAAGTTTTGTAATTCAATTTATCCAGCCTGGCATTCAGAGCCATGCCCAATCCAATAGACAAGCCTTGGCCCAGAGAACCGGTTGGTGCCTCGGTAAAAGCAAAGCTGGGCATAGGGTGCCCCTCCAAGGGGCTATTAAATTTTCTTAAAGTCAATAATTGTTTTTCCGTGAGTTTGCCGGCGGCCGCGTACAAAGCGTACAGAAGCGGGGCGGCGTGGCCCTTGGAAAAAATCAAGCGATCATTATTCGGATTTTTCGGCTGGTTTAAGTCAGCTTTAAAAAAGCCGCCGAACAGTAAGCCAGTCATTAAATCCGTAGCTGATAAAGCAGAACTGGGGTGGCCAGAACCAGCTTTGGTTGTTGAGATTAAAATGAAATAGCGGATTAATTGGGCGAGTTTTTGGAGTTTGTGCATGCGTCTAGTATAGCCCAAAAAAAATTTTTTTCATAAAAAAATCCCACTTTAAAAACTTAAAGCGGGATAAAATCCAAGCGGCAATCAGCCAGTGGGTTTCTTCGCCCAAACCTTGATAAGCTGACCAATGATCAAGGCTGCGTCGGCTGTCAAAGCATGGTACCAACCAACCGAGTAACCCAAATTCCAAGAGAGTAACAAGAGCAGGAGTGCGGAATTTCCAGCCAGAAAGCTTAAGGCGGCATTAAGGTTTTCGTACCACACTTTTACAAGCCCGGCCATTAAGCCGATGATACCAATTAAAAGCCAAGCGTATTCATCTGGCAATTTAGTCACGGCCCGGAAAGCCCAGTAGACTAGCATTATCAATATGGCTGCGCCAATGCCCAGACCGGCGCTCAACCATTCGCTGGTTTCCTTTTTCGAATTTTCCAAAATTTAACCCTGTCAAGACCCCCAAAATTAAGACACTTTTTCGACGAGTGGGAGCAGCCGTTGGGCAAACAATACCGGCGGCATTTTCAGTACCGAATGAATACGGG
>QZJU01000011.1 GCA_003597955.1 Candidatus Parcubacteria bacterium
ACTCTTCAAATAATCATTTACCCCCTTAACCGACGAGGCCTCATGACCCCAAAAAGAAACCCCGGATGCAGCGAAGCGGAATCCGGGGAGTAGGTCATTCGCGTTATCTGGCAAAAGTCATTTCTTCCAAATCCAAAACATTGTCATTGTCTTGATCAAAATTATAAGCATCGTATGAGTCTTCCAGGTTGTCATTATCATCATCACCGTCATTTAAATCATCAACGCCATCGTTGTCGTGATCCCATTCTTCGCCCTCTTCTTCATCTACATCATTTAAACCATCTTCATCATCATCAATATCTACCTTATCTAATTTCCCGTCATTATCGTGGTCCCAGTCTTTTTCGTCCTCATTATCATTAATGCCATCGTTATCATCATCTAAGTCAGTTTTGTCTTTTATTCCGTCGTTGTCATGATCAAAAATATTGCTAGTCTCCGATTCGTCGGATAAGCCATCTTCATCATCGTCTTTATCCCGATCGTCACGAATTCCGTCGTTGTCATGGTCAAACGCCTTGGTTAAGGATTTTTCGCGCAAATCACTAATACCATCTTCATCATCGTCAGAATCTTTTGAGTCCTTAGCTCCGTCATTGTCGTGATCAAATTGCTTTCGTCTTTCTTTTTCGTCTTTAATGGCGTCGTTGTCATCGTCTGCATCTTTTAAGTCCTTAATGCTATCGTTATCATGATCCAGTCTAACAACAATTTTTTCCTTAAGATCCAAAGTGCCGTCATCATCGTCATCGGCGTCGCGCGAATCTACTAAGTTATCATTATCGTGATCGTAAGGAAAAGGGTCGCGCGAATTACTTACCCCGTCTTGGTCGCTATCAACAAATGTTGCAGCCATACTTGGGGTTTGCCAAAAGATTAAAAGACCAAGGATAGAAAGAAGCGAAAATAATATTTTTGTTTGTTTAATCAAATTAAACACCTCCTTTTTTGATAAATGCGAATATTTAGGGATATTATAGCAGAATCGTAAAACCGGCCCGGGTATTGACAGCAAATAGATTATGTACAATACTTTACCAAGTAAAGTATTAATACCAAAAGATGCAAATCGAAAAGTGTTGCCAGATTTTAAGCGACCGACTGGATTTCTGGATAATCCAAAGACTTCTCGAGGTCAAACATCTGCGTTTTAGCGGATTTTTAAAGCGGAATTTTAAAACCAGCACTCGAACATTGACCAAGCGCTTGAAAAAGCTGGAAAATTGCGGAGTAATAAGCCGCCAGGCATTTGCCGAAGCACCACCCCGGGTTGAATACCGTCTAACCCAAAAAGGTCTGGCTTTGCGCAAGGTTTTGTTGGCCATGAGTGAATGGTCAAAGAAGCATGCGTGAGAGTAAAGGAGCCTGAAAACCGCCAGAATTGAAAATATTTTTAAGTTCATTTATTATACATTCACAATTTATTTTTAATTTTTTAAATAAAAATATGTCAGAAATCCAGCTAACCGACCAAAATTTTCAGGCCGAGGTTTTAGACGAGAAAACCAAGCCGGTTTTAGTGGATTTTTGGGCAGCTTGGTGCGGGCCTTGCCAAGTCCAGGGTCCGATTATCGAGCAGGTAGCCAAGGAAATCGGCGTCAAAGCCAAGGTCGGCAAGCTTGATGTTGACGCCAATCCCCAGACCGCCATGGCGCACGGTGTGATGAGCATTCCCACTTTGGTGATTTATAAGAACGGCAAGCCGGTCTGGCGGGTTTCAGGTTTGCAGCAAAAAGAAGCTATACTTAAAGAGCTGGAAGCGAACCTGAACTAATTTTTTATGCCAAATTTGGAAAAATACGAAATCGTCGTGGTTGGCGGCGGAGCGTCCGGCTTAGTGGCCGGGCTTTTTACCAGCCGGCGAATGCTAAAAACCCTAATTATTTCCCAGGATGTCGGCGGCCAGGCCGCCACCACCCCGGATATCGAAAATTACCCAGGCTATGACAAAGTCGACGGGTTGGATTTGATGCATAAATTCAAAAACCAGGCCGAAAAGTTCGGCGCCATTTTTCGCTTGGAAACCGTGCAGAGCATCGAACCTCTGCCCGAGAATCATTACCGGGTGAACACAAACACTTTTTCCGTGGAAACCGAGGTGGTAATTTTGGCTTTTGGATTGTCGCACCGACACTTGGACATTCCCGGTGAGCAAGAGTACGTGGGCAAGGGAGTTTTTTATTGCGCCATATGCGATCCCAAATATTATGAAGGCAAGAATGCCGTGGTTGTGGGCGGCGGTTCTTCGGCCGCGCAAGCGGCTTTGAGCATCAGCGAGTTGGCCAAGCAAGTGACAGTGGTCAATTTAAATCCGGCATTGAGCGCGGAAAACATCCTAATCCAAAGACTGAATGAAAAATCGAATGTAAAAGTAATTTCCAACATGCAAACTAAAGCAATCCAAGGCAAGGATTGGGTGGAAGGCATTTTGGTGGCCGACAAAGGTACCAAGCAAGAGCAAATTTTGCCGTGTGATTGCGTGTTCGTGGAAGTGGGCTATATGGCCAAAGCCGGTTGGATTAAGGATTTGGTTAAGACCGACCAGCGTAACCAGATTATCATCAGCCCGAATTGCGAAACCAGCCGACCCGGAATTTTCGCGGCCGGGGACATTACCACGATTAGCTTCAAGCAAGTGGTTATTTCCGCAGGCGAAGGCGCCAAAGCCGCATTGGAAGCTCATCAATATCTTCTGGCCAAGCAGGGCAAGCGCGCGGGCAAGATTGACTGGGGCACGAAAAAATAATTTTTTTTAAAAAACATGGCGAGCGATCCTTTTTCCAACGCGATGGCGCAGTTAGCGCAGGCTTTAAAATTTCTTGAGATTGAGCCGCAAATTTTAGAAATCCTAAAAAAACCTCAGCGGATTTTGGAAGCGGAAATTCCGGTTAAGATGGATAACGGGATAACCAAAAATTTTTCCGCCTACCGCGTGCAGTATAATGACGCGCGCGGGCCATTTAAAGGCGGGATTCGCTTTCATCCTCACACGGACTTGGTTGAAGTCAAAGCGCTGGCTTTTTGGATGGCTATTAAATGCGCTGTCGTGGATATTCCGTTCGGAGGCGGCAAAGGCGGCGTTACGGTGGATCCGAAAAAATTAAGCTCACGCGAATTGGAAGCGCTTTCGCGCGGGTGGGTGCGGGCGTTTTTTGAATATCTTGGCCCGCAGAAGGATGTACCAGCTCCGGATGTTTATACCAACCCAACCATTATGGGCTGGATGACCGATGAATTTTCTAAACTGGCAGGCAAATGGCGGCCCGCGGCGTTTACCGGCAAACCGGAAGACATGGGCGGCTCGGCCGGGCGAACCGAAGCCACGGGTCACGGCGGTTATTTGGTGGTGGACGCTTTGGCGGAAAAATTGAAATTGGAAAAAAACAAGACCACGGTCGCGGTGCAGGGCTTTGGCAATGTTGGTTATTACATTGCAAAAAAACTTCATGACGCGGGCTTTTGTGTTGTCGCGGTTTCGGATTCTCAAGGCGGAATTTTGGACAAAAGAAATCACGGGATGGATCCGGAAAACATTATGCACGCCAAAAAAGCCAAAGGCCTGATTGACGGCTGTTATTGCGTAGGCACGGTTTGCGACTGCGAAAACTACCAAAAAATTTCCAATGCCGAACTTTTGGAACTGGAAGTTGACATTCTAATACCCGCAGCTTTGGAAAACGTCATCACGCTCGAAGTGGCAAAAAAAATTAAAGCCAAAGCCATCGTCGAAATGGCAAATGGTCCTACCACCCCGGAAGCGGATGAGATTCTAAAGGCCAGGCAGATCCCCGTGGTGCCGGATGTGCTGGCCAATGCCGGCGGGGTGACGGTTTCATATTTTGAATGGCTGCAGAATAACCGGGACGAGGTCTGGACTGCCGAAGAGGTTTTGGCGAAATTAAAGCCGATAATAGAAAACGCATTTGAAAAAATTTGGGCAATGTCGCAGGCGAAAAAAGTGGGCTTGCGGACCGCGGCTTTTGTTTTGGCTCTGACAAGAATAATCGAGGCAATTAAAACCAGGGGTTTTTAAAAAATTTGCGGCTTGAGAATTTTGGTTAAAGCCCGCCTAGTGCGAATTTTGCCAGTACCGCAATCCAAACTCAAAATTTTTAATTAGCCAATTGCAAGCATTGACGCTTTTTGGGGTATTGTTTAGGATACCTAGAATTGCACCTTAATAATTTGCGAGGCAAAAAGCATGATCAGGAATTTCAATCTGCCGAATCTGCTTTCGATATTGCGCATGCTGGCCGTAATCCCAATTTGGCTTTTAAACCATAACCAAAGCCCCTGGGCTTTTTGGGTGTATTTGCTGGCGCTACTGACCGACTATTTTGACGGCGCCACGGCTCGTTGGCTTAAATCCGTCACGGATGTGGGCAAGCTTTTGGATCCTTTGGCCGATAAAATCCTGCATCTTTTTTTGCTTTTTCAATTTCAGCGGATTTATCCGGAAATTGAAAAGCAGTTTGTCTGGATTTTGGTCTTAGCCTTGATTTTGGCTGCCCTTCCAGGCATCGTGGCCCTTTTTAAAGTCAAAAGAAAATTGGGTTCGAATTTCTTTGGCAAAGCCAAAATGGCCTGTGAGGGCGCGGCTTTGATCTTGCTGTTTTTAGGCCAGCCAGGTTCTGCCGGCAAAATTTTATGGTTAGCCGTGGCCCTGGCTATTGCCAGTATCCTGGGTCATCTGTTATTGCGGGAAAACATTGATTATCGCTGGTGGCGCAAAGCGCACAATTAATAACGACTTCTTATTTAAAACAAGAGGTCGTTTTTTTTTTTTTTTTTATTTAGTATTTAGTTTTACAATCCCGTAGACCCCGCACCACCCTGTACCGAAATGGTGCAGGGTGGTGCGGGGTTGACAAACTATCACCATATTTTGTAAGTTGTACTAGTCAAAATTGTAAAATGTATTAATAAAACCAGGATCAAAAATTGCTTTTTTATGAGTCTTTATGGTTACTTTTTATTAATTTATGTGTTTATGACAAAAAATCGACAAACCGTTTTAAATCTATTGTTAATTCTAAGCTTACTGATTTTGCCTGTTGCGGCTGGAGCGCGGAGCTTATCCGAATCCGATTTTTCAGATGCCGACACTGGCGCGGCTCAAACTTCGTCTGCGAATTTAACATATCAACTTGTAGTGACCGGCGTTCCCAGCCAAGCGACTTATGGTCACACAATTTATCCAAAAGTCTGGGCGTATAGCCAGAACCCCGATGGACCAGTACCGGGCGCGCGAGTTTGGATTACCATCAAACACAGCGGCAGCACGGTTTACACATCCGGCACCTGCACAACCGGGGCGCCTAATGGTGATTGTGCTTTTACCGTGAATTTAAACTTTGGGGCCGGGCATTTTTTCAGCATTTTAGCTTTTGGAATAGCGCCTGATGGCTCAACCATGTTTGATACAACCTATCCAAACGGCACATCTTTTGATATTCTTTTAGATCCACAAATTTATCTTCCTTATGGCGAAGGCGACTGCGGGGACATAGGTTTAATGGATAAATATTTTTCATGTCGGATAGCAAACTCCATGCTCTATAACGACGAAGAAATGCTTTAAATTCGCGAATTGGTTAGAAGCCAAAATGTAATATTAAAAAACAACCCCCAAAGAAACGGGGTTGTTTTTTCATTTGACAAAAAATCATTGGGTGTTAGGTTTTAAAGAATAAAAAAGTTCATTTAAAAAATGAGGTTGATATGGCGCTGATTCTGTTTATACTGGGCAGTATTTTAATAATCATGACGCATGAAATGTGCCATATAGTGGCCATGAAAAAATACGGCATTGAAATCGCCAGGTTGTGCTTGGGTTTATTCCCGACTCGGTTTTCATCAATCAATTTTCCAGCTTCTTGGCTTGGCAAACAGTCTCAAATTACTCTTAGTTTTTGGTTTTTGGGCGCAATCGTTGAACCTTCCGCAATGGGCGCCGCGACGCTAAAAGCCCTAGCGTACAAAGAAAGGTCCGTCATTTATGGGGCTGGCATTCTTGGGAATATTATTTTAGGTTTGGTAATCGCTGGGCTTTGGCATATCTGCTTTGGTCATCAGCCTTTTCTTGGTTTCCTGTTATGGGCATGCGCGTTGGGATTTTATCTAGCGCGGCGGTTGATCTGCAGATATCTTTTTCCGGTTTTAAGTTTTGTGATTTTGGGTTTAACAATCTGGATACTGTTTAGGCAGCCTTTTAGCGAACAGGAAGGGATAATTGTTTTTATCTCTAACAATTTCGGTAGCTTGCAGGTCGGGGACGCTATAAAATACCTCGCGGAAATATCTTTGGTTCTGGGTTTTTTCAACCTTTTGCCTTTATTCCCGTTCGATGGCGGGAAGATTGTTTTGGCAGTGTTTAATGAGTATTTTCCAAAGCTAAAATATGTTTATATTATTCTAGCTTTTGGATTTCTGTTTTTGATTTCCGGCTGGGCGCTTGCCCTGGAAGCCCGAGATTTGTTCGTGCGACTAATAAACCCCTGATTTTTTCAGGGGTTTTCTTTAACGCCTTGTACCAAAATTGTAATTTTTCTTTCCCGGTCGTGATCAAGCTCGACCAGCATAATTTGCTGCCACGGGCCTTTGACCAGCTGACTATTTTCAATTATCAAAGTTTCCGCGCAATGCAAAACCATGGCCTGAGCGTGGGCGTGGCCATTGATGCATTCGTGAACGACCCCGCAGGAATCGGGCGTGCATAAGTGTGTGTCTCTTTTGCCATCCGGATTGCGGCTGTCGCGGACATCGTTATGGTGGTATTTAGCATCAGGGTGCGCGAATTCATCCAAGACTCGGGAGAGGTCATGAATGTACCCCAGTTTTTCCTTGGGGCCAATTAAATTTTTTTCGTCTTCATTCACCCAAATACTGGCGGTGGTGTGGTGGGATTGGACGGTGACCGTGCCGGTTCTTACCCTGGTTTTCTTGATGAAGCTTTCGACCGCCGGGGTAAGGTTTATAAATTCCTGACGATGCTTGGTTTTAATGGTTAAATGCTTGATGGCGGCAAAAGGAACGAGATTTTTCATAAAAATTTAAACCTGATTTTTTATGATTTGCGTGAGTATGATAATATCAAATTGCTATGAAACCGCAAGTTTTTTTAAACCGGGACTTTTGGTACGCGGTGGTTGGCGCCAGTAAGAATCCGGAAAAATACGGATACAAAGTTCTGCTAGATTTCGCGCGCGCTGGTTTGAGGGCGGTAGGCGTGAATCCGAAATATCGGGAAATTGAAGGTTTGAAGTGTTTTCCAAATTTATCCGCCGTCGCGCCCAAACCCGATGTAGCGATTTTTGTGGTGCCGCCGATTATCGGTCTGAACATCGTGGATGAAGCATACAAATTGGGCATTACGAAATTGTGGTTTCAGCCTGGTGCAGAGTCGGCAGCTTTAATCGCTAAAGCTAAAAGATTAGAGATGACCATAAATACGCGTGGTTCTTGCATAATCGTGGCCAGACAGAGGATGTTCAGGAAGAGTCTTTGGTAGAAAAAGTACTAGATGTCTTGACCCTGTACCAATGTACCAATAAGGCACAGGGTAGACCCCGCACCACTTTTTAAAATGGTTGTAGATGTAGGTTTTAGGTGTAGATTACCGTAGGGTTTTTAGTTGTGGATTTTCGGGATTTTTACAACAACCAGTGACCACAACGATACTGCTTGTTACAACCAAAACGACACCCCTTTTTACAAAGTATTACGGGATTGACAAAGTTTTTTAATTTGCTAGTGTGAGTTATTATTTTAAAAATCAAAATAAAAATAGCGAGGTGAAAGATGACACAGTTTACCGAAGTTGAAATTAAGAGAATTTTCACCCAGCGGGTGAATATCCACCGCGATTCAACAAAAGTTGACGATCTGAATTGCCCAAGATGCCAAGGCTCGACCCATTTGACTAAATTCTGTGAAAGCCGACCAAATTTCTCTAAAATACAGTTTTTTATTGCCTGCGATACCTGCTTGTGGGAATTTGGCGTTTTTCTATAAAATAGCCCTAAAATAACAAAACCGTTTGGTATTTTACCAGGCGGTTTTACTTTATCCGCGCACCACCCTGTACCGTATTGTTGCAGGCTGGTGCGGGATTTACCGTCTCAACCCGCGGCTGCGGGAGCAGACGTGCAAGCGCCAGGCATTGTATCCTTTTAGATACCGCCAATTCCTGCTGATAGAGCTCATTAACAGAAAAATTTGTGAAATATGGCGAAATTTGGCATAATATATTACAGTTTTTATCTTAACTTCTATGTTTTAGTTGAAAAACCAAAGAGCGTGTTGTGCGGGTTTTATATAAGTCGGACATGCGATGCAAAAAAAACCGAGGAAAAATTCAGCAAAAAAAAATCAAAAAAGAAGAGATTTTTACAGTGTCTTTGAGTTTTTCCGATACAGCCTGAAACAATCGGCTGGGCTGGCCGTGGTTTTTTTGATCTTTGGCATCATATTTTTCAGCCAGGCGCAAAACACCGAAGTCAAAACCGTAAGTTTGCAACCCGGCAGTTGTTCAGGTTGGATCAACGCAGACCAGACCAAAAAACTTGACTTGATGGAAAACACGCGGCCCGAATGGTTTAATGACCAAAATTCCGCTAAAATCAGCGGTTTAAATTCGGATTTGGAGTCCAGTACAGATTTGAATTTGGTGTGTAAGGGGTTTGTCTTGCCCGTCGGCGTTGCCGAAGATTCCACTTTGCGAAACGCCAGAGTTGTGGTTTCTTTGGCCGCCCAGACCCAAGCCGGCAGCGAAGAGATTTTGGTTATTGAAACCAGCTTGGACGGCGAAAACTGGACCAAACAAGATTCATTCATGCTAAACCGGGAAGTCAGCAACGCGGCTCACGGCGGTTATTGGATTTTTGATTTTCCGCTTTTGAATGCGGATAATTTAAACGGCTTGCAGGCCAGATTCAGATTTGTCACCTGGCCAGCGGCAGCCCACAGTACGGTCTGGGTGGACGGGGTGCAAGTGTTGGCTGAAACCCGGCCCAAGCCCACGGTTGAACCTTTGTTTTTGCCAAAGGATGCCATAAAAATCAATAAAAAGGATTTTAAATTCGGCGAAAACCCTGTGGTTAAAGTCGAAGTAGAAAGAGCTTCGCCTTTACGATTTTTGGGGCTTAAAGGTACCCAGAGACAGGTGGAAGAAGTGAGACTCGAAGATCCTGATGGCGAAGCATTGCCACTGGAATATGACTTAACTGGTTCAGCTGAAGGTCGTTCGGTTTTTAGTAATTACACCTTTAAAACCGAAAAATTCACCAAGCCAGGCAAATACACGGCGACTTTTACAATCCTACAAGACGGTAAGTTAAGCGAAATAAAAAACGAATTTTTTTGGGGCGTGCTGGTGATGAATATGAATCGTTCGGTTTACCGACCCGGACAGACGGTATATTTCGGCATGGCCACACTGGACCCTCAAGGTCACACCATTTGTGATGCCGAATTAGTTTTAAAGATTACTGACCCTTTTGGCGCTGTGAAAATTTTAAAAACCGAAGACGGCGGCATTACCCGCTCCAATGAGTGCGGGCCAATTACGGTGACAGATGTGCCTGACTACTCGGCAGAGTATGATACCGCCGACGAAGGTGAATATCAAGCGGAATTGACGGCTGTGACCACTTCAGGCGTGCATTTCATCTCCGAAACCATATATGTGGACGCAGTGATTCCATTTGATATCAGTCGTTCTGGGCCCACCCGGATTTATCCGCTTGCCGATTACACTATGGCCGTTACCGTAAAAGCCCAGGACGATTTTGTGGGTCTGGTAGAAGAAACTTTGCCCGGGTCTTTTGAAGTATTGATTGTCTCGAATAACGGTCAAGTAAAAAAGGAAGGCAAGGTTTTAAAAATCAAATGGCAGGTGAAATGGCGCGCTAACCAAATTTACACTTTGTCATACCGGTTTAATCCGCCGGACATTAGCCCCGAACTTTTCCTTTTGGGGCCGGTTAAAATCGGTAATTATTTAGAATCCAGGCAGTGGCAAATTGCATCTGATATCGTGGGTCTGGCAGCCCTGGAAACTTCAGCCAATACTAGTGTTTTTAGACATGAAGGCGAAGGTCGGCACCTAGTTTTTACCGACGATTTAACCGGCTATGCTTTTTATGTCAACAGCTCCGGTACCTTGGTTTACAAAAAGACAGTCAATGGCGGAATTGATTGGGCTGACGCGATTAATGTGACCGACCAGACTGATTGTGAAAATTTTGCGATTTGGTATGATCGTTGGACCCCCGGCAGTACGGGTAACCTTATTCATGTGGCGTTTTTGGAAAACGGCACCGACACGATTTATTACGATAATATAGATACCAGCAGCTCTGACACGCAAAAAGGCGAGGTCGCCGCCTATAGCGACTCCGCAACTGGTCGCACAGGTTCTACGGATAGTATCAGCATCGTCAGCGCCACTGATGGCGATATTTATATTGCCATCAGTTCAGGCGCGGCAAATTCGACCGCGGTGGTTAGAAATTCCAGCGACACGGGGACAAATTGGAGCACCACAGCGGACGAAGGTTTGGATGATGTTACTCAGGATTATGTGTTGTTAATGCCATTAGCCAGCGCGGATATTTTATTACTGCGTTGGGATGTTAGCGCCGACGACATTCAATCTAAAGAATACGAAGACAGCGCCAATTCTTGGGAGGCAAATTGGACTGATCATAATGTGGACACCAATGCCGTGGAAGGCGCATCCAGATCGGAAACCTGGGGCGCGACAATTGATCCCTATACTTACAATATATATTTGGCATATGTAGATAACGCTTGGGATGCGTCTGCCACCCCAGATGTTCGAACCGCGGTTTACAATGGTTCAGCTTGGACCAGCAAAACCAATGTCATTACCGACACCAACACCATCACCAGCGCAACCATTGCCTTTGACACTTTTACCAGCGAAATATATGTCATTTACATCCGCGGCTCAACCGGCGCCAGCACGGTGTATTATAAAGTTTCTGATGACGGCATGACTACCTGGAGCGCAGAGCGCGGCCCGGTAATGAATTTAAACACCACTCAAGTTGATACGGTTCACGCAAATACCGTCAGTGATAAAATGCTGGGAATGTGGGCGATTGACGGCAGCAACTTTGACATTTGGTATGGCACAGTTTTTGATGTTGGCTTGCTTTCCGGAGCGCTGCAGTTGACCAATATGAATGGGTTTGAAACTGCGGACAGCGTGGACGCTAACTCGACTTCCGGTACCCCCACCTATAGCAATTCGATTTATCGTTCGGGCGAATATAGTTTAAGGAGTAATCCCTCCTCTTCGGCTATGTGGGTCCAGCACGGCGTGACTTATAATGCCAATGGCAGCGAAGGCAGCACTGGTTATGATGTTTTAAGCAGCGTTTTTGCTTTGCGTGTGGCTTCAGGGACCACTCAAAATCAAGCGACAATTATTTATGATGTCCGAAGGGCGGCGGATTCGCAATTTACCATTACTTTGAACACGGACCGCACGATTAGTATTACCGGCGGCGCGGCGGCTTCAACCACGGCTTTGGCGCAGGACACCTGGTATGTTTTGGCGATTACAATTAACGCTGATACGGACACTCATGAGGTTGGAATTTACAATTCGGACATGACGGTATTTTACGAATCTCTGACCTCTGCCAGCGCTTTAGGCGGAACTAGTTTCACCTATGTTCGGCTTGGCGCCTCTACGGCTTCAACCACAGCTGATATTTATATTGATGATTTTATGGTGTATGTGAATAATACGACTGGAAATTTTCCTTTACTCAAGGGCGATTATCGTATTGCCAGAATGGACGCGGATTCTGCCGGCACCAACACGGCCTGGGTTGGCGCTGGCACTTGTACTGGTTGCACTGCCGATTACCAATATATTAATGAAATTCCAACCAGCACGGCAAATTACATCCAAATTACGGCAGACGGGGATGAAACCTCAAATTTGGAGTCCGCTAGCAGCGCGGGGATTACTGGAACTTTTATGCAAGCGAGGGTCATGAACACGGTTTGGGAATCATCCAACACAAATCAAACCGTGGTGCATACGATCAGAGTGCTATCCGGCCTTACGAATGAAACCTCATCAATAAATACTACTACCACAGTGACCGATTTTATGAAGATGTATAACTTTGTTGATTTACGGCCAGCCATAGTCGGTGAATCAACTACTCCTTACACAGTTACTAATTTAGATTCATTACAAATTGGTGTTGGTACAGACCAAGATCCGGGCAGCGGATATTATCGCAGCGGTTCCAACACAGTTCAGGTGGCTTACCAACCGTCAAAAATTTCAGTAAGTGGGAAAATTTATTCTGACGATGGCTCAACCGCTTATGATTGCTCGGCAAATAATTTAACGATTTACGCTTCGACTAATGGCGGTTCCGATCGAACCGGGATTTGCATTTCTTCAGCCGGCGTTTATTCCGTGATAAGCGACCCAACAAGTTCGGCCGGAGATCCGATTGCGGTTTACATTGACAGCAGTGAAACGCCCAAAGCCACGACCGTGACCTTGGCCAATGATACGACTTCAAATATTAGCGGTTTTGATTTGTATCAAGACAGGGTGATTTTAAGGCATGAAACTTCTTCGGCGACGCCCATGACCAATGCCAAACTAGCCACTGCCGATAATGGCAATGGAGGCATTCGTTATGGCGTTTCCTCTTCGAATTTAACCACAGATTCTGGTTTGGAATTGCATGTCTGGACCGGCAAGACTTATGATCCCGGGGGGACGGTTACGACAAATTCTTCGGGCGGGAATTTTCACATCGACGATAGCGCCACGGCATATTTGGATACTGATAGCAATTCGATTGGCCAAGATATTTTGGTTGACGGCGCTGCGAGTTTAACTATTGACGGGAGCACGACGGTCGGTAGTGATATCATAACTTCCGGGACGAGCGCAACCATTACCCACGCGGCTAATTCTCCAATCATTACGCTTTCGAACACAAATGTTATTGGCGGCGGCACAACTCCCTCTCTGACTTTTTACAATTTGACAATTTCCGGTAGTTCAACTTTTAATTCCGACTTTACGGTTAAAAATAATTTGACCCTACCGGCGTCAGTGACAGCCAACAGCACGACTGTGACCATGACCGGCACCAGCAGCACCTTAACTGGGGGCGGCGCAACCATAAATAATTTAACCATTGATCCGGCCAGCGCCGGCACGATTACTTTAAGCACTTCGGATCTTAACGTGTCCGGGACGGTTTCAATTGCCAGCGGCGATACCTTTAGCATGGGTAGCGGAAGGACTTTAACACATTCGGGCAGCACATTAACTTTGACCGGGACTTTGTCGGGCCCAGGCCGTTTTACCTACCGCTCCAGCACAGCTTTCCCTTCCGGCGGCACGCTTTCGGGGAGCTTGGTTTTGCGTTTTGACGCAACTTCAAACAACCAAACCATGACCAACCGAACGGATTATTTTACCGTGGAGGTTGACAATAGCGGTTCAACCGACGGACGGGTCGTCACCATGTCAGCCAGTACCCATACTTTGGGCGGCAATTTAACCATACTTTCGTCAGGCACGGGTTCTATCAACTTGTCCGGGGATACAAACGACCCAACCGTGAATATCACGGGAAATTTATCTTACACTTCTGGCGGTGGCACCAAAACCATTACCACTGGCACTGGCACTTGGACCGTAAGCGGAGATGTGAACATGACCAACGGCGTTTTTACACCCGACACCAACCACACCTTGGTTTTAAACGGCTCGGGCAAAAGCTTGACTTCTGCCGGCAACACGCCATTCAACATCACTGTCGATCCTGGAACCGGAAACACTTTCACATTCAATGATGCAGTAACCACAAAATTTGTTAATCCGGTCAGCGGCGATTTGACAATATCCAGCGGTACGCTTGCGAGCGCCTCTGACATCACGGTTAACGGTGGTGATTTTACCGGTGCTGGCGCTCTCAACCACACCGGCGGCACAGTGACGATTTACACTAGTGGTACGGTCGGCAGCAGTTCAGGTCAAGCCTGGAATTTCAATAATTTGACTTTTTCCATTGGTTTTTCGGGTTGCACATTGGACTACACCAGCACAGTACACGCCAGCGCCGGCACTATGACAGTTAACGGGGTTTTTGCTACCCAATCATGCTCATCCGGCGAAAGTACCTATCGTCACTATTTGGATGCCGGCGCTAGCACTTGGATATTAGCGGGCGCGCAGGCTGGAACCGTTATTTATTTGCTTGATAACGGCGATACTTCGACTTTTCGTTACACTTCTTCGAGCAACTCAAATATACTTGGTAACACCACTGGTTATTATAATCTTGAAATGATTCCTGCTTCGGGCACTCCGACTTACACGCTTTACACATCTTATGTTTATGGTAATTTGACCATCAACTCCTCGGTTACCCTAAGCCACGGAACCAACGAGTTGCGCATGCGCGGCACGGGCAAAACCATTGATGCTGGTGGCGCCACTTTTTACGATTTTTATTTAGATAATTCAAATACGGTTACAGTATCAAATACCGGGTTTACGGCCTCAAGGGTCTTAAGCATCGGCGGTTCGGCGGTATTATCCATAAGTTCGGGCCAAACCGTTTCGCACACAGGAACTATCTTTATTTTAACCGGCACGATTTCTGGCGCCGGGACTTTGCGTTTTACCAATACATCAGCCGGGCCGGGCACCGGCGGCACTCTTTCTTCGGTAGTTCGCTATGATGCTTCCGCCAACAACATTAGTTCAACCATAATTGACGCCCGAACTTACGGCGGCAAAGTGGAAATCTATGCCAGTGATTCTGCCACCGCGGACCGGACGGTCACGCTTTCGGCCAGCACTTACACGCTTTCGGGTGCGACTTCGCACTTGCATGTGATTAATGATAGCAATACTTACACCTTGACTTTAGTCGGCACCAACAACCCAACTGTTAATATTGGCGGGGATTTGGATTTTACGGGCGTGGGCTCAAGTTCGGAAATTATCACCAGTGGCACGGGCACCTGGACCGTGAGCGGAAATGTAAACTTCACTGACGGAACTTATACTGCGACGAGTGGTAACACCTTAATTATGAATGGGACAGGGACTTTAACTAGCGCCGCCCAGACTTTACAGAACCTAACACTTTCCGGCACCGTGACTTTGGCTAATGAAACCCACACAGTCTCCGGGGATTTTAGTATGGCTGGGGGTACAATTACCCCGGGGTCATCTTTGGTTTTAATGAATGGTACGGCAAATACCATAACCGGTGGCGGTCAGACGCTTTATGATTTAACTATTAATCCCGCTCCTACCGGTACCATAACCTTGCAAACTTCGGACCTGACAGTTTCCAACACCTTAGTTATAGCCATTCTTGATACTTTGGCGATTGATAATGGTCGGACTTTAACACATTCTGGGGCGACTTTAACTTTAAACGGAATTTTAAATGGTCCCGGTCGTTTAACCTATCGCAGCGGTACGGCTTTTCCAACCTCGGGCGTTTTAGCGAGCTCGCTTATTTTACGTTTTGATACAGTGGCTAACGATCAAACCATGAGTGCCAGAACAGATTATCAGTTCGTGGAAATCGATAACAGCGGTACCACAGCCGGTCGAACCGTAACCGCTGGTAGCGCCGGCGGTCAAACCATCATTATTGCTTCGACTTTGGATCTTTTGAATACTGGTGCTGACCCAAGCACCACGATATTTCAAGCCGACACCTATGACCCGACTTTGACGGTAACGGGCAATGTCACAATTGCGGCAAATGCCACTTTTCAAGCCAGTTCGGCAACGACTATGAATTTCGGGTCGGGTTTCTCCAATTCCGGTACTTTCAACCACAATAGCGGCACAGTTGCTTTGACCACTTCGGCCGCTTCGACAATTTCCGGCAGTACGACCTTTAATAATTTATCCGTTACCGGCATTGGTGCGGCCAAAGCCATAACTTTTACCGCCGGCACGACCCAAACCGTAATCGGCACCTGGACAGTCACTGGCGCATCAGGTCAATTGGTGACTCTACAATCTTCTAGCAGTCCAACGCAATGGAATATTAATCCAGCTTCGGCCTCGATTTCTTATGTTCAAATTTCAGATTCCTACAATACAAGTGGTTCCACGATTTGCGCAACCTATTCCACAGATACCGGGAATAATAATACCGGCTGGACAGTGTCTGGCACAGGCAGTTGCGGTTCAACCTTGACCGTAGTTTTAAGCGGCAATGCAGCGGCTTTAGGCACTTTATCAGTAAGCAACATCAATCAGGCGGGTATAACCAGCACGGTCACTACCAATGCGACTTACGGCTACATCTCAATGGTGAAATACAACAACACTTTAACCTCTGGCACAAACATAATTCCAGACACCACAGGAGGAACTATTGTGGCGGGCACTTCCGAATTCGGCGCGTCTTCTTCGGATTCCGGCAACACCATTGCCCAGTGGAACCCGGCTGCTTGCTCAACCACGGCTACCACATCTAATGCCACAGCCTTATCCACAAATTTCCAGTCTTTCGCTTCGGCCACTAGCGCGGTCACCAACGAATCAACCACGCTTTGCTTTTTGGCAAGTATTAGCGGCTTGACGCCCGCTGGCTATTACACCAGCACCGTATCCTTGGTGACAACAGCGAAATTTTAGTTTGTTTGATTTGTAAATTTCTTCAACTGTGCTAAAAAAGTGATATGAGCAAATGGCTGATTAAACCCTGGATAATTCTGGCACTATATGGTGCTTTTGCACTGTTTGGTCTAAGCGTTTTGAGTCAACCAGCAAATTCAATTACCGACTTGTCTGAAAGTGAACCAGTTACAATCATTAGCAAAAATTCAAACATTGCCAAGGTTTTACCAAGCCAGAATTCGATACAGCCCCTAACCAACTGTAAAGACTTTGACAACGGCCAGAATGTTTATGTTCGCAGTGCGGTAATGTCTGCCGTGGAGGATCAGTCAGAGAATTTTTATCTGGATAAGTGCGTAACTTCTGGTACTGCGAGCAGTCTTGAATATTATTCAAAATTGCAGGAATACTCTTGCGTGAACCAGCAAATGGTTTCTAGAATTATTGACTGTCCATACGGTTGCATTAGCGGGGCCTGCCGACCTGCACCCACAAAAGGCACGGTGTATGTGGTGCACGCAGTGGATACGGAACGAGCCGCCTTTAATCCTCGAGTCTACTCGAATGATTTAAGCAGTTCGGATTTTGGACCAGGAAGCAATGTGGATTATGTTTTTGGACAGACTTATCGTAACGCCAATAAAGATTCTTTCGGCGGGTCAATAAAGCTTTCTTGGTTCCTAATGAATCACGAAGGCTACTGCCGCAGTCAGCAAGGAGATTGTAATTCCGTCAACACGGCTATAAAACCTTACGCTAATAAAATTACCGGCTATGATGATGCCCTGGGTTGGCATTTTCACCTTTCTGATTGGACGGACATCAATAATGACGATGTATTTTTCTGGAATCAATTACTGACTTTTAACAGCACCTTTTATGAGCACGGTACGGATATTCAATTGGCCGAAAAAATGCTGGCCAGCCAGATTCTCGATCAGCAATTTTTCCCCGCAATGTACCGTTCGGGTTGGGGTTGGGAAAATAATGATTATTCGAATTGGCTGGAAGATATTTTTCCGTTTGATTTAACCAATCTTTCGCCCGGCTATGGTCTACAGACTTTGGCTGATGGGATCGGTAACGTATATAATTGGCACGATGCGCCGGCGGATTGGTCGTGGTATCATCCCAGCCCGACAAATTACCAACAGCCGGGGAGCCAGAAAAGAATCATGTTCCGTTGTGGCGGCGATGTGAGTGACATGATTCAAGCTTTTGCTAAAGCTAACCAAGGCCAAGATGTCATGATCTGCACTTACAATCATAACTATTTTCCGTATTTTGGTCAGTACTCATTATTGACTACCCTGAACTTCATTAAGCAGTGGTATTACCCCGACATTAAGTTTAAATTCGTGAACGCTATGGAAGGTATCCGGATCATGCTGAATTTGTTTGATGAAGAACCACCAGTTGCGGAATTGATCCGCGTTGGCAACACTTACACTCTTCAAACCAATGAACAGTTATATGCATATCCATATGGCGCTATTAAAGACTCGAATGGTAATTATTGGCGAGTAAAACCTATACAATCCGTTCCAGATTTGGCAGGTGGAAAATATAGCTGGACCTTTAATTTAGAGGGCCGGAATTATGTGGAATTTGCCGCGGCAGGCTCGGATAAAAGCGGAAACACTTTCGTCACGCAAAAGCTTACCAACAAATTCTAGTTGAATCAAAGAGTTGCAAGATTTTTGGGTCTGTGCTATAATATCATTAACGGTAGGAGTTTACCTAAGTCATTTTAAAAAATTAAAAACAAAATTAACCTTAAATTAATAAATTAAAAATATGAAAAACCACCTTAAGTTCCGGAAAAATTTTGGTCGATATTCAATAGCCATTTTAAGCGTCTTGGCTTTAATTTGGCAATTTAGCGCACCCCGAGTGGCTAATGCGGGAACCATGACGGTTTTGCGAATGTATTTAAATCGCCAGCAGGCCGATGTTGCGACCGGCGTGCAATTTGAGGTTTTCTTTACGCCTGTCACTAATGTCAGCGGCGGTTCAGGCGCAAACAGTGTGATTTTTGTTTTTCCGAACACTGCCAACCATAACACCAAATGGTGCCGCACTGTTGGAACCGGAGATTTGGTGATCACGGGTATTACCGACCCAACCGGCGGCAGTGAAACGGCCACGGCTTTGCCCGGCACAACCAAGACTGGGGCTTGCACACAAACTCCCGACACTTTCACGATTAGCGGGGTGGATAACTTGACGGCTGGAACAAAATACGGTTTTCGAGTTGCTATGGCTTCTTCCACAGTTATCGGCACTACCAGTGCTGCGGCAAACGACATTCAAGTGACCGTGAAAACCAATAATGGCTCTGGGGATATCGACACAGGCACTTTAGCTTTGTCAATTATCGCTGCGGATCAAGTTAGTGTCACAGCAACCGTCACGCCGACTTTGACGGTGACCTTGAGCGGCACAAGTGCGGCCTTGGGTACTTTGACTACGGCTAATGTAAATCAGGCAGGCATTGACAGTACCGTGACAACCAATGCCGGCGGCGGCTACATCTCCATGGTGAAATATAATAACACCTTAACTTCTGGCGCCAGCGACACGATTGATGATACTTCCGGTGGAACAATCGTGGCGGGTACGGAGGAATTCGGCGCTTCTTCTTCAGATTCCGGCAACACCATTGCCCAATGGAGCCCTGCGGCTTGCTCAACCACGGCCACCACTTCTAATGCCACAGCCTTAACCACGGCTTTTCAATCTTTTGCCTCAAGTTCCACGCCGGTCAGTTCAGAGGCGATCACTCTATGTTTTCTAGCTAGTGTTAGCGGAACAACTCCGGCTGGATCCTATACCAGCACCGCCACCCTGGTTACGACCGCAAAGTTTTAATTCATTAGGCTGGTTTTAAAAACCAGGATAATACTTTTGGTCTCTGGCCAGCAAAAGCTGTTTATCTGAATTTAAGGCTTGTCTAAATTGAGATAAATGAATCTGTTAAATTCCTTAAAATCCAAAAAATTTTTAGCCCCCTGGGGTTTGGTTTTTGGCTGGTTTTTGTTTGGGTTGTTATTCTCGTCTTCAGCCAATGCCATTACCCTTAGCCCGCCGATTATGGAGTTTGGGGTTCAGCCTGGCCAAAAAGCCGAAGTGGAAATCAAACTTTATAATGAAAGTAAAGACAAACCAGAAGTCATCTACATAAACACGGCGAATTTCACGGCTGGCGATGAACCCGGCGTGCCCATGATTGACTTAGAAGCACCCAAGGAGGATATAAGCACATGGATTAAATACCCGTCAGGTCCGATCACGCTTGAGCCCGAAGGCCGATATTCTGTGCCCATAACCGTGGAAGTTCCGACGACCGCGTATGCCGGGGGTCATTATGGCGTAGTGCTTTTTTCCAATACTCCACCCGAAGCCAAACCGGAAAATGGGGGTCAAATAGCAATTACTTCCAATATCGGGGTTTTGATGTTGGTGCGAGTTGACGGACCAGAGGCTAAAGAAAGCGCTATTATCAAATCCTTTACGGCGAAATCCGGAAAAAAAGTTTTTAATCGTCTGCCCGTCGATTTCACCACGGAATTCCAAAACACCGGCAATATTCACCTAAAACCCATTGGCGGCATTACCATTACCAACCTGTTCAAAAAAATCAGCGCAACCATTGAATTTAATACGGAAAAAGGCTATACCCTGCCGGGCGTTGCTCGAGTTTATGACAAAGAAGTCTGGCAAAAAGCCCAGGTGGCGCAAAGTCAGGGAAATTTCTGGAATGATTTTTGGACTGAATATAAAAACGAAAAGAACAATTTTGCGTTTGGGAAATACACCGCCGCATTAGAAATCAAGGTCGGCGTGCAAAAACCTTTTAACCTTTCGACCACCACGCAATTTTGGGTTTTGCCTTACCACCTGATCATTGTCTGGGGCCTGGTCATAATTATTTTAGTCATCATTATAATTTTGCTGATCCAGAAGTACAATCGGTGGATAATTAATAAATCAAAAAAAACCGAATCTGAGCCGAATCCTAAGCTCTAAGGTTTTAATAAAATGATGGCTAGGCTAAGTCGGCAGCAGCTATATCTAATCGGCCTGACTTTTTTTGTTTCTTTGCTTTTCGGTTTTTCCGCAAAAGCCGATTCTTTGGATATTGTTTCAGTCACGGCCTCCGTCCCTTCGTCAACGCCCCAGGAAACACCAATTACGGCCGTGATTTTTCGGGGCATTGCTTATCCCGCTTCAGTTATTTCCATTTTAAAAGACGGGGTTTTAGCTGCTGAAGTTCCGGCTGACCCGCAGGCTCGGTTTGACATCACCTTAGGCAGTTTAAGCGCCGGAACCTACAATTTCAGCGTCTCTGGCAAAGATCAGAACGGCGTGCAAGGCCCACCCGCAAATTTTGCCATTACTCTGTCCACTGGCACGACCGTAACCATCACCGGAATTTTTTTGGGGCCGACCATAGAGGTTGATAAAACCCAGGTGCGTTTGGGCGATACCGTAACGGTTTTTGGCAGCACCAGCCCAAGAAGCACAGTGAGCGTGTACTTAAGCTCGGAAAGCGAGCAGGCCTTTAACACCCAAGCGACGCATTCCGGCACCTGGACAAAACAGTTTCAAGCCAACGACCTTAGCCTGGGTTCGCACACAGCCAAATCCAAAGCCACTGACCCGGACGGGTCGGTTTCTGAATTCAGCAACACGGTCGCATTTCAAATTGCTACCACTGCGCAATGTGAAGGCAAAGTAATAGCAGATATCGATTGCGATAGCCATGTTGATTTGGTAGATTTTAGCATAATGCTTTATTACTGGAGCAAGCCCCCAGCAAAAAATTCTCGGGTGGACTTAAATGTCGACGGCGTAGTGAATATCATTGATTTTAGCATCTTGCTTTACTATTGGACTGATTAAAGAATGTTTAATGCTTTCAAAAATTTAACTTCCGGACCGGGGAAAATTGTCTTAACCGGTTTTATACTCGGGGGACTGCTATTTGCTTGCCAATCCGCTTCAGCCGCGATTCTTTACATCTCTCCGGAAAATGACAGCATCAGCCAAGGTCAGACCGCAGTTTTTGAAGTTCGTTTGGACAGCGAAAAACAGGTCGTTAACGCCATCCAAGCCCGCGTTGTTTATGACCCGAATGTTTTGGAATTTGTTGAAGCCGCCAAATGGGGTTCGTTTTTGAGCCTCTGGCCGGAAATACCCAAAGCGGACATTGCGGCCGGCGTAATTACCTTTGCCGGCGGAATACCTAATGGTAGTTATGTGATTAACGGTAAAGTTTTGTCATTAGTTTTTAAGGCCAAAACTTTAGGTCAGACTCAAGTCAGCATTGACAGCGGAACCTCGGGTGTGTATTTGAACGACGGCTTGGGCACAAAAACCCCTTTAACCACAAAGCCTGGAAAATTGGAAATAAAGATTCCCGCTTCCACCCTGAATTTGACTTCGACCACCCATCCAGACGAAAACGAATGGTACAAAGCCCGGGACGTGAAATTTTCCTGGCGGGCGTCACAAGGCGCAATTTATGCTTTTACTTTTGGGCCAGACCCCGCGGCTTTGCCGGATTTGCGTTTTGGCAGCGCGGTCGGCGAAGCCAGTTATAGCAATGTCGACGAAGGCGTACAGTATTTTATTCTGCGGGAAAGGTTGCCGAATGACGATTGGGGTGAGCCAATGCGGGTGAGGGCGCAGATTGATGCCAGTCAGCCGGAACCAATTTCCGCTCAGCTAGCAAGGGGTGTTATTGAAGATAAATTGACTTTGGTTTTTAACGCTACGGATCATGTTTCCGAAGTTGTGCGGTATTCAATATTGGAAGGTGATGAATTTACAGAAAATGCGGCAAGCCCATATGTTCTGCTCGACCAAAAGCAAAGGCGGGACATTACGATTACAGCCTATGATGCAGCTGGAAATTTTATCACGACAACCATTCTGGGCGTTAAAGCCCAAATCTGGGATTGGCGACAAATACTCCTGATCGTTAGTAGCGTGGTTTTAGCGGCCGCGGTACTTTGGATTCGGTATAAAATTCGGAAAAAGGCCAAGGCAAAAATCATAGCGAACCACTAGCAAAAGGCGCTATAATTCAAGAATGGAGGTTAAAGCAAAAAAACTAGCCATGATTTTGCTCTTAGGTGCGCTGTTTCTAAGCGTGGCTCTGGGTTTGTTCGTCCAGCCGGCAACCGGCGCTGAAGGCGCAAGCCTGCTTTTCAGTCCGGCCTCCGGGAGCTTTACCGTGGGCAGCACTTTTAATGTTTCCATTCAGGTTAATACCGGCGGCAAAGCCATAAATGCGGTCAAGGCAGACATTAAATTCCCGCCGACAAAATTGCAGGTGGTGAATCCCAGCGCCGGCACTTCCTTCATTTCCATTTGGGTAGATCAGCCGACATATTCGAATGTTGCCGGCACCATTTCTTTTCAAGGCGGTTTGCCTAACCCAGGCATCACCACTAATGCGGGCATTGTCAGCACCATAACCTTTCGCGCGATTTCGCCCGGACCCGCCAAACTTACTTTTGTTGACACTTCAAGAGTTTTAGCCAACGACGGTCAGGGCACCGACATCTTGACATCCCGCGGGGACGCAAATTTGGAATTGAATTTGGCCGCGCCTGAAGGTCCGGTGGTTTCTTCACACAGCCATCCTGATCAGAACGCCTGGTCGCAGAACCGGACCATAAATTTCGAATGGGATGAAATTGCCGGCGCCACGGGCTATAGTTATGTTTTTGATCAGAACTCCCGCACCACGCCACTGGAGCGAACCGATGCCACCACCAGCCGAACAACCACAGTCATGGCGGACAAAGACGGCCGCTGGTATTTTCATGTGCGCGCCAAGATCGAAAGTTGGGGCGGCACCTCCCACTACGCGGTTTTGATTGATTCAACACCGCCCGCTGCTTTTACGCCGATATTGGATCCGCCCAAACCCGCGCCAGGCCAACGAGCTGAATTGAAATTTTTCACAACTGACGCCATGTCCGGGATTGAGCATTATGAAATGCAATTGTTATATTTGGACGATCCTAACCAGGGCACGCCTTTCTTTACCGAGCAGACCAGCCCGGTCAGGTTGCCGGATTTACCGGCAGGCAAGTACCAAGTATCCATCCGGGTCTTTGACCAGGCCGGAAATTCCACCGACGGCAAATTGGATTTTGCCGTAGCGACGCCAGAAGCCGGCCCAATTCTGGGTAAAAAGCCGCTTTTGCAAAACACGCTTTTTACGAACCTGGCGCTGATTGGCGCAGGTCTCCTGGTGCTCGCTTTATTAGTTTGGCTGATTGCCCGCTGGCGCCGCAAGCCTCAGGATGTGATTGAAGATATTAAAAAACTAGAAAAGGAAACCCTGACAAAAGAATCAGAACTGGCCAAAACCATCATGGCGGCGCGAGCGCTGGAAGAAGCCATTGAAGACCAAGTGAAACAAGATAAACTAAATTCGCCAGCTAACTCGCCGAGCGCAAGCAATGCCCAAGCGGCGCCAGAACCGGAAGCGCAGGCGGCGGATTTCCTTAATCCCGAAAACCAAGAAAAATTCGATAAAAATCCCTGAAGATGAAGAAATTTTTTCACATCGCGGTCGTCG
Organism: Candidatus Parcubacteria bacterium; assembly: GCA_003597955.1. Lineage (GTDB taxonomy): Bacteria > Patescibacteriota > Patescibacteriia > PEXW01 > PEXW01 > PEXW01. The sequence continues at coordinate 24,279 of QZJU01000011.1, forward strand.
CCTTGATTTTAGGCCTGGCCGGCTGGCCGAAAACCACTCAAGCCGCCAGTCTGACGCTCTCGCCTTCAAGCGCGAGTTTAACCGTGGGTCAGTCCAAAACCATTTCCATTTTGGTAGTCAGCGCGGATCAGGCCATGAATGCCAGTCAAGGCGTGGTGAGCTTCCCCACGGATAAACTGCAGGTGACAAGTTTGGCAAAAACCGGGTTGTTCGGTTATTGGACGCAAGAACCAACCTATTCCAACAACAGCGGGACCGTGAGTTTTGCCGGCGGCTTGCCCACGCCCGGTTATAAAGGTTCGGGTCGCAGTGTTTTGACTGTAACTTTTAAAGCCAAAAAGACCGGGGCGGCCAAAATCAGTTTTACTTCGGGCGTAATTTTAGCCAATGACGGTCAGGGCACGAATATCCTGACCGGTTACGGTAGTGCGACCTTGAATATTACCTCGGTCAGTCAAAACACCAATCAACCCAGCGAGCCTTCTCAACCTGAAGCGCCAGCCATGCCCTCGCCAACCGTCAGCTCCAGCACCCACCCCAGTTCCGACGCTTGGTACAACAAATCAGACATTGCCATTACCTGGAGCCGACCAAACGGCAGTTCAGGCGTTAGTTATGTTCTGGATCAGATTTCCAGCACGGTTCCCGACGAAGCCTTGGAAGAAAATACCGGAACCCAGGAGTTCCGGCAGACGGCTGACGGGATTTGGTACTTTCATATTCGAGCCAGATTCCCGACTGGCTGGTCCGCAGTCAAGCATTTTCGAATCCAAATTGATACCCGGCCGCCGGAAAATTTCACGCCGCAGGTTTCTCGGGAAGGCGGAGAAAACAATCCCGATGTAACGATTATTTTTGCCACCACCGATACCTTAAGCGGAATTGCCAGTTATGCTTTTGCGTATGATGACGATAGTTTTTTGCCAATCACCAGTCCTTACACCCTAAAAAAACAGAAAGCTGGCCTGCATCAATTCACCGTTCGGGCGACAGATAAGGCCGGAAACAGCCGAGACGCCATAGGCCAGTTTAATGTGGAGGGCAGTCCAGCCCCGCGTCTGACGAAAGTGCCCAGAGTCGTAAATCTGTTTGAAACTTTTTCTGTGGAAGGCTTGGCTACCGAAGGAGATACCGTGATTCTGTTGATTGACGGCAAAGAAGTCGCCAGGTTTTTGAGCGAAAGCTATAAAATCGACTCCAGGGCCGGCGTGGCCGTGCCCGAAGGTTTGATTTTATGGCGTCAAGACCTCAAGCCCCTGTTACTCCCCGGTGAGCACAACTTGACCGCTTACAGCGTTAATCGTTTTGGCATTGAAAGTCCAGAGAGCGTGCCCGCGTCGTTTAAGACCTTGGGCTCCGTGGTTCAAATTTTCGGTATGTATATTTCAACCTGGGGCTTGATCGTGAGCTTGTTATTAATAATTTTCGCTTTACTCCTGCTTTTGGTCATTTTGTACGAACGGTACCGGCACTGGCAAAAGCAGCAGAATTTTGATATCAATCGCGCCGAAGCGGAAATAAACGAAGAAATTGAAAGATTACAAAGCGCGTTGGATAAAGACATTGCCGGCACTATTCGGTCAGCTATTCGGGAAAAGTCCGTGCAGGCCACTACGCACGAAAAAATAAAAACGGATTTGGTCCAGGCGCGCAGCCGGATTGATGCATTGTTGGAAAAAAACATCAAGCGAAAAAGACGCAGTCGAAAGTGAGGCGGTAGTAATTGTCGAGTCAAAGAACTTGCAATTTTTTTGATTTTGCGCTATAATATATTCAGAAAATAAAAAAATAACACAAAAATCATGTTTATTTCTCGGACCCCGCAGAAAAGTATTCGGCTCGCCATTATTTGGCTGGCTTTTCTCGCTTTTATAGCCGGTCTGCTGGCGGCTAGTTTCGGCCCAGAAAATCCAAACCCAAAAATTTCACAATTTTTCAGTCAGCAACCAACCTTGAAGTAGTTGATTTTAGGAATATCCAGATTTTTGCCCAGGCTTGCGAGATTTTGGGGGTTTTGTTATAGTGGTTTTGACAAGAGCACGACCAAGATAATAACTTGGCTAAAGTAACCGCTTTTGTTTTTTATTTTTTATGCCCAAGAATTCCGGTAAAAAACAACAAACCAAGACATCAGCGGTAAAAACGGATCGCAGCCGTTTGGCTTTTTTGACCGATGTAAAAAATAAGTTAGTCAAAGAATACAACAACCTTACTGCTCGCCTCGGTTCATTGCTCAGCAAAGGCAAGGGCTTGTGGGAAGAGCACGGCGCCAAGGATGAAGAAAACGCGGCTGAAGTGGCGGAATATCAGAACCGATTATCCTTGGAAAAAAATCTGGAAAAAGCCAAGTCCGAAATTGAAGAGGCTTTAAAAAAGGTCGAAGCCGGCACTTATGGAATCTGTCAGTCCTGCGGCAATCCGATTGAGCCAGAAAGGTTGAAAATTTTACCTTCGGCCACGATCTGTATTGCTTGCGTGCAAAAATCACGAGGTCAATAAGTCTTTAAAGTTATGAAAAATAAATTTTGGGGCGTGAGCTTAATAAGCGCCGGCCTGTTTGTGATTGACCGCATCGCTAGAGAGTTGGCTTTTCGGGCTGGCGCCAAGGAATTAATTCCCGGGTTTGCGGAAAATCTGCCGACCGTAAACGCGGGCGTGGCCTTGGGCCTTACTTTGCCCACTGGTTATAGGGGTGTTTTGATATTGAGTTTTATTTTGCTGGGCGTGGTCGTTGCGCTGGCTTACCGTTTTTTCAAACAAAGGCAATTCTGGCCCTGGTTGGGTTTAAATCTAATTTTTTTTGGAGCTTTTTCGAACTTCCTGGATAGATTGTGGTTCGGTGGGGTTAGGGATTTTTTGAAATTTTCTTTTTGGTTCACCACTAATAATCTGGGCGACTTACTGGTTACGGCCGGGGCGATTATTTTAATTTTCACTTATAAATTAAAAGAAAACGAGAGAAGTAAATAAATATTTTTTTAAAGCTGAATTTTTTTAAAGAAAGGAGAAAGATTCAGCGGAGATTTTTTCAAAAGAAAGCGAAAAAATATGTCAACAATGATTTTGTCCGCCACCACTTTTGGCATTGAAGGCCGCCAGGTTAAGGTTGAAGCCGACACGCAATTCGGTTTGCCGAATTTTATGATTGTCGGTCTGCCTGACACGGCTGTGCAAGAAGCCCGGGAAAGAGTCAGGTCAGCCATCAAAACTGCGGGTTTTGAATTTTATCGGCATAAAATCACGATCAATTTGGCGCCGGCGGATTTAAAAAAAGCCGGGCCGGGTTTTGATTTGCCTATCGCACTAGCTCTTTTGGTGCAAACCAATCAGTTGCCGGCGGAATTATGCGAAGGCATATACTTTATTGGCGAGCTGGGTTTGGATAGCAGCTTGCGCCCGGTCAGAGGCGCTTTGGCTTTGGCGCGGACGGCAAAGCATACCAAAGCGCGTTTTTGCGTGGTGCCAAAAGCCAATGGTCCCGAAGCCGCTTTAGTCGAAGGCTTGAAAGTTATTGCGCCAAATTCTTTGCCGGAATTGATTGGGCATTTGACTAAAACCAAGATTTTAAATCCGGAAAAGGGGGCGAAACCCAAAAGTGCGGTTGAAAATGACGGAATGGATTTCGCCTATATTCGCGGCCAAGCCCAAGCTAAAAGAGCCATGGAAATCGCGGCTGCCGGCGGACACAATGTTCTGCTGATTGGCCCGCCAGGCAGCGGCAAAACCATGCTGGCGCGCAGCCTGCCTTCGATTTTGCCGGAATTAACTTACCCCGAAGCTTTGGAAGTCACCACGATCCATAGCATTGGCGGAATTTTGCCCGCTGATGCGCCTTTGCAGTTAAGCCGGCCTTTTCGCACGCCGCACCACACCACCTCAACCGTGGCTTTGGTCGGCGGCGGTTCCACACCCAAGCCCGGCGAAGTTTCGTTGGCACATAACGGCGTTTTGTATCTGGATGAATTGCCGGAATTCCCCCGTCAGGCTTTGGAAGCCCTGCGCCAGCCCTTGGAAGACGGGTTGGTTACGGTTTCGCGGGCCGCACAAACTCTGCAATTTCCCGCGCGTTTTACCCTCATTGCTAGCCAAAACCCCTGTCCCTGCGGCTTTCGCGGCGACCCCAAAAGAAATTGTCTGTGTACCCCGGCGAATTTATTGAAGTATGAAAGAAAAATTTCCGGTCCTTTGCTGGATCGAATCGATTTGTACATCCAAGTCGCCCGGCAGAATTTCAAAACTTTAAGAATCGACGGCGAACCCGCGGAAAGTTCGGCCGAAATCCGCCAGCGCGTCTTGGCCGCTCGGAAAATTCAAGATTCAAGATTTAAAAAAGAAAAAATTTCCAGCAATTCGCAAATGTCCCAAAAACTGGTGACTCGGCATAGCCAAATCGAAGCGGCCAGTCAGGTTTTGCTTCAGCAAGCTGTCGACCAGATGCATTTGTCGGCGCGCGGCTATGTGCGCGTGCTAAAAGTCGCGCGGACAATCGCGGACCTGGAAGGCTCGGAAAAAATCGAGCTTAAGCACATTGCCGAAGCTTTGCAGTATCGCAATCAACCTTATGTAAATTAGCCTCCATTTTTAATGATTTTTTAAAACCCATTGCGTGAAAAAAGCGGAATAAAAAAAGGATGTGTTTATTTAAACACATCCTTACCGTAAAGAGCTTATTAAAGTTTTCTAAGCACAGCATTTAGTGCTTCGGTGAATCTGCGCTTATCTCGGGCTACGCCTTTGGGCAAACGGGGGACATCCTGGGAGAGTATTGGTCGGCCTGATTCTTTTTCAATATTTTCCCAGAGCTCAAGGCTTAGTGAGAGAATAAAACGTGAAAAATCTATGGCTCGATCAGTGGGAATAGAGGCTCCTTTAATAGGATCACCGAACGGTAAGCAGTATGGTAAAGATATTTCAGGCTCACAGGGACTGACAATACCGTGATCTACTTTTCCGGCGGTGCGTCCAGACAAAGGCACGCCAACATAGAAGTCACGTTCGCACACCCAGTCAATGACGTTTTCATATTCCTTCACGGCCACCAGGGGTATTTCGGGATATCTCCTAATAAAACGGTTTTGGTGACGATCAATGACTAGGCCCACAATTATTCTTTCCACGATGAATCCTTGATTCAGCATCAATTGATAAATCCTGGTTAGTGTACCCCCAGAGAAACAGCCGTCATCTACCAAAGTGATTGGCTGGTCTTTGGGTAGTTTCCTGATTTGCTCAGTCAGCGAAGCATGCCCAGGTCGATGGGCTTCACCGATGACCTCCATTGTGTCCAAATCCGCAATACGATTGCTTTCAAGATGATGTTTACAACTATTATAAATCTGGTCTAATGAAACGACGGTTGTCCCGTTAGCTGATAGAATTAGTTGCTTTAAATCTTCTTGCAAACCCTTGTATGAGATAACAACAGCGGATTTGTTACCAAAGATCGATTCGAGCTCGTTAATTAATTTAAGCTGAAGATTTTGGAAAAACCCATGATCAGGAACCCGTAACCTCATTTTTTCAGTCCACCTGTGGACAAGAAATTCAAGATCCTCGGTAATTATGTATGGTTTCATTAACTCCTCCTTAGCTACTCACAATCACGCCGCAAAAGCTCAATCACCCCCTGTGTTATTGATGTTGATGCTACCCTATCGGCGATCGTTTTTAATTTTTTTTGGGCATTACCTACCGCCCAAAGCTCATCTACTACACCCGAAAGCGGGATTTCAGTGATGCCATCACCAATTGCAACGATGCGAAAATCAGGATACGCTTTGCGGAGCGCTGGTATTGAGATTGATTTCTGATTTGAGGGATCCGATAGGATACAAACTCCATACGAAATATTCGCATCAATTTCTATCCAGGTTTCCGGTAATTCGGCGAGCGTGCACTTGGTTACATCGATTACACTGCTAAAAAAACTTTCATCGTGCAACCATCGTCCTTTTTCACCGATTTTCCGCATATGCATGCTTAGCGAGCATCTTCGGTGAGGATTAAAAAGTAATATCAGAGTTCCGGGTGATTCTTTTGCGGGATTTTGAAATGCTTCCAAATATAATTCTTTCCTTACCTCAAGAGATGGAATCGCATTGAGCAACCGTATCACTAGAGCTTCACATAGTTTTTGCCAGTTTATGCGAGGCAAAAGCACCACCTCACTCCGTTTAGATTCATGAACAATGCATGCGCCACGTTCGGCGATCAGCGGACCTCGAAAATTAAAAATCCGCATCCATTTTTCAATTACCTCAATCGGAGAATCAGATATAATACCAATTCGATTACCACGCGCAATCAATTCTTGTGCGACACGCCCCACGATGTCTGAAGACACGACAGGCTCGTAATTTTCATTTACGAGCGTAAGATCGAGATCGATTAAATATAATGTTTTTGGCACAAGGCCTCCCATTCTTTTTATAGGTATTTATTGTTAAAGTTCTTTTTTATTTTTTAATTTTCCTGATCCAATAATTCTACCGCGCGTAAAGCTGTTCGTATTGCTCGATCAATACCCTCAGCAGCCCGGGGGGACACTTCAAGCTGGTATATTAAATCAGGGTTTTTAGCTATGCGATCAAGTGGTTCTGTCGTATTGACTGCCAAGACGGCGCCAGCTCGGGTATTTCGAAGTTTTGCTACGGTATAAATAGCCGAACATTCCATTTCAGAGCTAATTAGCTCACCGCAAGCGTATTCTGGTAATTTCATCAGCCGCAAGAAGCGTTCGGCACTTTCATAAAATGCGTCGTGCGTGCGGTTGACGCCAGTAAATGATTTAATACCCAATTCTTTCGCGCTTGTTTCAAGAGACTTTAAAACCGTCGGATCTGCCGAAGCTTGAAAATCATCATTGACATATTCTTGTGTAGTTCCTTCGAGCCGAAGTGCACGCGACGGAATGATTATGTCGCCAGGCTGAATTTCTGATTTTAGTGCGCCGCATGTACCAATCCGTATGAATGTCTTGGCGCCAACTGCGACGAGCTCTTCGACGGCGATGGCGGCTGATGGCGACCCAATACCGGTTGAGGTGGCGGCAACAGGGATCCCTTTATATGTTCCTACACATGTGCGAAATTCACGCTGATAGGCGATTTCCTTCCAAGAATCCCAATATTTTGTGATCTTATCGATCCTTGCCGGATCGCCTGGCAGAAATACAAACGCCGGCACATCCCCAGTTATTAAATTTAAGTGTGGTTGCGTTTTTTCCATAAGATAAAGAATTATATTGGTTGAAAAAATAATTAAAATACCCTCGCCCCCTACGTGCTCCTGCGCATTAGCAGCAACCTGTAAGGAACGAGAGTCTTTATTTAATTAAGATTCTCGCGGTCCCATCCTTACTTTCCGGACTTTGCCCATTTATCTGGGTAATATCCGAACACTTAATTTATAATTCACGATGAGTGACCACCGTCCCCGCTTTTGGCGGAGCTGCTTGAGAGTTGTGTTCAGTAAACCCCTGGTATCCGGCTTACACTATCCCGGATTCGCTTGAAACCTATAAATTTACTTACTATTTCTCTCTACAAACGCATTGTGTTCTTAAACTGTCAAAGGTTTAATTAGACTATACCCAAATGGCTTTTTTAGTCAAATTCGAGGCTTGTGAATAATAAGGGCTGAGCTGATTCAGCCCAGAACTTTTTTGAAAAACTTGATTACGGTTTCCTGCGGAAAATACAGAAGAAAAATCGCCACTCCCCCTAATAATAAACCAATAACCTTTGTCCAGGGAAAACCCTCATGCAGGAATTTTGTGCCAATAAGAGCGACTACCGATATTGTGCCTACCGATACTAACGGATAAGCGATGGACATCTGCAGGGCGCCGTAAACCTTAACCAGCAATAAAAGAGTTATTGCCCAGACTAAGGAACCAAAAATTACATATTTTAAGCTGATTGGCGTAAAAGCCAAACTGGCAACAGTGCTGGATTTCTGTCCCAGAAACTGCCCGGCCAACCAATGAAACAACAGTCCGACTATAATCAAGGCAATACCCGAACTGATTGCCATTAAGGGCGGCGTTGCGCCATTTACGGCTGCCTTACGCAGGCACAGGCTGAAAAGTCCATTCGCTATGGAAACAGCGACCAAAAAAACGATTAACTGCTTGCTCATACAAATCTCCGAATTACTAATTTACTAGTTGTTTATTGATGCTCTTTTTTTAATAAACAAATTTTTATACTTTTTCTAAAAATTTCACCGCTTGCGAAATACACTCTTCAGCCGTTGAAGCGCCAATAAATACAACTTTTTGGCTTTCGTCAAAAGAAGTACCGGCCAGCCGATCGAACTCCTGGCTGAAACCAGTATACACGATCATCGGTATGCCCAAACGATAAGCCATATAGATTTCAGCCCAAGTGCCCGGCCCGCCCGGCAATATGATTATTGCGTCGCAGCTTAATAACCCGGCAAACAGGAAATCACCGACATCAATGGGAGTGCATATTTCCACATCGACAAATTCGTTTGACCCCTTGCGATTCCTGCCGGGAGTGCCGACAGTGATTCCACCGCCTTCTTTCGCTCCTTGACAGGCTGCCTGCATGACTCCGTCCATGCCGCCGGTTATCAAAATTATTTTCTGCTTAGCTAATAAAAACCCGATTTGGTGCGCGGCGCTCAATACAGCGTCTGCTTTGTCACCCAGGGCAGCCAAACTCGCTTGACTACCCCCAATTACTCCAATCTGCGTGCTCATTTGCGTTCTCCTATTTTTTTAAAAGTGCGATTAAATTATCTTAATATAGCAGGGTTTGTACTTAGTCAAATATAAAAAACCGTTGAGAATGATACCCAACGGTTTTTTCTAATCCAGGAAACCCCGCACGGAAGCGGCGTCAGGAGTAGTCTTTTAGCCGCTTTAAGTGCGGGGATGAATGGAACCTCTCTTGCCAGGCCG